>JAJEIH010000053.1 GCA_022827685.1 Alphaproteobacteria bacterium
GTCCCTGTTTCGCGCGTATCCTGCGCGGGCGCCTGTGCGCGTGCCGGCGCGCGTATTGCGGCGGCGCGGTTCGCGCGCCTGATTGCGCGCGCGAGGCAGAGGGCGCACCTCTCCCGTCGGCTTCTCACGGGTTTTCAGAAAATGGCGCCGCCCGGCCGCGCAACGCCCGGGACGCGGCTCCGGATGCCGCTTCCCTCGGGACCATCATAACACAATCCGCCAGATGTCAAGCCCAAAACACGAACAAAAAGCAATTTCACCAGATTTTTTTCATGTTTGCGACTTTGGAAGAGAGCAGGATTCGTTCCGATAGAACCGTGCTCCGCTCCACGCACCAATCGTCGCCCCGGCCTTCGAGCCGGGGGCCGGAACCGCCTTTGAAACCTGACGAGGCCCCGACGGGCTGGACCCCGGATCTCCGCTTCGCTCCGTCCGGGGTGACGAACAGGGTTGCGCATTCGATACCGTCTCAACCCGAACGGGTTGCGCTCTGGCGCGGCCCCCCGCCGGGAACGCGCCTCAGACTTCGGCCTGCACCGCCTCGATGATCTGGAGCACGCGGTCCCGGAAGGGCGCGTATTGCAGGCCGAACTCCTCCACCAGGCGGCGGTTGTCGATCAGGAAATTGCCGGAGGCGGCGCGCCCGCCCGTCTCCTGCTCGAAGGAGATGTCGGCGTCCGGCAGGAACTCGCGCACCAGCGCCGCGAGATCGCCCATCGAGATGGCATGGCCGCCCGTATTGTAGATCCGGTGCTGCGGGGCCTCGGCGAGCGTGACGCGCGCGAACGCCTCCGCCACATCGTCCACATGGACGGGCGCGCGCATCGCGTCGGCATGGGGGAAGCTCACCGGCTCGCCGCGGGCCGGGAAGGTGACGCAGCGTACATGGTCGATGGACCCGTAGATCTTGTCGGGCCCGGTCACGTTCGCCGGCCTGATGCCGGTGATCGCCATGCCGTATTTCTCCGTGTAGTCCCGCGCCTGCCACTCGTTGAAAATCTTGTGCATGGCGTACTGGTTGTCGCCGTAGCGGTGGTCGTCCTCATCCGCCGCGCGCTCGCCGAAATGGCTCTGCAGGCCGCTGACCGCAAGCGAACTCGCATAGACGGTGTGCGCGACGCCGCCGAGCCGGGCCGCCTCGAAGCAGTTGCCCATGCCGAGAATGTCGAGCTTGAGCGCGATGCGCGGCGGCAGCTCGCCGATGAAATAGGCGAGGTTGACGAGCCGGTCGGGCTTCGTCTCCGAGACAAGCGCCATCACCTGGTCGAACTGCGTCACGTCGCCCTTGCGCGTCTCGGCCATGTCGGCGAAATCCGCCGCCTCGGGCGCGATGTCCATTGCGACGACCTCCGCGCCCTGCGCCGCTAGCAGCGGCACCAGCCGGCGCCCGATAAAGCCGGTTCCCCCGACCACCAGAACCTTCATGTCCCGTCCTCTCCCGTTCGAGTCGCCCCGATAGAAGCACATTTCGATTCAGGCTCGAAACCGTCGCCCCGGCCCCCGAGCCGGGGCCAGCGCTGCCCTTTCAGGCCGGGAGATGGACCCCGGATCTCCCCCGGATCGGGTCCGGGGCAGGCTGCTGCGCTCCGTCCGGGGTGACGATCGGAGGGACCAATGCGAGGCCTCTCCACGCCTGCGCCATCGTCAATGCCATGCGGTTGCAGCTTGATCCGTCTTCCGCATCAGCACGATGCGGTTGGTGTTGGTGCCCTTGCGGTTGTTGGCCACGCCCCAGCAATTCGCCGTCTTGGTGAATTTCTGCGCGTTCACCATGACGCCCTCGACGGCGAGCGGCAGGCCGCCGGCGGCCGCCACGACATGGTCCTCCAGCAGCACCCTGCCGCCCCGCACCTCGCCCACCTCGAAGGCGAGGAAGCCACCGGGGCGGAGCGTGCGCGCGATGTCCCGGAGGCTCGCATGGACGAAGGCCCGCCAGGCTTCCGGCGTCCTGTGCGCGGCGATCGGCACCGCGTCCTGGTCGATGCCGGCGAACCAGCAGCGCAACCAGTTGTCCGTGCGGTAGTCCACCACGTCGAGGAAGGGCGGCGAGGTGACGACAAGATCGGCGGAGCCGTCCGGCACGAAGGCGGCATTGTCGGCCGGGGCCGCGCCGAGCAGCGCCGGCGGGTGCGGCGGCGGCGCGCCCGTCGAGAGCAGCGAGCGGCTCTTGCGCAGGATGAGCGCATCCACGTCGCGCGGGGGCGGCGTCTGCCCGCGCCTGGCGTTGATGCGGCGCTGCCGGTCCGCCCCGACCGCCTGGTTGGGCGGCATCGTATAGACCGAGAAGAAGCCCGGCGAATGGCCGGTGAGGCGGTTGAGGCAGACCATGCGGAGCCATTCGTCCACCGGGTCGAGCGCGCCCGACCGCTCGCGATCGATGAACCGGGCGCGCAGCGCGGCCAGGCGGGCAAGCACGGACTCGTGGAAGAAGACGCGCAGGTCGCCCAGCAGCGGTTCTTCCGGCAGGGCGGCGGAGGGAGGGATGTCCGCCAGCCGCGCGGCGATCTCTTCGAGGGAGGGCGGCGCGAGCCGGGGGCTGAGCAGCATGGCGGAGAGCGGGTTGATGTCGGAGCCGACCGGCCGGCGGCCCATCAGCGCGGCCTGCAAGGGCGTCGTGCCGCGCCCCATGAACGGGTCGTAAACCGCGTCGCCCGGCCGGGTCAGCCGCTCGATGAAGAAGGCCGGAAGCTGCGGCTTGAAACAGGCCCGGTAGCTGACCTCATGCAACCGGCTCGCCTTCCGCTGCCCGGAGGTCCAGAATTCGTTGGTGAAGCAGGGGATGCCGTTTCGTTCGGCGATGCGGGTGGCCCGTCCCCGATGGCTGAATGCGACCAGCTTGTCGGCAAAATTGAGCGGCCTCCCTGCCGCCGGAGGTTCCGCAACGGGCTGGAAGCCGTGGTCGGCCGGAAGGGCTGCGTCTTTCAACTCTCGCCGGGCGCCCGCGCAGGGGCGGTGCCGATGAGGGCGTCTCGGGTGACGAGGGCGGCCAGTGCGTCCTCGTCCATGTCGTCGGTGCCTTCCGGGCGGCGCGGCAGCACGATGTAGCGGAGGTCGGCCGTGCTGTCGTGGACGCGGACTTCCACACCGTCGGGCAGCTCCGTGCCGAACTCCGCCAATACGGCGCGCGGCTCGCGGACGACGCGCGCGCGGTAGGCCTTCTTCTTGTACCAGGCGGGCGGCAGGCCCAGCACCATGCGCGGATAGCAGGAGCAGAGCGTGCAGACGATGACATTGTGGACATCGCCGGTGTTCTCGACCACGCGCACGGTCGGGCTGTGCTCCAGCTCGAAGCCTTCCTCCGCCAGCAGGCCCGCCGCGTCCTCCAGCAGCCGGGCCTTGTAGGCCGGGTCGATCCAGGCGCGGGCGACGAGGCGCGCGCCGTTCGCCGGCGTCAGGCTGTCCATCGCCTCGATCCGGCGCTGGATGGCGGCGGCGTCGAGAATGCCCTTCTCGATCAGCAGCTCGCGGATCGCGCGCTCCAGCGGCTCGTAACCGCTCGACGGGTCGTCAGCGGCAGGCGGGTGGCGATGAGAGTGGACGTGCGGGTCGTTCATGGCCTGTCCTCCAGCTGCTGGAGCCAGTGTTCGTAAATGTCCGCGTCGAGCGTGTCCGCCGGCCCGCCCGCATAGCCGTCCCAGAGGTCGGCCTGCCGGAACCGCACCTGGTAGAGCGCCAGCGGCGGGTCGCCCGGCCGGAAATAGGCGAGCGCCTCGGGGTTCGGGAAGCGGCCGAGACAGGCCGTCACCACGCCCTCGCGGCCCTTGAGATAGCCGGGCACGCGGTGATGGCCGGCATGGAAGCGGTCGTCCACCCTGACCTTGGTGCCGTTCTCGATCACGGGCCGCGCCCTCCTTCTTCGCCGGCAAGATGCGCCTCGATGTCGGCGCGGTCCAGAATGCCGAGCTCCTCCAGCGCGGCCCGGAGCGCCTGAAGCCGCCGGTCGTACCAGGCCGCGCCTTCCGACATATCCTGGCGGAGCGCCTCCATCGTCCGGCGGTGCGCCTCGACAAGCTCCGCCTCGCCGCTGTCCGCGAGCAGGGACAGCAGCGCCTCCACCCGCCGCTCGTAGAGCGTCGGCTGGCGCGGCTCCGCCGCCGCGTCGATCCCGGCATGATCGTGCATGGGACCGAACATAGCCGCACCTATGCGCCCGGAACAGACTGTGCAAGACTCGGTCCTCGCGCGTATTTCGAGGAGGGAAGCCGATGTCCGAGCGCCGCACCACACGCCTGAAACGCCTCGTGCAGGCGCCCGAAATCCTGGTCGCGCCGGGGGTCGTGGACGGCATCGGCGCGCGGCTGGTGGCGAAGGCCGGCTTCGATGCCATCTACATGACGGGCGCGGGCGCGACGGCAAGCCGGCTCGGCATGCCGGATGTCGGCCTGCTGACCATGACCGAGATGGCGGACAATGCCGGGCGCATCGCCGACGCCTCCGGCCTGCCGCTGGTGGCGGACGCCGACACGGGCTATGGCGGCCCGGTGAATGTGCGCCGCACGGTGCAGGCCTATGAGCGCGCGGGCGTGGCGGGGCTGCATATCGAGGACCAGTCCTGGCCCAAGCGCTGCGGGCACCTGGCCGGCAAGACGGTGATCCCGAAGGCCGAAATGGTCGCGAAGATCATGGCGGCGTGCGACGCGCGCATCGACCCCGACTTCCAGGTCATCGCGCGCTGCGACGCCATCGCGGTGGAAGGCTGGGAGCCGGCCATCGAGCGCGTGGAGGCCTATCAGGAAGCCGGCGCGGACATTCTCTTCGTCGAGGCGATGACCACGATGGAGCAGCTCGCCTTCGCGCCGAAGCATTTCCGCGCGCCGTGCCTGTTCAACATGGCCGGCAGCGGCAAGACGCCGGACCTTTCGGCTGCGGAGATGGAAGCGCTCGGCTACGGCATCGCGATCTTCCCCGGCATCACGATCTCGGCGGCGATCCCCGCCATGACGCGCGCGCTCGAGACGCTGCGGGAAACCGGCGACGTGCGCCCGATGCGCAACGAGTTCACGCCCTTCCGGGAGTATTTCGACCTGATGGGCATGGCCGAGGTGCAGGCGCTGGAGGACCGCTACGCGGTCGATGACGCCGCCCGCGTCGGCTATTGAGGATACAGCGCCCATGCCAGCCACGATGTTCGACAAGATCTGGGACGCCCACGCGATCCTGGAGCGCGAGGGCAACACCCTCCTGCATGTCGCCTTCCACCTCTGCCATGACGGCTCGGCCGGCGGCTTCGCCAATCTGAAGCAGCGCGGCCTCAAGGTGCGCCGGCCGGACCGCATGGCCGGCACGCCCGACCACTATGTGCCGACCACCAGCCGGCGCATCGAGGACCTCGCCACCGAGGACATGAGGCGCATCTTCCGCGTCTTCGGCGAGAACTTCACGGCCAACGGGATCACGCATTTCCCGGTGGAGGACGCGCGCCAGGGCATCATCCATGTCGTGGGCCCGGAGCAGGGCTTCACGCAGCCGGGGCTGGTGATCGTCTGCGGCGACAGCCACACCTCGACGCATGGCGCGGTCGGCGCCATCGCCTTCGGCATCGGCTCCTCGGAGGTCGCCCATGTCATGGCGACGCAGGCGCTCTGGCAGAAGCGGCCGAAGACCATGCGCATCACCGTCAACGGCGAGCGGCCCTTCGGCGTCACCGGCAAGGACGCGATCCTGGCCATCATCGCCCATATCGGCGCCGTCGGCGGCACGGGCTACGCCGTGGAATATGCGGGCTCGCTCATCCGCGCCTTCTCGATGGAGGAGCGGCTCACGGTCTGCAACATGTCGATCGAGGCGGGCGCGCGCTGCGGCATGATCGCGCCGGACGACAAGACCTTCGACTACCTGAAGGGCCGGCCGTTCGCGCCCGCCGGCGCCGAATGGGACAAGGCCGTCGCCCACTGGCGGGGCCTGCCGTCGGACCCCGGCGCCGCCTTCGACCGCGAGGAGGCGCTGGACGGGGCCGCGCTCGCGCCGATGGTGACCTGGGGCACGAGCCCGGAGAACGCCGTCGCGGTGACGGACCGGGTGCCCGACCCGTCAAACGAGCCGGACGAAGAGCGCCGCGCCGCGCTGGAGGGCGCCATCGACTATATGGGCCTCGCCGCCGGGCAGGCGATCACGGATATCGAGGTGGACCGGGTGTTCATCGGGTCCTGCACCAACAGCCGCATCGAGGATCTGCGCGCCGCCGCGAAGGTGGTGGAGGGGCGCCGGATCAGGGTCGGCCACGCCTTCGTCTCCCCCGGTTCCGGCCTCATCAAGAAACAGGCCGAGGAAGAGGGCCTCGACCGCATCTTCACCGAGGCGGGCTTCGAGTGGCGGGAGAGCGCGTGTTCGATGTGCGTCGGCATGAACGGCGACATTGCGCGCCCCGGCGAGCGCACCGCGTCCACCTCCAACCGCAATTTCCGCGGGCGGCAGGGTCCGGGCGTGCGCACCCATCTGGTGAGCCCGGCCATGGCGGCCGCGGCGGCGGTCAGCGGCCGGTTCGCCGATGTGCGCGAATTCGGCTGAGCGGAGGACGAGGCAGATGGAACCCTTCAAGACTTTCTCCGCCGTCGCCGCGCCGCTCGACATGCTGAATGTCGATACCGACCAGGTGATCCCCGCGCGCTTCCTCAGCCGCCCGCTGGACGAGCGCTACGGCACCTATCTCTTCCACGACCTGCGCTTCGACGCCGACGGCAACGAGAAGCCGGATTTCGTGATGAACCGGGAGGGCTTCCGGGGGGCGCAGGTGCTGGTCGCCGACCGGAATTTCGGCTGTGGCTCCTCGCGCGAGAACGCGGTGACGGCGCTTGCCGCGGCCGGCTTCAGGGCGGTCATCGCGCCGTCCTTCGGCGACATCTTCTACAGCAACTCGCTGAAGAACGGCTTCCTGCCGATCCGCCTCGCCGACGAGACCTGCCGGCGGCTGCGCGAGATGCTGCATGAGGGGCCGGGCGGCGAGGTCACGGTCGATCTGGAGAGCCAGACCGTCACCGCGCCCGACCAGTCCACCTGGAGCTTCGAGATCGACCCGTTCCAGAAGAACAAGGTGCTGCAGGGGCTCGACGACATCGACTTCACCATGCAGTACCTCGGCGAGATCGAGGCCTTCGAGAAGGACTACGACGCCCGCATGACCTGGGTCACGACCCGTCCGGGCTAAGCCCGCCGCCGTTCCGCCAGCGCGACGCCGGCCCCGATAAGCTGCTCGATCTCCGCTGCGGCGTAGCCGGCTTCGGCCAGCACCTCGCGGGTGGCGTTGCCGAAGAAGGGCGGGGCGGCGCGCACGCTGCCGGGTGTGCGCGAGAGCTTGGCGGCGATGCCGGGCGCCTCCCACTCGTCGCCTTCCACCGACGCGCGCATGCCCCGGTGCAGCGTGTGCGGGTGGGTGAAGACTTCGGGGATGGCGTTGACGGGCCCCGCCGGGACGCCCTGGCGCAGCAGCGTCTCGCAGAGCGCGTCGCACTCGAAATCCGCAAGCTTCGCCTCCAGCAGCGGCTTGAGTTCGGCGCGGTTGCGCGAGCGGGAGGCGTTGTCCGCAAAGCGCGCATCCTCCGCCAGATCGCCCGCGCCGATGGCGTTGCAGAAGCGCGCCCACTGGCCGTTGTTGCCGATGGCGAGGAAGGCCTGCTTGTCGCGCGTGCGGAAGGCGTCATAGGGGTAGATGTTGGGGTGCGCATTGCCGGTGATCGCCGGCGCCCTGCCGGACATGAGCCAGTTCGGCGCCTGGGGGTGCAGCAGGGCGACGGCGCAGTCGTAGAGCGTGAGGTCGAGGAACTGGCCGCGCCCGGAGCGCTCGCGTTCGAGCAGCGCCATGAGGATGGCGATGACGGCGTTCAGGCCGGTGCCCATATCGACCATCGGCGTGCCGACGCGCACGGGTCCGCTCTCGGGCGAGCCGTTGACGCTCATCATGCCGGACATCGCCTGTATCACGGCGTCGTAGCCGGGGAAGCCGCCGAGCGGCCCGTCGGCGCCGAATCCCGTGATCCGGCAATGCACCAGCCTGGGGAAGCGCCGGCTCAGCACCTCCTCGTAGCCGAGGCCCCATTTCTCCAGCGTGCCGGGCTTGAAGTTCTCGGCGATGACGTCCGCGCCCTCCAGCAGGCGCATCAGCACCGCCTTGCCCTCGTCCTTCGACAGGTCGAGGCCGATGGAGCGCTTGTTGCGGTTGACGCCCTGGAAATAGGCGGCCTCGCCGTCGGCGCGGAAGGGCGGCCCCCAGTCCCGCGTCTCGTCGCCCTGCGGCGGCTCGACCTTGATGACCTCGGCGCCGTGGTCGGCGAGGATCATGGTGCAGTAGGGGCCGCCGAGCACCCGCGTGCAGTCGATTACGCGATAGCCGGCGAGCGCGCCTCCGGAATGCGGCATGGGAGCGGAACTCCTCAAGAGAAGCAGAAGAGACGCGAAACCTAGCGACTGCGGCTGCGGCTCGAAAGCCTGTCTTGATGCGGCCTGCCGCGTCGTCTAGCTACAGGGACAGCGGAGCGGGAGGCGAGGATGAACCTGTCCAGAATGCTGGCGGCGCGGGCCGCCGAGGGAAGGCCCGTGCGGGTCGGCGTCATCGGCTGCGGCAAGTTCGGGGCCATGTTCCTCGCCCAGGCCGGGCGGACGACGGGCATGCATGTCGTCGGGGTGGCCGACCTGGACCCGGAACGGGCGCGCTCGCAACTGGCGCGCATCAACTGGCCGGCGGAGCGCTACGGCGCCGCGTCCTTCGCCGAAGCCTTCAGGGACGGCACGACCTTCCTCACCGAAGACGCGCAGGAGCTCATCCGGACCGACGGCATCGAGGTGGTCGTGGAAGCGACGGGCAACCCGGCCGCCGGCATCCGCCATGCGCTCGCCTGCTTCGAGGCCGGGCGGCATATCGTCATGGTGAATGTCGAGGCCGATGTGCTCGCCGGGCCGCTGCTCGCGCGAAAGGCGGAGGAGGCGGGCGTGGCCTGCGCCATGGCCTATGGCGACCAGCCGGCGCTGATCTACGAGATGGTGGACTGGGCGCGCACCTGCGGGCTCGAGGTCGTGGCGGCCGGCAAGGGCACCAAGCACATGGCGCATTACCACCAGTCCACGCCGGAGACCGTGTGGGAGTATTACGGCATCGACGCCGAACGGGCGGCGCTGGGCGGCATGAATGCGCAGATGTTCAACTCCTTCGTGGACGGCACCAAGTCCGGGATCGAGATGGCGGCCGTCGCCAATGCCACCGGGCTGGGTGTGCCACGCAAGGGCCTCTCCTTCCGCCCCGCCTCCGTTTACGAACTCGCCGACCTGCTGAAACCCGAGGCCGACGGCGGCACGCTGGAAGGCCGCGGCGGCTATGTGGAGGTGATCTCGTGTTTCGGCGCGAACGGCCAGGAGGTGCCGCACAACCTGCGCCAGGGGGTCTATGTCACCTTCGCCGGGGCGGACGAGTATGTGCAGCGCTGCTTCGCCGAATACCACGTCTCCACGGACGAGAGCGGGGAATATGCGGCGCTCTGGCGGCCTTCGCACCTGATCGGGCTGGAACTCGGCGTGTCGGTGGCGACGGCGGCGCTGCGCGGCGAGTCGACCGGCCATGCGGAGGGCTGGGCCGGCGATGTCGTCGCCACGGCCAAGCGCGACCTGAAGGCCGGCGAGGTGCTGGACGGGGAGGGCGGCTATTGCGTCTGGGGCAAGCTGATGCCGTCGGCCGACTCGCTGGCGCTCGGCGGCCTGCCCATCGGCCTCGCCCACGGCGTCCGGCTCCGCAACGCCATACCCTTCGGCCGGCCGGTGACCTGGGACGATGTCGAGATCGACCCGAAGGACCCGACCGTCGCCTTCCGGCGCGAGATGGAACGCGCCTTCGCTTGACGGAAAGCCCGTGTCCGAGTCCACCGCAGGGCCGCTGGCGGCGTGGCGCGCGCAGGTCGCGGCGAAGGCGCTGAGCGGCGACCCCGACCAGGAAATCTGCGCGCGGGCGCTCCAGGACCTGCATGACGCCCTGGGGGCCTTCGCCGCCGCCGGCAGGACGGGCGGGCTTCTGGCCCGGCTCGGCCTCGCGCGCCGGAGCGAGCCGGCGGCGGAGGCGCCGAAGGGCATCTACATCCACGGGGCGGTCGGGCGCGGCAAGTCCATGCTGATGGACCTCTTCTTCGAGACCGCGCCGGTCGTTCGTAAGCGCCGGGTGCATTTCCACGCCTTCATGACCGGAGTGCATGACCGCGCCCACCGGATGCGGAAGCGCGCCGGCGATCCGATTCCGGGCCTCGCCGCGGCCATCGCGGAAGAGGCGGCCCTGCTCTGCTTCGACGAGTTCCAGGTGGACAATATCGCCGATGCGATGATCCTCGGCCGCCTGTTCGAAGCGCTGCTGGCGCGGGGCGTGGTCGTGGTCGCAACGTCCAACACCCCGCCGGCGGACCTCTACCGCAACGGCCTGCAGCGCGAGCGCTTCCTGCCCTTCATCGACATATTGCAGCAGCGCCTGCGCGTGCTCGAACTGGCCGGAGAGGGGGACCACCGGCTGGCGCGTCTGAGAGGGCGGCAGGTCTATCACGCGCCGCTCGACGCCGGGGCGGCCGCCGAACTCGACCGGGCGTTCCGCGACCTCACGGACCTGGAGCGGGGCGCGCCGGATACCGTGTCGGTCCGGGGGCGCGAGGTCGCCGTGCCGGAAGCCGCGCGCGGCGTGGCGCGCTTCCATTTCGACGACCTTTGCCGCCAGCCGCTCGGCGCCGGCGACTATCTGGCGCTGGCCGGGCGGTTCCACACATTCATCCTCGCCGGCGTGCCGGCGATGCGCCCGGAAGACCGCAACGAGGCGCGGCGCTTCATCAACCTGATCGACGCGCTTTACGAGGCGCGTTGCAACCTCGTGCTGTCGGCCGCGGCCGGCCCCGACAGGCTCTATCCCCTGGGCCTCGGAGCCGACATATTTCGCCGCACGACATCGCGCTTGATCGAAATGCAGGCGGAGGACTATATCGCGCGCCGCCATCTGGCTGCCTGAACCGCGCGCGCCCTGTCGCCGTCCTCCCCGCGAGGTGCCCTCATGCCCGCTTATCTGGGGCCTATCCTGCCGATTCTGGCAGCGGCGGCGTTGCTGCAACTGGGCAATGGGCTGCTCGCCACCCTTATCGGCGTGCGGCTGGAAGGCGCCGGCTTCGCCGCGTCCGTGACCGGGCTGGTGACCACGGCCTACTTCGCCGGGCAGCTTGCCGGGTCCAGCCTGTCCGGCGGCGTCATCAACCGCGTCGGCCACATT
This sequence comes from Alphaproteobacteria bacterium, assembly GCA_022827685.1. Classification (GTDB taxonomy): domain Bacteria; phylum Pseudomonadota; class Alphaproteobacteria; order Bin95; family Bin95; genus Bin95. The sequence continues at coordinate 11,216 of JAJEIH010000053.1, forward strand.
CGCGCCTTCGCCAGCTTTGCGACGGTGCTCTCGGCGGCGGCGCTGATCTACGCGCTCGCCGGCGGGCCGTTCGTCTGGTCCGCGGTGCGGTTCGCCAACGGCTTTGCGATGGCGGGCGTGCTGCTGGCGATGGAGAGCTGGCTCAACCATGTCTCCGGCAACGCCAGGCGGGGCTCCGCGCTCTCGACCTACATGGCGGTGTGCTATGCGGCCCTCAGCGTCGGGCCGCTGCTGATGATGGTCGAGGAGCCGGAGGGGTTCGCGCTGTTCAGCATCGCTTCGATACTGATGGGCCTGTCGCTGCTTCCGATGTCGCTCTCGAACCGGGCGCAGCCCGGCGTCGCCCAGCCCTCGCGGCTGCGCTTCCGGGACCTCGTGCGCATCTCGCCGCTCGGGATTGCGGGCGCCGTGCTGGCCGGGGCGATGATTGCGCCCCTGGTCGGCCTGAGTTCGGTCTATGCGGTATCCGCCGGCCACGGCGTTTCCGGCGCGGCGGCGTTCTGGCTGGCCCTGATCGGCGGCGGGTTCGCGCTTTCCTTCCCCATCGGCCGGCTCTCGGACCGCATTGAGCGGCGTCTCGTGCTGGCGGGCATCTGCTTCGCGGCGCTTGCGGCCGTGCTCCTGTTCCGGGTCATCGGCGACGGTTCGCTCGAGGTGTTGATGGTCTTCGGGGCTGTATTCGGCGGCCTTGTCTTCGCCGCCTATCCGCTCGCGGCGGCCCATACCAACGACCATCTTCCGCCGGAAGACAGCGTGCCGGCAGCGGCCGGGCTGCTGATCGCCTTCGGCGCGGGCGCGGTTGCGGGGCCGCCGGTCGCGGCGCTTGCCATGGACCTTGCCGGTCCCGGGGCGCTGTTCGACAGCGTGGCCGCGATCGCCGCCGGGCTCGGCGCGTTCGCGCTCTACCGGCGCTCCCGCCGGGCGGACGTCGATGAGGCCGACAAGGGCGCCTTCGTCGTGCTGCCGCGAACGAGCCCTGCCGCCTATGAAATGGACCCCTGGTCAGGCGATGCATCCGCTGGCGAGCCGCTTGTCGGAGGCGACGAAAGCCAGTAGTTTGCCGTCCGCAGCGGCGTCGCGGCGATTGGGGTGATTTGGATGGCGCGTAACAGGATCGGGCTGGTCGGCGCGGGCAATATCGGGGGCACGCTCGCCCACTTGGCCGGCCTCAAGGAATTGGGCGATGTCGTGCTGTTCGACATCGTCGAGGGCATGCCCGGCGGCAAGGCGCTCGACCTTGTCCAGAGTTCGCCGATAGAGGGCTTCGACGCCCGGATTTCCGGCGCCAGCAGCTATGAGGCGCTCGAGGGCTGCGATGTCGTCATCGTCACCGCCGGCGTGCCGCGCAAGCCCGGCATGAGCCGGGACGACCTGGTCGGCATCAACACGAAGGTCATGGGCGCGGTCGGCGACGGCCTGAAACGCAACTGCCCGGACGCTTTCGTGATCTGCATTACCAACCCGCTCGATGCGATGGTGGCGGTCTTGCAGGGCGTGACCGGCTTTGCGCCCAGCAAGGTCGTCGGCATGGCGGGCGTGCTGGACACGGCGCGCTTCCGCTACTTCCTGGCGGAGGAGTTTCAGGTCTCGGTGGAGGACGTGACGGCGTTCGTGCTGGGCGGCCACGGGGACAGCATGGTGCCGCTGGTCAACTATTCGGCCGTAGCGGGCATCCCGGTGCCGGACCTTGTCGAGATGGGCTGGACGACCGAGCAACGGGTCGCCGACATCGTGCAGCGCACCCGCGACGGCGGTGCCGAGATCGTCAATCTCCTCAAGACCGGCTCGGCCTTCTATGCGCCGGCTTCGGCGGCGGTCCAGATGGCGGAAAGTTATCTCAAGGACAAGAAGCGCGTGCTGCCCTGCGCTGCCTGGCTGGACGGCGAATACGGCGTGGACGGCCTGTATGTGGGCGTGCCGGCGGTCATCGGCGCGGGCGGGGTCGAGCGCATCGTCGAAATACGCCTTTCGGATGCCGACCGGGCCGCCTTCGACAAGTCCGTGGCGGCGGTGCGGGAGCTGGTCGAGGTCGCGGAGCGGATGCGCGCCCAGGCAGCGGACTAGCGAGAACGATGGGGCCGGTTTCCCCGATGCGGGCAATCGCCTCGCCGCCCCGGCGGCAAAAGAGAGAAGACGGAGCGGGTCGCATGGCATTGGCGCGCACGCGGCGCAGCGTCGGATGAACATTCACGAATACCAGGCGAAGGGCGTGCTGGCGCGCTTCGAGGTGCCGGTGCCGCGCGGCCATGTGGCCTACACGGTGGATGAGGCCGTGGAGGGCGCGGAGAAGCTCGGTGGGCCGGTCTGGGTCGTCAAGGCGCAGATCCATGCCGGCGGGCGCGGCAAGGCCGGCGGCGTCAAGGTGGTGCGCTCGGTCGCGGAAGTGCGCGACGCGGCGGCCGGCCTGCTGGGCCGAACGCTCGTGACCCACCAGACCGGGCCGGACGGCCAGGCGGTCAAGCGCATCTATGTGGAGGAAGGCTGCGACATTGCCCGCGAGCTTTACCTTTCCATGCTCGTGGACCGGACCCTCGGGCGCGTGACCGTCGTCGCATCCACCGAGGGCGGCATGAATATCGAGGAGGTGGCCGAGGCGACGCCGGAGAAGATCGTCACCTTTTCGATCGACCCCGCGACGGGCGTGCAGCCGCATCACGGCCGCCGCCTTGCATCCGCCTTCGGGCTCGGGGCGGCGGAGGTCCGCGGGGCGGCGGGGCTGCTCGCCAATCTCTACAGGGCGTTCACGGAGCTCGACGCCGGGCTCATCGAGATCAATCCGCTCGTCGTGACCGGAAGCGGCGGGCTGCTTGCGCTCGATGCGAAGATGAGCTTCGACGACAATGCGCTCTTCCGCCAGCCCGGCGTGGACGAACTGCGCGACGAGGACGAGGAGACGCCGGTGGAGCGGCAGGCGGAGGCGCTCGGCTTCAGCTATGTCAAGCTGGACGGCAATATCGGCTGCATGGTGAACGGCGCCGGACTCGCCATGGCGACGATGGACATCATCAAGCTGCAGGGGGCGGAGCCTGCCAACTTCCTTGATGTCGGCGGCGGCGCGGACAAGGAGCGCGTCATCAGCGCCTTCAAGATCATCCTGTCCGACCCCAATGTCGAGGCGATCCTGGTCAATATCTTCGGCGGCATCATGCAGTGCGACGTGATCGCGGAGGGCGTCGTCGAAGCCGCGCATGAGGTCAGCCTCGACGTGCCGCTGGTGGTGCGCCTCGAAGGCACGAATGTCGAGCAGGGCAAGCGTATCCTCGCGCGGTCCGGGCTGCCGATCACCGCCGCGGACGACCTCGGCGAGGCGGCGGCCAGGGTCGTCGCCGCGGTCGGGGAGGGCTGAGGCCATGGCGGTGCTGATCGACGAGAACACCCGCGTGATCTGCCAGGGAATCACGGGCAGGCAGGGCACCTTCCATTCCCAGCAGGCCATCGACTACGGCACGCGGATGGTCGGCGGGGTGGCGCCGGGCAAGGGCGGGCGCCGCCATCTCGGCCTGCCGGTGTTCGACACCGTATCCGACGCGAAGGCCGAGACCGGGGCCGACGCGACGGTCATCTATGTGCCGCCGCCCTTCGCGGCCGACGCGATGCTGGAGGCGGCGGCCGCGGAGATCCCGCTCATCGTCTGCATCACTGAAGGCGTGCCGGTGCTCGACATGGTGCGCGTCAAGCGGGCCCTTGCCGGCTCCGGCTCGCGGCTGATCGGACCCAATTGCCCGGGCGCCATCACGCCCGACGCGTGCAAGATCGGCATCATGCCGGGCCATATCCACCGACGCGGGCGGATCGGCATCGTCTCCCGTTCCGGCACGCTGACCTATGAGGCCGTCGCGCAGACCACCGCCGCCGGCCTCGGCCAGTCCACCTGCATCGGTATCGGCGGCGACCCGGTGAACGGCACCGACTTCATCGATTGCCTGAGGCTCTTCCATGACGACCCGGAAACGGAGGGCATCGTCATCATCGGGGAGATAGGCGGCAGCGCGGAGGAAGACGCGGCCGCGTTTTACGCCGGCCTGCCGGAGCGCAAGCCGGCCGTGGGCTTCATCGCCGGGGCGTCGGCGCCGCCCGGCAAGCGCATGGGCCATGCCGGGGCCATCGTGTCCGGCGGCAAGGGCACGGCGGAAAACAAGATCGAAGCCTTTACCGACGCCGGAATTCTGGTAAGCCGCTCGCCGGCTGCGCTGGGCGAGACCATGCTCGAGGCCCTTGGCCGCTGACGCGCCGGCGAAGAGGCGGAAGGAGGTAACTGGCAATGGCGGTATCTTCCGAGGCGGATGATTTCCTGCATGGCGGCAATGCCGTCTTCATCGCGGAACTCTACGAGCAATATCTGCGCGACCCGGGTTCGGTGGACGAAAGCTGGGCGGGTTTCTTCGCCGAGCTGAAATCGAACGGGCGCGCGGACCGGGCCCCCGCGCCGGCCGCCTGGGGCCGGATGCGCCCGCAGGTGATCGGCAACGGCCACGACGCGGCGCCCGCGGGCAACGGAGCCGTTGCGGAATCCGGCGAGGGCGGGCGGCAGGCGACGCATGACTCGATTCGCGCGCTGATGCTCATCCGCGCCTACCGGGTGCGCGGCCATCTCTATGCGAGGCTCGATCCGCTCGGCCTGCACGAACCGGAACACCACCCCGAGCTCGACCCCGCGACCTACGGCTTCGGCGAGGACGACTGGGACCGCCCGATCTTCATCGACGGCGTGCTCGGCCGCGAACACGCCACCATGCGCGAGATCGAGGCGGCGCTGCATGACATATACAGTTCGAGCATCGGGGTGGAATTCATGCATATCCAGGATCCGGACCAGAAGGCCTGGATCCAGAGGCGTATCGAGCAGCCGCTGAACCGCACCCAGTTCACCGAGCGCGGCCGCCGCGCCATCCTGGAGCGGCTGACGGAGGCAGAGGTCTTCGAACACTTCCTCGACCGCAAATATATCGGCACCAAGCGCTTCGGGCTGGAAGGCGGCGAGGCGCTGATCCCGGCGCTGGAGCAGATCATCAAGCGCGGCGGCGAGATGGGGCTGGAAGAAGCGGTGATCGGCATGGCCCACCGGGGGCGGCTGAACGTGCTCGCCAATTTCATGGGCAAGCCCTTCCAGGCGATCTTCTCCGAGTTCCAGGGCCAGCCGGCGAACCCCGAGGACGTGCAGGGCTCGGGCGATGTGAAATACCATCTCGGCACATCGTCGGACCGCGAGTTCGACGGCAATGTCATCCATCTCTCGCTCTGCCCGAATCCCAGCCATCTGGAGATCGTCAACCCGGTCGTCATCGGGCGGGCGCGGGCCAAGCAGGAGCAGCGCGGCGACGATGAGCGCGACAAGGTCATGCCGATCCTGCTGCATGGTGACGCCGCCTTCATCGGGCAGGGCCTCGTGGCGGAGACCTTCGAGCTCTCCGAGCTCAAGGGCTACAAGGTCGGCGGCACCATCCATGTGGTCATCAACAACCAGATCGGCTTCACCACCTCGCCGACGGATTCGCGCTCCAGCCCCTATTGCTCCGGCATGGCGCAGATCGTCCAGGCGCCCGTCTTCCATGTGAACGGCGACGATCCCGAGGCGGTGGTGCATGTTGCGCGGATCGCCACCGAGTTCCGCTTCCGCTTCAAGCGCGATGTCGTCATCGACATGTATTGCTACCGTCGCCAGGGGCACAATGAGGCGGACGAGCCGGCTTTCACCCAGCCGATCATGTATGACGCCATCGACAGGCACGCGACCACGAGGGCGATCTACGCCGACCGTCTGGCCGCGGAGGGCCTTATCGGGCCCGACGAGGCGGACGGCATCGTCGAAGACTTCCGCGCCAAGCTGGACCGCGATTTCGACGCCGCGAACAGCTACAAGCCCAACAAGGCCGACTGGCTGGAAGGGGCGTGGAGCGGCATCGAGGTGGCGAGCGAAGGGGACCGGCGCGGCTCGACCGCCGTGCCCCTCGACCGGTTGCAGGCGGTCGGCAGCCGCCTGACGACAGTGCCGGAGGGCTTCAATCTCAATCCCAAGATCGCCCGCCAGTTCCGGCAGCGGGCGAAGGTCTTCGAGACCGGCGAAGGGCTCGACTGGGCGACGGCCGAAGCGCTGGCCTTCGGCACGCTCGCCGAGGAAGGGATTCCGGTGCGCCTCTCCGGGCAGGACTGCGGGCGGGGCACCTTCTCGCAGCGCCATGCCGTGCTGCGCGACCAGGTGGATGAGAGCAAATACACGCCGCTCCAGCATATCGGACCCGAACAGGGCCGGGTCGAGATCATCGACAGCCCGCTGGCCGAGGCGTCGGTGCTCGGATTCGAATACGGCTATTCGCAGAGCGAACCGCATGCGCTGGTGATGTGGGAGGCGCAATTCGGCGATTTCGCCAACGGCGCGCAGGTGGTGATGGACCAGTTCATCTCCTCCGGCGAGTCGAAATGGCTGCGCATGTCCGGCCTGGTCATGCTGTTGCCGCACGGCTATGAGGGCCAGGGGCCAGAGCATTCCTCGGCGCGGCTGGAGCGCTATCTCCAGCTTTGCGCGGAAGACAACATGCAGGTCATCTACCCGACCACGCCGGCCAACTACTTCCATGCGCTGCGCCGGCAGGTGAGGCGGGAGTTCCGCAAGCCGCTGATCGTGATGACGCCGAAATCGCTGCTGCGGCACAGGCTCTGCGTATCGGGGCTCGGCGAGCTTGCCGACGGCTCCTCTTTCCACCGGGTCAATCCGGAAGTCGACGAGATCGCCGAAGGCGAGGCGGTCCGCCGTGTGGTGCTCTGCTCCGGCAAGGTCTATTACGACCTGCTGCAGCAGCGCCGGGAGGAGGGTGTCCGCGATGTGGCGCTGCTGCGCGTCGAGCAGCTCTATCCCTTCCCCGAAGGCACGCTCGCCGAGGAGCTCGCCCGCTACCCGAAGGCCGAGATCGTCTGGTGCCAGGAAGAGCCGGAGAACATGGGGGCCTGGACCTTCGTGGACCGGCGCATCGAGGCGGTGCTGGAGGATATGGGCGCGAGCGCGCGCCGGCCCCGTTACGTCGGCAGGCCGGCAGCGGCGTCGCCGGCGACCGGGCTGCTGACGCGGCATAATTTCGAGCAGAAGGCGCTGGTCGCCGAAGCGCTTGGCGCGGGCTGACCGGAGGAGAGACCAGGCGATGGCGATCGAGATCCAGGTGCCGCAGCTCGGCGAGAGCATCAGCGAGGCGACGGTCGCCCGCTGGATGAAGGCGCCGGGCGACGCGGTGGAGGCGGACGAGCCGCTGGTCGAACTCGAAACCGACAAGGTCACGGTCGAAGTGCCGGCGCCCCGGAGCGGTGTGCTGGAAGAGATTCTGGCCGGCGAGGGCGAGGAAGTGGAAGTGGGCGCCGTGCTGGGCCGGATGGCGGCGGGCGCCGCGCCTGCGAAGGCCGCTCCCGCGCCGAAGGCCCGGGAATCGGCCCCGGCTGCCGCCGACGCTCCGCCGCTATCGCCGGCGGCGCGCAAGCTGCTGGCCGACAACGCGCTTGCGCCCGAGGCGGTCGCCGGCACCGGCAAGGACGGGCGGATCACCAAGGCCGACGTGCTTGCCCATCTCGAGTCCGCCGCCGCGCCGCCGCCTGCGCTGGCCCCTGCCGCTCCGGCTGCGCCAAAAGTGCCGCGCCCGGACCATCCGCGCGAGGAGCGGGTGCGGATGTCGCGCCTGCGCCGGCGCATCGCCGAGCGGCTCAAGGACGCCCAGAACACCGCCGCCATGCTCACCACCTTCAACGAGGCGGACATGAGCGGCGTGGTGGCGCTGCGCCGGCGCTACCGCGAGGCGTTCGAGACGCGCCACGGCGTGCGGCTCGGCTTCATGTCCTTCTTCGTCAAGGCCTGCATCGGCGCGCTCAAGGAAATCCCCGCGGTCAATGCCGAGATCGACGGCGACGACGTCATCTACAAGAACCACTACGACATCGGCGTGGCCGTCGGCACGGCGCAGGGCCTGGTGGTGCCGGTGCTGAAGGACGCCGACGCCATGAGCTTCGCCGAGGTCGAGCGCAGCATCGGCGATCTCGGCGCCAGGGCGCGGGACGGCAAGCTCTCCATGGACGACCTCACCGGCGGCACCTTCACGATCTCGAACGGCGGGGTTTACGGCTCGCTCATGTCGGCGCCGATCCTCAACCCGCCGCAGTCCGGCATTCTCGGCATGCACAAGATCGAGGACCGCCCGGTGGCGGTGGACGGCAAGGTGGAGATCCGGCCGATGATGTATCTGGCGCTCTCCTACGACCACCGGATCATCGACGGGTCGGAGTCCGTCACCTTCCTGGTGCGCGTCAAGGAAGCGATCGAGAATCCCGAGCGCCTGCTGCTCGACGTCTGAGGAACGGGGAACTCCATGACCGACAGCTTCGATACCGTCGTCATCGGCGGCGGGCCGGGCGGCTATGTGGCGGCGATCCGGGCGGCGCAGCTCGGCATGCGCACCGCCTGCGTCGAGAAGCGGGCGACGCTCGGCGGCACCTGCCTGAATGTCGGCTGCATTCCCTCGAAGGAACTGCTGCACAGCACGCACCTGTTCGAGCAGGCGCGCGACGGCTTCGCGAAGCGCGGCATCCTCGCCCCCGGCGGCGTCGAGGTCGATCTGGCGGCGATGATGGCCGGCAAGGACAAGGTGGTGCGCGACCTTACGAAAGGCATCGGCTTCCTGTTCCGCAAGAACAAGGTGGAGCATGTTGCGGGCACCGGCCGCATTGCCGGGCCGGGCCGCGTCGAGGTTACTCCCGAAGACGGGGAGCCCCGCGTGCTGGAGGCCCGCAATATCGTCATCGCCACGGGGTCCGAGCCGGCGGGCCTGCCGGGCATCGGGATCGACGAGAAGCGCATCCTCTCCTCCACCGGCGCGCTTGCGCTGGAGGCGGTGCCGGAGCATCTGGCCGTCATCGGCGGCGGTTACATCGGGCTGGAGATGGCGGTCGTCTGGAGCCGGCTCGGCGCGAAGGTGACGGTGATCGAGTTCCTCGACCGCATCCTTCCCAACATGGACGGCGACGTGGCCAAGGGGATGCACCGCATCCTGAAGAAGAAGGGCTTCGCGTTCATGCTCGGTCACAAGGTGGCCGGCGCGGCGACCGGCAAGGCAGGCGTGACGCTTTCGGTCGAGAAGCTGGCGTCGGGGGAGGCCTCGACCGTCGAGGCGGACGCGGTGCTGGTGGCGGTCGGGCGTCGCCCGTACACGGCGGGGCTCGGCCTCGAAAGCGTCGGCATCGAGACGGACGCGCAGGGGCGGATCGGGATCGATGACTGTTTCCGCACGAGCGCGGAGGGCATCTATGCCATCGGCGATGTGGTGCGCGGGCCGATGCTGGCGCACAAGGCCGAGGACGAAGGGGCGGTGTGCGCCGAGATCGTCGCCGGCCAGTCCGGCCATATCGACTACGACGCGATTCCGGGCGTGGTCTATACATGGCCGGAAGCGGCGGCGGTCGGCCGGACGGAGGAAGCGCTGAAGGAGGCGGGGATCGACTACGCCGTCGGGCGCTTCCCGTTCCAGGCCAACAGCCGGGCCCGCTGCAGCGGCGAGACCGAGGGCTTCGTCAAGATTCTGGCCGACAGGCGCACTGACCGGGTGCTCGGCGTGCATATCCTGGGCGCGGATGCCGGCACGATGATCGCCGAGGCGGCGCTGGCGATGGAGTTCGGCGCCTCGGCCGAGGACGTCGCGCGAACCTGCCACGCCCATCCCACTCTCAACGAGGCGGTCAAGGAAGCGGCGCTCGCCGTGGACGGCCGCCCGATCCATGTCTGAACAGCAAGGACCCGGCAAGGAAGGATATCCCCCATGAAGCTCTACACATCCATCGGGCCGAACCCGCATGTCGTGCGCATGTTCATGGCCGAGGCCGGTATCGAGGTGCCCGAGGAGAAGGTCGATATCCTCAAGGGCGTCAACCGGGAAGACGAGTATCTCTCGAAGAACCCGTCCGGCCAGAGCCCCTGCCTGGAACTCGATGACGGCAGCCATATCGCCGAGATCACGGCGATCTGCGAATATCTGGCGGACCGGCAGGGCGGCTCGCCGCTGATCGGCTCGACGCCGGAGGAGCGCGCCGAAACCCGGATGTGGACCCGCCGCGTCGATCTCAATATCTGCGAGCCGCTCGCCAACGGCTTCCGCTATGGCGAGGGGCTGAGGATGTTCCAGAGCCGGATGCGCTGCCTGCCGGAGGCGTCCGACGGCCTGAAGGCCATCGCCCAGGACAAGATCGCCTGGCTGGACGCGCAGATGGGCGACAGGCAGTTCCTCTGCGGCGACCGTATCAGCCTCGCCGACATCCTGCTCTACTGCTTCCTCGCCTTCGGCAAGACGGTCGGCCAGAACGTCGCGCCCGAGAACGGGAAGGTGACCGCCTGGTTCGAGCGCATGGAGGCGCGCCCCACCTCCGCCTGAGCGGAGCTCATGCCGGTGGCGGCCTGCCTGCGGGCCGCCCGTCGTCCCATGTCGGAAATCTGCAAGTGTTTGTTCGGCAGCAGGAAAATTTCGCCGGCGCACCCGAGTGATCTTCGCCCCCGTTCTCGCGGCCGGGGGACGTCATGGACCTGTCCCTGCATAGCATTATCGGGGCCCGCTCTCTTGGAGAGTTCGACGCGCCGGCCCCCGTGGCGCGCGGACTGCCTGCTTCGGCCTATACCAGCGAGGCGTTCTTCGCGCTCGAGAACGAACGGATTTTCGCCTCTTCATGGGTGTTCGCCGGCTTCGTGCATGAGCTGGCCCGGCCGGGCGACGCCGTTCCCGTCACCGTCGCGGGCCGGCCCGTGCTGCTGCTGCGCGACACGGCTGGCGGGATCAGGGCGTTCCACAATGTCTGCCGCCACCGCTGCCTCAAGCTTGTGGACCGGCCCGGAAATCTCGGGCGGGCGATCCGCTGCCCCTACCACGCCTGGACATACGGGCTCGACGGCGGGTTGCGCGCCGCGCCTTATTTCGGCGGGCGCGAGCCGCGCGCCGCTCCGGCTGGCTTCGACCGCAGCGAGCACGGGCTGGCGCCGGTCCGGGCGGCGGCATGGCACGACTGGATTTTCGTCAATCTGGACGGCGCGGCGCCGCCGTTCGAGGAGTTCGTGGCGCCGCTCCGGAAGCGGCTCGACGGGCTCGACCTCTCGCGGATGCAGCATCTTGCCACCATCGATTTCGGCGAGATCGCCGCGAACTGGAAGCTCCTCATCGAGAACTTCATCGAGCCTTATCATGTGCAATTCGTGCATGCCCGCACCACCGACCAGCCGCTTGGCGACCATTACACGGTGAATGAACCGGGCTGCCTCGGCTGCGCCGTCGATGTCTCCCGCGAGGCGAGAAAGGCGGATGTCCTGTCCGGGGACTCGCGTTTCCTGACGTTGTTTCCGAACTTCGTGTTCGGGCTCTACCTGCCGGACCAGCTGGGCGTGCATCTCGACACGCCGCTGGCGCCCGGCCGCACCCTGCAAAGGCGCGCGATCTACAGCCTGGACCCGGCGCCGGACTCGAACGGGCGGGCCGAGCGGCTTGCAGCACTCTGGCGGGAGGTGCATCGCGAAGACCACGCCATGTGCGAGCGGCTCCAGCAGGGGCGGGCCAGCGATGTGGCCGCTGCCGGCGGCGTCCTCTCGCCGGTCTGGGAGGATTCGGTGCGAAACTTCCAGAACCTCGTGATCGAACGCTTGCGGTAGAGCGCCGTCCGTTCGAGCCAAAACGGGCGCATCCGCAGGGCCTCGAACGTCGCCCCGTAAGGAGCGAAGCAGCCTGCCCGGTCTCGATCCGGGGCAGGTCCGGAACAAGGATTTCGGGCTCGGCCCGGGATGCATCTCCATCGGAACGAATTCCGCTTTGGCATATGCCACCTTGTCCAATGATGCATAACGATGATGTATAACAGGCATTCCAAACTCTATGCCGAGGGTATCGCGGAATGCATACCGGCGCAGGACGAGCGCCGAAGGAAGGCCGGAACATCCGGTTCGCGGCGGCGGCAATCGGGCTTGCGGCGTCGCTGTTGGCCGCGCCCCTGTCGGCGGCGGACTATTCCTGGCCCGTCGTCCGCGTCATCGACGGCGACACGGTCAAGGTCGATGCCGGCGCGGACCTGCCGCCGGAGCTCGCCTCGCTCTCCGTCCGGCTGCGCGGCGTCGATACGCCGGAGAAGGGCAGGCGGGCGAAATGCGAGGCCGAGCGGCAGGCGGGCCGCGCCGCGACCGCCTTCACCGAAGCGGCGGTCGCCGGGGCCGGCAGCATCCTCGTCCGCGACCCCGCCTGGGGCAAATGGGGCGGCCGCGTCATCGCCGACCTCATACTGGACGGCAGGTCGCTGTCGGCGGCCCTGCTCGAAACAGGCCACGGGCGGGCCTATGGCGGCGGCCGGCGTGGGAGCTGGTGTCCGAAAGCAGCGCCGGTGAACTGACAGGCGGCAGTCTCCGAGGACGCTGACGGGCGCGCGGCGGGGCATATCGTATTGTCTTGCGCACAGGGTCGGGTCGGGTACGAGAGGCCGCTCCGGGCCTCGAACTGCCGTCCGGGCGCCGGCGTCGGTTGGAGGCGCCGCTCCAATCGGATTGAATGTCGCGTTATCGTATATTCGGTCCATGTAAAATCTCGTCACTGCCGACAACGAAGGAAACTGTCCTCATGGCGGGAAGACGGGAAAGGAATCGCCGGGCCGAAAGAAAAGGCGCGGCCCCGGCGGTCTCCTCGTCGGGCGCGATCCCGCGCATTGCACTCGTGGATTTCCTCCGGGGCGCGGCCTTGTTCGGCATGACCGTCTTCCATTTCGTTTTCGACCTTGAGTTTTTCGGCCTGGAAGAACAGGGCTACTCGGAGCAGCTCCATTGGTGGACGCTTGCGACCATTGTCGCCGGCAGCTTTCTCTTTCTCACGGGCGCGAGCCTTTATCTCGCGCACAGCGGCGGGATCCGGTGGAGACCATGGAGGCGGCGCTTCGTCATCGTCGTGCTTGCTGCACTCGCGATCACCGCCGTGACCCGGTTCGTGACGCCGGAGACCTACATCTTCTTCGGCATCCTGCACATGATCGCGATTGCGAGCATCGCCGGGCTCGCATTTCTCCGGGCTCCGTGGTGGTTGGCCGTCGCATTCGCGGCTGCGGTCTTCGCGGTCGATGAGCTCATTGCAATGGAGTGGCTGAACGCATCGGCGCTTAGCTGGCTCGGCCTCGGGAGCGTCGCGCCCGCGGCAAGCGATTTCCGCCCCGTGTTTCCCTGGCTCGCGCCGGCGCTTCTGGGCGTGGGAGCGGCGAAATTGTGCCATCGGGCAGGCTGGCTGCAGGTTCTGGCGGTGCCAAGACTTGAGGGATGGTCCGGAAACGCCGTTCGCTTCATCGGCCGCCACAGCCTCGTTTACTACCTGCTGCACCAGCCGGTGCTCTTCGCCCTTTTCTGGGCATGGCTTCAGCTCGCGGGGCGTTAACCCCGCAGCACGGCCCCCGTGGCCTTTGCTACGGCGGCGACGATGCGGGCGGACGCGGCTTCGAGGTCGGCGTCGGTCAGGGTGGCGTCCTGCGGCTGGAGGGTGACGGCGACGGCGAGCGACTTGCGGCCCTGCTCGATGCCCTTGCCGCGATAGACATCGAACACCGTCGCGTCCGCGATCAGCGCCTTGTCCGCATTGCGCACCGCGCGCAGCACGCTGTCGGCCTCGATCTCCTCGGCGACCACGAAGGCGAAGTCGCGCTCGACCGGCTGGAAGGCGGAGCGGCTGAGAGCCGGGCGGAGCTTGCCGCCGGCCTTCGCCCTCGGCACCGGCACGGCGTCGGGGAAGGCCTCGAAGGCCGCCAGGGGGCCCGCCGCATCGAAGGCCTCCAGCACGCGGGGATGCAGCTCGCCGAACCAGGCCAGCGGGACCGCGCCAAGCCTGAGCGCGCCCGAGCGGCCGGGATGGAACCAGGCCGGCGCATCGGCGGTAACGCGCAGCTTGTCCACGGGCGCCTCGAGCGCCTTCAACGCCGTGAGCGCGTCCGCCTTGGCGTCGAGCGCATCGACGGGGCGCGGGCGCTGGCTCCAGTGGCGGGGCGTGGCGCCCCATCTGACGCCGCCGGCGGCCTGTAGCTGCCCTTCCGGCTCGATGGCCGCGGCCTCCGGGCGGAACACAGGCCCCACCTCGAACAGCGCGCCCGCCGCCCGCCCGCCATCGGCGTTGCGCCGGGCGGCGTCCAGCAGGTTCGGCAGGATGGAGGGGCGCATGCAGTCGAGATCGGTGCTGATCGGGTTGTCGAGCCGGAGCAGGGCGTCGCCGCCGCCGAACAGCGCCGCATGGCCCGCCGGCATGAAGGAGAAAGTGACGGCCTCGGCCATGCCGGCCGCCGCGAGCGCCCGGCGCAGCTTCGCCGCGTGCGCCGCCGCGCGGGTGAGCGCCGGGGCCGGCAGCACGGCCGGGGCCGGGAAGTCGGCCACCGGAATGTGCTCGAAGCCATGGACCCGGAGCACCTCCTCCACAAGGTCGGCCTCGCCCAGAATGTCCGGCCGCCAGGGCGGCGGGGCGACCGACATCGCGCCGTCCTCGACCCCGAAGCCGAGCGCCCGGAGGATTTCGACGCTGCGCGCCGCCGGCACCGCAACGCCGCCCAGGCCCTCCACCCGCTCCGGGCGGAAACGGTAGCGCCGCCGCCAGTCCGGCTCCCCGCCCGCCACGACCGGCAGGCTCGCCTCGCCGCCGCAGAAGTCGAGGATCATGCGCGTGGCGGCCTCCATGCCGGCCACGGCCGAGGTCGGATCGACGCCGCGCTCGAAGCGGTAGCGGGCATCGCTCTGCACGCCGATCCTGCGGCCGGTGGCGGCGGTGCGCAGCGGGTCGAACAGCGCGCTTTCGAGGAAGACATTGACCGTGTCCTCCGTGCAGCCCGTCGCTTCGCCGCCCATGATGCCGCCGAAGGCGTTGCCCTTCGCCTCGTCGCAAATGAGCGTCATGTCCGCGTCGGCGGTGTAGCTGCGCCCGTCCAGCGCGGCGATTTCCTCGCCGTCCCGGCCCATGCGCACCACCACGTCGCCCTCGAGCCTGTCCGCATCGAAGACATGCAGCGGGCGGCCCATGTCCAGGGTGAAATAATTGGTGATATCGACCAGCGCGGAGATCGGGCGCAGGCCCACGGCGCGCAGGCGGTCCTGGACCCATTTCGGCGACGGGCCGTTGCTCACGCCCCGGACGTAGCGCCCGGCGAAGAGCGGGCAGGCCTCCGGCCGGTCGCCGAGTTCGAGGCGCACGGCGACCGGGCTCTCGAAGGCGCCCGGCACGGTCTCGCCCCAGCCGGGCACGCCCTTGAGCGCGCCGAGGCCCCTTGCGGCGAGGTCGCGGGCGATGCCGCGAATGCCGGCGCAGTCGCCGCGATTGGGCGTGAGCCCGATCTCGATCACGGGGTCGTCGAGCCCCGCAATCCGCGCATAAGGCGCCCCGAGCGGGGTGTCCGCCGGCAGTTCGACGATGCCCTCATGCTCGTCCGAGACGCCGAGTTCGCGCTCCGAAAGCAGCATGCCGTTGCTCTCGACGCCGCGAATGGTCGTCTTCTTCAGCCGGAGATCCGTGCCCGGTATCCAGCTTCCGGAAGGCGCGAACACGCCCATCATGCCGGTGCGCGCGTTCGGCGCGCCGCAGACGACCTGCACCTCTTCCGCGCCCGTATCCACCAGGCAGACGCGGAGGCGGTCCGCCTGCGGATGCGGCTCGGCGGAGAGCACGCGGGCGGTTGTGAAGGCGGCCAGGTCCCGCGCGCGGTCCTCCACGCCGTCCACCTCGAGGCCCAGCATGGTCAGCGCCTCGCAGACCTCGTCGAGCGACGCCTCCGTGTCGAGATGGTCCTTCAGCCAGGAGAAAGTGAACTTCACTCTGCCGCCTCCGCGATCAGGCCGGGAATGTCCAGCGGCGGGAAGCCGTAATGGCGGAGCCAGCGCAGGTCCGAGTCGAACATCGTGCGCAGGTCCGGGATGCCGTATTTCAGCATCGCGATCCGCTCGATCCCCATGCCGAAGGCGAAGCCCTGCCACTCTTCCGGGTCGAGGCCGCAATTGGCGATCACCTTCGGATGCACCATGCCGGAGCCGAGAATCTCGAGCCAGTCGCCGCCCGCGCCGATGCGCAGCTGCCCGCCCTCGCGCGTGCAGCCGATATCGACCTCCGCCGAGGGCTCCGTAAACGGGAAATGGCTCGGCCGGAAACGCACCGGCAGGTCGGCCACGCCGAAAAAGGCGCGGCAGAATTCGATCAGGCAGCCCTTGAGGTGGCCCATATGGATCGCCTTGCCGATCGCCAGCCCCTCGACCTGGTGGAACATGGGCGAGTGGGTGGCGTCGTGGTCCGAGCGGTAGGTGCGGCCCGGAACGATGACCCGGAGCGGCGGCGGCGCGGCCTGCATGGTGCGGATCTGCACCGGGCTCGTATGGGTGCGCAGCACCGGCCGCGACCCGGCCTCGCCGGCGAGGTAGAAGGTGTCCATCTCCTGGCGCGCGGGATGCTCGGGCGGAATGTTGAGGGCGGTGAAATTGTGCCAGTCGTCCTCGATGTCCGGCCCCTCGGCCCAGCGGAAGCCCATCTCGCCGAATATCTGGGTGACTTCGTCGATGGTCTGCGAAATCGGATGCAGGCTGCCTTCCGGCGCGGGCCGGACGGGCAGCGTGACGTCGATGCGCTCGGAGGCGAGGCGGCGCTCCAGCTCCGCCTCCGCGAGCGCCGCCCTGCGCGCGTCGATGGCGTCCGAAACCGCCTGCTTCAGCAGGTTGAGGGCCTGGCCCCGCTCGCGCCGCTCCTCGGGCGCGGACCGGCCGAGGCTCTTCATCAGCCCGGTGACGGCGCCGCGCCGGCCGAGCGCGCGCACCCGCACATCCTCCAGCGCCTCCAGGCTGTCGGCCGCCTGCACGGCACCCTCCAGCTCGTCCCGGAGCGCCGTCAATTCGTCCGACATGGAAGGCCCTCTTTACCCGGGAAACGCCTTCAGGCGCGCGCGGCCCGCGCCTGCTCCACCAGCGCCTTGAAGGACTCCGGCTCGCGGACGGCGAGGTCGGCAAGCACCTTGCGGTCCACCTCGATGCCCGCCTTGGCGATGCCGTCCATGAAGGCGGAATAGGTGAGCCCGTGCTCGCGGGCGGCGGCGTTGATGCGCTGGATCCAGAGCGAGCGGAAGTTGCGCTTGCGCGTCCGGCGGTCCCGGTAGGCGTATTGCAGCCCGCGCTCGACGCGCTCGATGGCGATGCGGAAGTTGTTCTTCGCCCGGCCGCGATAGCCTTTCGCCTGGGCCAGGACCTTCTTGTGCCGGCGGCGGTTGCCGGCGCCGCCCTTGATGCGGGACATGGGTTGCGATCCTCCCGCTCAGGCGTATGGCATGAAGCGGAGCACGACCTTCGCGTCCGGCTTCGACATCGCCGTGGTTCCGCGCGCCTGGCGCTTCATCCGCTTCGACTTGTTGGCGAGGCAGTGGCGCTTGTAGGCGTGGTTCATCAGCACCTTGCCGGAGCCGGTCTTCTTGAACCGGCCCTTCGTGCTGCTCTTCGTCTTGAGCTTGGGCATTTTCCTGTCCTTGCAGCAAAGGCGGATTCAGGACGGCCGGGCATGCCCTCATACGCGCCGGACCGTCCGTTCCGAAGGCGCGGGATATAGCCGGCCCCGGAGCGGGGCGCAAGGCCGGCGCGGCGGCTATGCCGTCGCACCCGCCGGCGATTGCAAATGCCGGCGAAGGGTCAGCGCGGCGACATCACCATGACCATCTGCCGCCCTTCCATCTTGGGGAACTGCTCGACCTTGACCAGGTCGCCGAGCTCGGTCTGCACCCGTTGCAGGACGGCGCGGCCGACTTCCTGATGGGCCAGCTCCCGTCCGCGGAAGCGCAGGGTCACCTTCACCTTGTCGCCTTCGTCGAGGAACCGCCGGACCGAGCGCATCTTGGTGTCGTAATCATGCTGCTCGATCCCGGGGCGCATCTTGATTTCCTTGACCTCGATGGTCTTCTGCTTCTTGCGCGCCTCGTTCTTCTTCTTCTGCGCTTCGTATTTGAAACGCCCGTAATCGAGGACCTTGCAAACCGGCGGCTCCGCATTGGGCGAGACCTCCACCAGATCGAGGCCCGCGGCCTCGGCCGCTCCCAGCGCTTCGTCGATCTCCACAACACCGAGCATGCTGCCGTCAGCGCCGACCAGGCGGACCGACCGCGCTTCGATGTCCTCATTCACGCGCGGCCCTTCCTTCTTGGGCGGCACTGTAGACGTGTATCGAGCTATGGACCGTCTCCTTCTCGCTCTTTCCCGCTAGCGGCCCCGGCTCGGGACCGCCGCTTCTTCCAACAGGGTATGTATCGAGTCGGCAACTGCAAGCATTTCTTGCTCCTTCGACCCGAGCCGGCGCAGCGCGACCGTTCCCTGCTCGGCCTCGCGGCGCCCGACGACAAGCATGACCGGCACCTTCGCGACCGAATGTTCGCGGACCTTGTAGCCGATTTTCTCGTTGCGCAGGTCGAGCTCGGCGCGAAGCCCCGCCTCCCTCAGCCGGGCGAACACCTCGCGCGCATAACCGTCGGCATCGCTGGTGATCGTGGCCACCACCGCCTGCACCGGCGCCAGCCAGAGCGGAAACCGCCCGGCATAGTGCTCGATGAGCACGCCGATGAAGCGCTCGAACGAGCCGAGAATGGCCCGGTGCAGCATGACCGGCCGGCGCCGCTCGCCGCTCTCGTCCACATAGGTGGCGTTCAGCCGCTCGGGCAGCACGAAATCGACCTGGAAGGTGCCGCACTGCCAGTCCCGCCCGATGGCGTCGCGCAGCACGAATTCGAGCTTGGGGCCGTAGAACGCGCCCTCGCCGGGGTTCAGCTCGACTTCGAGCCCGGCAGCGTTGACGGCGTCCAGCAGCGCGGTCTCGGCCTTGTCCCAGACCTCGTCTTCACCGGCGCGCACCTCCGGGCGGTCGGAGAATTTCACCAGCACGTCGTCAAAGCCGAAATCCGCGTAGATGCTGGTCAGCAGCGCGCAGAAGCGCTCCGTCTCCGCCGTCACCTGGTCCTCGGTTGCGAAGATGTGGGCGTCATCCTGGGTAAAGGCGCGCACCCGCATGATGCCGTGCAGCGCGCCGGAGGGTTCGTTGCGGTGGCAGGCGCCGAACTCCGCCATGCGCAGCGGCAGGTCGCGGTAGCTCTTGATGCCCTGCTTGAATATCTGCACATGGCCGGGGCAGTTCATCGGCTTGAGCGCGAACAGCCGGTCCTCCGCCGCCTCGGCCACGAACATGTGCTCGCGGAACTTCTCCCAGTGGCCGGACGCCTCCCAGAGCGCGCGGTCGAGGAGCTGCGGCGTCTTCACCTCGACATAGCCGTTCGCGTCGAGGCGCCTGCGCATGTAGTCCTCGCAGACGCGGAACAGCGTCCAGCCCTTGGGCATCCAGAAGACGGAGCCGGCGGCCTCTTCCTGGAGGTGGAACAGGCCCATCTCGCGGCCGAGGCGGCGGTGGTCGCGTCGTTCGGCCTCCTCCAGCCGCTCCAGATAGGTCCTGAGCTCCTTCTCGTTGCGCCACGCCGTGCCGTAAATGCGCTGCAGCATCTCGTTGCGGTGGTCGCCGCGCCAATAGGCCCCGGCGACGCTCATCAGCTTGAATGCCTTGCCGAGCTTGCCCGTAGAGGGCAGGTGCGGCCCCCGGCAGAGGTCGAGGAAGCCGCCCTGGCGGTAGAGCGTGATCGGCTCCTCCGACGGGATCGAGCGGATGATCTCCGCCTTGTAGTGCTCGCCTTCGCCCTCGAAGAAGCGGGCCGCCTCGTCGCGGTCCCAGACCTCGCGGGCGATGGGCTCATCGCGGTCCACGATCTCGCGCATCCGCTCTTCCAGCAACGCCAGGTCGTCCGGCGTGAACGGCTCGGCGCGCGAGAAATCGTAGTAGAAGCCGTTCTCGATCACCGGGCCGATGGTGATCTGGATCTCCGGATAGAGCTCCTTCGCCGCCTCGGCGAGCGCATGGGCGGCATCGTGCCGTATGAGGTCGAGGCCGTCCGGGTCGTCGCGCGTCACGATCTCGACGGCGCCGTCCTCGGTGAGCGGCTCGGCGAGGTCGCGCAGCGCGCCGCCCACGCGGATGGCGACCGCGCGCCTGGCGAGGCTTCTGGAAATGGCCGCCGCAAGGTCGGCGCCGGTGTCCCCGCGCACGAAGGGGCGCACGGAGCCGTCGGGCATTGTCAGGGCGATCTCGCTCATCGGATGCGCAAATGTCCCGGAACCAGGAAAGGGCGCAATCTAGAAACAGGCTCCGCCGCGTCAAGCAAAGATACGCGGCCCGCAGGACAGCCGCGTCCCGGCGCTGGCCCTCCGGGCCCCTCTTTTCCGCTTTCGGACGCTAGCCCGTCTCGTAGGGGAAACTGTCCAGGCGCTCGCAGCCGGTGTCGGTCACCAGCACCTGGGTTTCCAGCTTGACGCTTTCCGAGTCCCGTTCGCCCACCAGGCTTTCGACGCAGACCACCATTCCGGGCTCGAACCGCCCGGACATGGCCAGATCGGACCAGTCCACATGCAGCGGCACCACCGGCCATTCATCGGCCATGCCGACGCCGTGGACGGCCAGCGTGTAGCGATACGGCACATGCCGCTCCGGGATCCGCCAGCTCTTCTCGTTGAACTCGGCGAAGTCCGTGCCCGGGCGCACGAGGTCCAGATTGTGCCGGATCTGGTCGAGCGCAGTCTCGTAGAGCCGGCGCTGGCGGCCGGTCATGGGGGTGTAGCCGCAGGTCCAGGACCGCGAGACATCGGCGCAATATCCGTAAGGGCCGATCATGTCGGTATCGAGCGCGATCATCTCGCCTGCCCGGCACTCCCTGTCCGAGCACTCCTGGTACCAGGGATTCGTGCGCGGACCGGCAGTGAGAAGCTTGGTTTCCAGCCAGTCGCCGCCCGAGCGGGCATTCTCGAAATGGAGGTGGGCCCAGAGTTCGCGCTCCGTCGCGCCGGGCAGGGAGTGGTCGTAAACCCGGGCCATGCCAGCCTCGCAGACGCGCATCGTCCAGCGCATCAGCTCGATCTCGTCCCCGGACTTGATCGACCGTGCGATCTCGGTAATGCGGGTGCCCTCGACATAGGTCAGGCCGCGCGCCTCCAGCGCCTGCGCGCCGGCGCCGTCCAGCCGGTCGCAGGCGAGTCGCCGGTTGCCGCCGCCATGCACACGCACGAGGCCGGCGATCTCGTCGGCCCAGGCGGCCATGGCGGCTTCGGACCTGTCCCCCAGCGCCATGAACATCCATGTCCTCGCCATGCGCAACTCGTCGATGCCAGGCAGTCCCTCCGATTGCCTCATGCAGCCCTTGAGTTCGAACATGATCGCCGGGCCGTCGGCGAATATCAGCGCGTAGCGCAAGGGGCTGTGCAGGCACCAGACCTGCATGTTCGAGCAATCGAAGGCGTATCGGATATTGGTGGAATCGTAGAGCAGCAAGGCTGCGCAATCGGCGGCAGCGCACCCGTCGCGAAGCCGTTGCAGGCGATAGCTGCGGGCGCGGTCCAGCACCTCACGCGGCACCGGGCTCTTCAGCGGCTTCCCGGTGCCCTCCGGATTCAGATAGGCCGCCTTGCGGCTGTCCTTGAAGACAGGTCCGCGCCCCGTGTCGGGGTTGATCCGGTATCCCGCCGGGTCGATGACGTCTTCCATGCCCTGCGGTGCTATGGACTTGCTGTCCCGCAAGCAATAGATTATCTATTTATGGACCCTTAGAAATTCTTTCGACAGGGGACATGACGGATACCCCCCTCAAACCGCTTCGCGCCTTCGAGGCGGCAGCGCGGACAGGTTCCTTCGCCGCCGCCGCCCGTGAGCTCAGGGTCACTTCGGCCGCGGTCAGCCAGCAGGTGAAGGTCCTGGAGCATTTCTGGGGCCGCACGCTCTTCCTGCGCCAGGGCAACCGGCTGTCGCTGACCGAAGCGGGGCTGAGCGCTTATCCGCCGCTGGCCAACGCGCTCACGTCGATCGGCGATCTTTCCGAGCGGATGCAGGGGGTCACCCGGCGCGCGCGCTTCGTGCTGAGCGCGCTGCCTTCCGTGGCCGAAACCTGGCTCCCCTTGCGGCTGGCCGACTGGCTCGCGGACGACGGCGACCGGCAGGTGGATATCAGGATCGAGGACGATCCGGTCGACTTCAACCGCGACCGCGTACACATGCGGATTTTCCACGGCCATTCGCTCTATGCGGACTATTGCACGGAGGTGCTGTTCCGCGACCGGATCATCGCCATCGCAACACCGGCCGTCATCGCCTGTTACGGCGCATCGGTGCCGGCATTGCCCGACAAGGCGCTGATCCATACGGACTGGGGAACCGACTACGCAACAAGCCCGAACTGGAGCGACTTTCTTTCCGGCGGGCGGGTTATCGACGCCGGCGCCGGACTGCGCGTCACGACCAGCAGCGCGGCGATTCAGTGCGCTCTCGCCGGGCTTGGCGTCGCGCTGGTTCCGGCGATGACGGCGGCGCACCATCTGGAAGCCGGGCGGCTTCGGCGCGTCGAAGCCCCGGAAATGCGGATCGACCGGCCCTACTCCGTGGCCTACCCGCACGCCATCGCGGGCTGGCCGGTCGTCGCCAGCCTGGTGGAATGCCTCAGGCGCCCGGCGTGAGGGCTTCGGGTATCGACCGTGCGACTACGGCACGACCTTTACGTCCGAATTGCGCTCCACGGTACGTATCAGTTCGGTCACGTCGGCCTCCTGGCCGAGATGGGCGAGCGAGGCCTGGTGCAGCTCGCGCACGACATTGGCGACGAACATGGGCGCGGCGCTGTCCGCGCCGAGCTGGGTCGCCAGGCGCACGTCCTTGTGCATCAGCGCGAGCCCGAAGCCGAACGGGTGCGGCCCCTCGACCTGGGCCGCCAGCATGACTTCGGACATGTAGGTCCGGCCCGAGCCCTTGTTCAGCACCTCGACGGCCTTGGAGAATTCAAGCCCGTTCTTGACGCCCATCGCAACCGCCTCGCAGGACACAGCGTAGGCCGACGCTGCGACCACATTGTTCACCAGCTTCATGACATGGCCCGTGCCGATGCCGCCGCAGTGGAAGACATTGGGGCTGATGGCGTGCAGCATCGGCAGCACCTCGGCATAGTCGGCGTCGTCGGCGCCGACCATGATCGCGATGGTGCCGGCATCCGCGCCCTGCCTGCCGCCGGAGACCGGCGCGTCGATCAGCCGGATACCGCGCTCGGCGAGTTCCGCCGCCATGGCGCGCGTCGCGTTCGGGTCGCCGGTGGTCTGGTCGAGGATGATGCCGCCCGCGCTCATGCCTTCGGCGAGCCCGCCCGGCCCGAACACCGCGCGGCGCACATCGTCCGAGGTCGGCAGGCAGGTCAGCACCGTGCCGCATTCCGCGCCCAGCGCGGCGGCGGACTGGACGGGCGTGCAATTCCGCTCCGCCAGCGCCTGCATCGCCTCCGGGCGCAGGTCGAAGACGCGCAGCGGGTGCGTGAGCGCGAGGCGGCGGGCCAGCGCCCCGCCCATATTGCCGAGGCCGACATAGCCGATGCTCATGGAAGCGGTTCCTTCGCTTGCGGATTTCGGGCTATCCTATGCGGAATTCGCGCGCCGGAAAGCACCGCAGCCGATTTGCGACCGCCCGCGGGCGACGGAGGAGTTCACGCCATGCCCGATTCGCATGCCGCCGAGTATTCGATACAGGACCGCGTCAGCCCGGAGGAATGGGCGATACGGGTCGATCTCGCCGCGCTTTACCGCCTCTGCGCCCGGCACGGCATGACCGATCTCACCTACACGCATCTCTCGGCGCGCGTGCCCGGGGACGAGGACGCCTTCCTCCTCAACCCCTGGGGCCTCCTGTTCGAGCAGGTGACGGCGTCGAACCTCGTCAAGGTGGACACGGAGGGCAATCTGCTCGGCGAGAACCGCTACGGGGTCAATGCCGCCGGCTTCACCATCCATTCGGCGGTCCACATGGCGCGGCCGGACCTCGCCTGCGTCGCGCACACCCACACCCGCACCGGCATCGCCCTGGCGGCGCTGCCGCAGGGGCTGAGGCCGCTCAACCAGAAGGCGATGCAGTTCCACGGGCGCATCGCCTATCACGGTTATGAGGGAATCGCCTTCGACCTCGACGAGCGCGAGCGGCTGATCGCCGACATGGGCGATGCGGATGTCATGGTGCTGAAGAACCACGGGTTCCTCGTCGGCGGACGCAGCGTGCGCGAGGCCTGGGCCCGGCTCTACGACCTGGAGAAGGCCGCGAAGACGCAGATGCTTGCGGAAGCGACGGGCGCACCGCTCGCCACGCTTTCCGACGCCTTCCTCGACGAGCATGAGAGGCGCCCGAGGGCCAACCGCAGCTACAACCCCTATGACGGCTGGGAGTCGCAGCTTCGCCTGCTCGACCGGGCCGACTCCTCCTGGCGGCACTGAGCGGGGAGCATCCATGCCCGATATCCGTTCCCGCGTTTCCGAAGCCGAATGGGAGGCGCGCGTCAACCTGGCGGCCGTCTTCCGGCTGGCGGCGAAGCACGACCTCTCCGATCTGGCGCTGACGCACTTCTCGGCGCGTATCCCGGACGAGCCCGACCGCTTCCTCCTCAACCCCTACGGCCTTATGTTCGAGGAAATCACGGCATCCTCCCTGGTCAAGACCGACCGCGAGGGCGGCGATCCGCTGGAGACGGGCAGCCCGCTCAACGCGGTCGGCATCATGCTGCATTCGGCGGTGCTCGACGCCCGGCCCGATGTGGCCTGTACGGCGCACACCCACACCGTGCAGGGCATGGCGCTTTCCTCGCTGGACACCGAACTGCTGCCCGCCTCGCAGACGGCGCTCGCCTTCCACGGGCGCGTCGGCTACCACGACTGGGAGAGCGACGAGACGGAGCTGGACGAGCGCGAGCGGATTGCGCGGGACATCGGCCCGAACGGACGCGCGCTGGTGCTGAAGAACCACGGCCTGCTCGCCGCCGGCCCGTCGATCCCGAGCACCTGGATGCTGCTCCATGCGCTGGAGCGCGCCTGCGCCTCGCAGCTGGACGCGATGGCCGCCGCCCATGCCTCCGGCAACGGGCTCGACATGCCCTCGGCCGAGGTCTGCGAGAGGACGGCCCGGCAGTTCGACGAGTTCCTGGCCCGGCCCGGCCGGGACGACGACTGGTCCGCCTATCTGGAGCTGCTCGACAGGGACGACCCGGGCTACCGGGAATAGGCCGCACGAAACCCCAGGAACCGGAGAACAGCCGCAAGGCTGCGCAGCCAAGCCATGAACATGACCGAATCGAAAATTGCGCTCGACTACGCCCGCGACGGGTTCGTCTTCCCGCTCGATATCGTGACTGAGGCGGAAGCAGGGGAGCTGCGCGCCGACCTTGAGCGGGGCGAGGCCGAACTGGCGGACGACCCGAAGCGGCTCGGCCTGCTGCGCGGCTTCCCGGCCCGCTTCCTGCCGTCCTTCGACCGGCTGGTCCGCCATCCGAAGATGGTCGAGGCGGCGCAGGCGGTGCTGGGTCCCGATGTCATGGTCTGGGGGTCGGGGCTGTTCATCAAGGAAGCGAACACGCCGAGCTACGTCTCCTGGCACCAGGACCTGACCTATTGGGGCCTCGACAAGGCGGAGGAGACGACGCTCTGGGTGGCGCTCTCGCCGGCGACGGAGGAGAGCGGCTGCATGCGCTTCATCCCGGGCAGCCACCGGGAGCGCATCGTGCCGCATGCCGACAGCTTCGCCGCCGACAACCTGCTGACGCGGGGGCAGGAAATCCAGGTGGAGGTGGACGAGGAGGCCGCGGTCGATGTCGTGCTCCGGCCGGGGCAGGCCTCGCTGCATCACGGCCACCTGTTCCACGCCTCCGGCCCGAACGGCACCGGCGACCGGCGCATCGGGGCTGCCATCCGCTATATCGCGCCGACCATGCGCGCGCGCTCCGGCCCGGAAACGGAAGTGGCGCTGGTGGCCGGCGAGGACCGCTTCGGGCATTTCGCCATCGTGCCGCCGCCGGCCCGCCGGATGGACGACGCCGATTTCGGGACGGTGGCGGCCGACGCCGAACGGCGCGAGCAGATCCTGTTCGACGGAACGGGCGGGCGCCGGCGCAAGCCGCGCTAGCTCCGGGCGGCCGCGCGCGCCCATGCGCATAGCCATCGACGAGGCCCATGCCCTGCTGACGCGGGTGATGGCGAAGCTTGGCTACGAGGCGGGCGACATCCCGTCCATCGTGGACCACCTGATCGACTGCGAGCTGCGGGGCGTTTCCTATGGCGGCCTCGCGCGCGCCGTGTCGATCACGGAGCGGATCGGACGCACCGGCCAGCCTTCCCGGCCCATCACGGTCACGCATGAAACGCCGGTCTCGGCCCGCATCGACGGCGCGGACCATGTCGGCTACATCGTCGGCCAGCGCGCGACCGACATGGCCATCGGGAAGGCGAACGCGATGGGCCTCTCCGCCATCGGCGCGGTCGATACCTGGTACACGGGCATGCTGAGCTACTTCGCCGAGCAGGCAGCCGCCCATGACCTCGTGACCATGATCGCGTCCAATGCCACGCCCTGGGTCGCACCCCATGGCGCCGCCGAGGGGCGGTTCGGCACCAACCCGATCTGCTTCGGCTTTCCCTCGGCGGACCGCCCCATCGTCTGGGACATCGGCACCAGCACCATCATGCATGCGGAGGTGCTGCTCGCGCGCCGCACGGGCCGGCCGCTGCCGGAGGGCCGCGCCTTCGGCCCCGACGGCCGGCCGACCACGGACCCGGACACGGCGCTCACAGGAGCGTTCACGGCCTGGGGCGGGCACAAGGGCTCCGGACTCGGCCTCGTGGTGCAGATGCTGGGCGTGCTGGCGGGCTCGGAGGGCATCACGCCGGACCTTGCCGGCTTCGGCATGGTGATCGTCGCCATCCGCCCGGACATTTTCGGCGACACGGAGGGCTTCAAGCAGCGCATCGCCGACTACGCCGGGGCCGTGCGGACCGCGAGGCCGGCGGACCCGGCCAGTCCCGTCCGCATGCCCTTCGACCGCTCCCGGGCGGTGCGCGAGGCGGCGCGGGCCTCGGGCGGCTTCGAGGCGGACGGGGCCATTGTCGAGCGGCTTCGGGCCTTCGCCGGATAGGAAGGCCGGAACATGGGGGCCGCGGAGCCGGCTGCGATTGTCGAAGCCTCGACGCCGGCCGAAATCGCCGAAGTTCGGGCGCTCTTCGCCGAATACCAGCAATGGCTCGGCGCCGATCTCTCTTTCCAGAATTTTTCTGCCGAACTGGACTCGCTGGCCAAGCTGTATGCGCCGCCGGGAGGGCTGCTGCTGCTCGCCCGGGCCCCCGACGGTTCGGCCGCTGGCGGTGTCGGCATGAAAGGACTGGAGCCCGGCATCTGCGAGATGAAGCGCCTCTATGTGCGCCCGCGCTGGCGCGGCCTCGGCCTTGGGCGGAGGCTGGCGGCGGCGATCGTGCAGGCGGGCGCGGACGCCGGCTACGGGTCCATGCGCCTCGACACGCTGACCCGTCTGCATGAAGCGGTTGCGCTTTACCGGTCGATGGGCTTCCGCGAAATCCCGGCCTATTACGACAACCCGATGGAAGGCGTGTTCTATATGGAAAAGCCACTCGCCGGCCGTCGTCGGGCAAAGGCCCGGGAGTGACGGCGGCGCGGCGTCCCCGCCGCTTGCCGCAGAGGCTTCGGCAATGCTATCGCAAGGGAAACCACGATCCGCGCCGCGCCCGAGCGAACGGAATCTGCAATCGAGGGGAGGAACCTCCACATGGCCGGTCAACCGATATTGCCCAAGGGCTCTCCGCCCCCGCTCGCGCCCTATTCGCCGGGCTTCCGCTCCGGCGGGCTCGTCTGCACGGCGGGCATGCTGGCGCTCGATACCTCCGGAACCCTCATCGGCGAGGGAGACGCCGGCGCGCAGACCCGGCAGGTGCTGGAGAACATCAGGGAGATCCTCGAAGAGGCCGGCGGCTCCATGCAGGACATCGTGTACAACACGATCTACCTCAAGGACCTCGCCGACTACGCCGCGATGAACGAGGTTTACGCCTCCTACTTCCCCGAGAACCCGCCGGCGCGCGCCTGTGTGCAAGCCGGCCTCGTGCGACCCGAATTCCTGGTGGAAATCGCCGCCATGGCCGTGATCGACGGTTAGCGCGCACCGCACCGGGGGCGGAGAGGGGGCGGCGTGACGGCGCTTCGGGGCACGCTCGGGACCTATCTCGAGCGGCGCATGGCGCGCATCCTGCTGCTGGGCATCGTCAGCGGCTTCCCCTGGGTGCTCATCGGCAGCAGCCTCAACCTCTGGCTGAAGGAGGACGGGCTCAGCCGCAGCGCCATCGGCTGGGCGGGGCTCATTTTCGGCGTCTATGCCTTCAACTTCCTCTGGGCGCCGCTGATCGACCGGATCCGCCTGCCCTGGATCGCGGACCGGCTCGGCCATCGCCGGTCGTGGATCGTGGCGCTGCAGGCGGTCATCCTTGTCTGCCTGGTGTTGTGGAGCACGGTCGAGCCCTCCGCCGATCTCGGCCTCGTGGTCGCGATCGGGCTCGCCATCGCCGTCGCGTCCGCCACCCAGGACATCGCCGTCGATGCGCTCCGGATCGAGCAGATCGGCAGGGACGAGGGCGAAGCCATGGCCGCGGGCGCAGCCGTCGCCGTGGTCGGCTGGTGGACGGGCTACAAGCTCGGCGGCGTCGTCGCGCTGGAGGCGGCGCAGTATTTCGAGCAGGCGGGCGTCGAGCATTACTGGCAGGCGACCTTCCTCGTGCTCGGCATACTGGTCGTGCTTTGCAATCTCGGCCTGGCCTTCGTGCCGGAGCCCTCCGCCGCCGCCCGCGTCGCCGCGCAGGAGCGGGACGAGCAGGCGCTCGCCTCGCGCCTCGGCGTCCCCGGCGCGGCCGGCCGGGTCTCCGGCTGGCTTGCGGGAACCCTGGTCGGGCCGCTGATGAGCTTTTTCCGGCAGAACGGCGTCGCCATCGCGGCCGCCGTGCTCGGCTTCATCTTCCTCTTCAAGATCGGCGAGGCCTTCATGGGCCGCATGTCGCTCATCTTCTACAAGGAGGTGGGCTTCTCGAAGTCGGACATCGCCGTCTATTCCAAGGGCCTCGGCTGGATTACCACCGTGGCCTTCACCGTGCTGGGCGGCCTGTTCGCCATCCGCATCGGGCTCATCAGGGCGATGTTCGTCTCCGGCATCGCCATGGCGGCGACCAACCTCCTGTTCGCGCTGATGGCGTGGTCCGGCAAGTCGGAACTCCTGTTCGCGACCGCCGTCGTCATGGACGACCTCACCAGCGCGTTCGCCACCGTCACTTTCGTCGCCTTCATCTCGATGCTGGTGGACCGGACCTACACCGCGACCCAGTATGCGCTGCTCGCTTCCATCGGCACGGCCGGGCGGACGATCTTCGCCGCCTCCTCGGGCGAGCTGGTGGACTGGCTGGAAGGCGACTGGGGCACATTCTTCGTCATCACCACGCTGATGGTCCTGCCCTCGCTCGTCTGCCTCTGGGCGATCCGCAACCGGCTCGCCGACCTGCTCGCCGGCGCCAGGGTCCGCCTGTTCGGCAAGGAGGCGGACGCGGCCGCCTGAGCGGCTTGCCGAAAGCGCCGGCCGGGGCCATAAGGGGGCGCTCATCGCAAAAGAGGTCCGGCCGCCATGACCCTGCTCTCCCGCGCCGTTCTCGCCTTCCTCCTCGCCGCGCTCGCCTGCCTGCCCTGGACCGCCCGCGAGGCGCGGGCCGACACCGAGCAGGAGGTCGCGGCCATCACCGAATATCTCCGCCAGAAGGATCCCGAAATCGTTCTCAAGGCCGTGCAGGCCTGGTGGGACGAGCAGGAGGACTACCGGCGACAGCAGCAGGTCGGGCGCATCGCCGCCAATTGGGAGGCGCTGGCGCGCGCCGGGGGCGACCCCGCCATCGGGCCGGAAGACGCCGACGCGGTGCTCGTCGAGTTCTTCGACTATCGCTGCGGCTTCTGCAAGCGCGTGCTGGGCGATGTGATGGCGCTGGCGGCTGCCGACAACCGGCTGCGCATCGTCTTCAAGGAGTTCCCCATTCTGGGCGAGGTATCCGTGATCGCTGCCCGCGCTTCGCTCGCCGCCGACAGGCAGGGCAAATGGCCCGAGTTCCATGTCGCGCTCATGTCCGCCCCGGGCGAGCTCGACGAGGACCGGATCATGGATATCGCCGCCGAAACCGGCCTCGACATCGCGCAATTGCGCACCGACATGGAGAGCGAGGCCGTGACGGCGATCATCGAGCGCAACCACGCCCTTGCCCAAACGCTCGGCATTCGCGGCACCCCGGCCTTCCTGGTGAAAAACGCCATCGTCCCCGGCGCCGCCTCGCAGGAGGACCTGGCCAGACTCGTCGCGGGAGCGCGCGAGGCGGGGTAGCGTCGGCGTCATGAGATGTCATGTTTCGTCATGGGGCGGGTCTCCGCCCCGGTCGTTTGCAAGGCATTGCAGCCTCCTTGACGGTCTGCGGTCCCGGACGCCCCGCTGCCGGAAGGGCGCTCCCCTCGCGCGCATAATGCGCGCCCGGCTGCGCCCGCGCGCCCGCCTGCGCGAGGCGCGGAACCGGCCTCTCCACGGTGGATGTCATGCAATGTCATGTTTCGTCATGAGGAACTGCGGAACAGCGTCCGGTCTGTCATGAGATGTCATGTTCTGCATGCGCATGGCGCATGTCCCGCGGCTGGTTCCGGCATGGGATGGTCGTTTCGAGCGGGGTTCCGGGTATTCCATCCTGTTTTCCGGGTTCTGCATCTTCGGCATGGGGCCTTCCTTCCGGTCCGTCTTCGTTCCGTCCTTGCCGCCCGGCTTGTCCGAGCGGCGGGACTCTGATTCGCGCGTATCCTGCGCGCGCGCCTGCGCCGGCGGGGGCGGGCGTATCGCGCCGGCGCGGCTCGTGCGCCTGATTGCCCGCGCGCGAGGCAGGCACAGGACACACCTCGCCTGTCGGCTGAATCGGGGTCGTTCCGCACCGGGCCGGCGCGGGCGGGAAGCGGTCCGCGCGGACTTCGCCTTCCTCGGACCCATCATACCACTGTTTCTGAGAATGCAAGCCCCAAAAAGAGAAATATTACTTAAATTTCAGGAACAATTTGCCGGAGCACAAGCCATTCAGGTTGAGACGACCCTGTTGGCAGAGTCCCGAATCGTCCGCCGCAGAGGCAGTGCTGCATCGAGTCCGCAGCCTCGCAGGAGGATCTGTGGCCAAACTCGCTGCGGGAGCGCAAGGGGCGGGGTGACGCCGGCGGCGGGGCCTTGAACGATCCGGTGGAGCAGGCTGCCCGGGGCCGGTTCAGCGCCCCGGCCGGGCTTCGCGCATGGCGATATAGGTCGCGCTCGCAAAGACGAGGATGCCGCCGGCGACGGTCCAGACATCGGGGACTTCGCCGTAGAGCATGAGGCCGCCCAGCGCGGCGAAGGGCAGGCGGAGGAAGTCGAACGGCATGACCGCGCCGGCCTCGCCGGTCGCGAGCGCGCGCGTCAGGCACATATGCGCGGCGAAGCCGGAGCCCGCGAGCAGCGCAATCCAGGGCAGCGCGTCGAGCGACGGCGTGACCCACATGAGCGCCGTGGGCGCGGCCGAGAAGGCAAGCAGCAGCGCGTTCACCGTGAACACCATGCGCGTCGGGGATTCGGTGTCCGCCATCGCCTTCACGCAGATATTGCTGACCGCGTAGCAGAGCGCCGCGCCGAGCAGCATGGCCGTGGGCAGGCCGACCGCCGCGAAGCCGGGCCGCACGATCACCAGCACGCCGGCGAAGCCCGCGAGCGTCGCCAGCCAGCGGCGGATTCCGGGGCGCTCGGCGAACAGCAGCATCGCCAGCAGGATCGTGAACAGCGGATAGGCCGACTGGATCGCCACCGCATCGGCGAGCGGCACGATGCCGATGGCGTGGAACCACATCATCATGGCGGCGAAGGTGCTGACTCCGCGCAGCAGGTTGGGCCAGGGACGCCGGATGCGCAGCCCGTCCCGGCCGGCCCGCACCGCCCAGGGGACCAGCAGCACCATGGTGAACAGGCAGCGGAAGAACAGGATTTCCGGCGTCGGCAGGCTTGCGGACAGCTCCCGGACGCAAATGACGAGCAGGCTGAAGGCCGCCGCCGCGCCGACCATCCAGGCGACGGCGCCGAGATTGCGCTGCGGCTGCATGGGCGCTGCGGGCCGGCCGCTCAGTGCCGGCCGAGCGTCCCGCTCGCGCGCAGCGCCGCGATGCGCGCCTCGTCGTAACCGAGGCCGCGCAGCACGGCTTCGGTATCGCCTCCATGGAGCGGCGGCGGCGCGGCATCGACCCGGACCGGCGTGTCGCTGAAATGGATGGGCGAGCCCAGAATCCGGATCGGCCCGGCTGACGGGTGCTCGATGGCGCGCACCATGCCGCGATGGGCGACCTCTTCCGATTCCAGCGCCTCCGCGAGGCTCCGCACCGGTCCGGCCGGCAGGTGGCGCATCTTCGAAAGCCAGTGGCTGCGGGGTTCAGCGCCGAAAATACCGTTCAGGATGGCGAACAGTTCCGGCCGGTTTGCGAGCCGCGCGGCCGGCGAGGCGAAGCGCGGGTCGTCGGCCAGGTCGGGCCGCTCCAGCACGTCGCGGCACAACTGGCCGAACAGCCGGTCGGTGCCGAGCGCCATGTAGAGCGGGCCGTCGGCCGCCTGGAACAGGTTGGTCGGCGTCGAGGTGATATGGCTGTTGCCGGTGCGCGGGGGCGGCTCGCCGCTGCAAAGATAGTAGAGGCCCGCATTGCCGAGCGCGGCCACGGCGACATCGGCGAGCGCGAGCTCGATATACTGGCCCCGGCCCGTATCGCGCCGCGCGAGCAGGGCCGCGTTGACGGAGGCGGCGGCATAGAGCGCCGTCATCGTGTCGATGAGCGAGAGCGGGTGGCGCATGGGCCTTCCGTCCGGTTCGCCCGTCAGCGACATCATGCCGAATTCCGCCTGCAATACCGGGTCGAAGCCGGGGCGGTCCGCCATCGGCCCGTCCTGCCCGTAGGCGGAGACGGAGAGATAGACCAGCTGCGGGAAGCGCTCGGCGAGGGAGGCGTAGTCGAGGCCGAAGCGCTTCATCACGCCCACGCGGAAGTTCTCGACGACAACATCGGCGTCCGCCAGCAGGTCGAGCACCACCTGCTTGCCTTCCGGCGTGCGCACATCGAGGGCGAGGCTCTTCTTGTTGCGGTTGTAGGCGAGGAAGAAATGGCTCTCCCCCGCCGCGCCGGGCTCGGCCATCCGGCGGGTGTCGTCGCCCGTCTCCGGGTTCTCGATCTTGACGACCTCGGCGCCCATATCGGCCAGAATCTGCGTGCAGAGCGGGCCCGCGATGACGCGCGAGAAATCCACCACCTTAACGCCCTTGAGCGGGGGCGCGCCCGATTGCGGCATTGGCATGTCGTGTCCGTCCATGTTCCGGGGAGGCCCGCAGGCGGGGAATCAACCGAAGTCGTTGTCGTGCCGGTCCAGATAGCCGGTAATGCGGTGGAGCGCGGTTTCGAGCTGCTCGCCCGACCGCGCGAAACAGAGGCGGAAGTTCTCCTCGTTGCCGGGGCCGAAAGTGAAGCCCGGCGCCGTGCCGACATCCTCTTCCGCCAGCAGGCCCTGCGAGAAGTCCATGCTCGACCTGAGGCCCCGGACGCGCGGAAAGGCGTAGAACGCGCCTTCGGGCATTTGCAGTTCGATGCGAGGGTGGGGCGCCAGGATCTTCATCACCGAGTCCCGCCCCGCCCGGTAGCGTTCGCGCAGTTCCCGTATCAGCGGTTCGCCCTGCTCCAGCGCGGCGATGCCGGCGCTCTGCACGACAGGCGGCGCGCCCGTGTTCACACATTCCGAATAGGCGGCCATCTGCTCGCGGTAGCCGGAGGGCACGACCATCCAGCCGAGCCGCCAGCCGGTCATGGCGAAGGCCTTGGAGAAGCCGTTGACGACGATGAGCGGATCGCCGGGAGCGGCGATCTGGAGGAAGGAGGGCGCAACATCGCCGTCGAATATGTTCCGGTGATAGACCTCGTCGGCGAGGATGACGATGCCCCGCTCGCGGCAGAAATCGAGCAGGCGCCGCTGTTCCGAGGCCGGCATGACCCATCCGGTCGGGTTGCAGGGCGTGTTGATGAACAGCGCGCGCGTGTTCGGGCGGGCCGCCTCGAACACATCCTCCAGATGCAGTTTCCAGCCGTCCGGGTCGAGCCGCTGGCGCACGAAATCGAACGCCGCGCCCGTCATCTGGAAGGCGCGGTCGATATTCGGCCAGTTGGGGCTCACGATCAGCGCATGGTCGCCCGCGCCCGCGCACATGCGCGCCGCCATGAAGATGCCGAGCATGGTCGAGCCGGGGACGACGATGCGGTCCGGGTCGAGGTCGAGGTCGTAGATGCGGTCGAGATAGGCCTTGATGGCCGCGAGCAGCTCCGCGCGGCCGCTCGGATGGTTGTAGAAGGTGAGCCCGTCGTCGATGGCCTGCTTGGCCGCCTCGCGGATGAAGGCGGGCGTGACGAGGTCGCCCTCCCCGAACCAGAGGGGGATGACGTTCGGATCGTTGATCCGGGGCAGCGCCACACCCGTGATCCCGTTCTGCTCAAGCGTCTCGAATTCCTGCCGCAACAACCTTGCATCCCCGCTTCGTCGTTGGCGCACCATAGCGGCAAGCATGCCGCGGGCCTATGCCTCGCGCCCGGAGTGCCAACCGTGCCATATTGGGGCGGGGGGAGAATCGGGAATGCTGCAGCAGGCAATCGACTTGCGCGAGGAGGGCGCCGCACTCCACGCCTTCCTGGCCGGGCTGGAGGATGCGGACTGGGCGCGGCCGACGCCCTTCAAGGACTGGACGGTCAACGCCGTCATGCAGCATCTCCATTTCGGCGACTGGATGGCGTCGGTCTCGCTGGAGGACCCGGACCGCTTCGCACGGGTCGTCGAGGCGCGCCGGGCGGGCGGGGCTCCGGATGATGCCCCGGACATGCGTGAAGGCCGGGCGCTGCTGGACCAGTGGTGGGACCGCCTCTCGCGTCTCTGCGACCTGATGGAGGGGGAGGACCCCGACCGCCGCGTCGCCTGGGTCGGCCCCGATATGGGGCTGCGCTCCTTCGCCACGGCCCGCCAGATGGAGACCTGGGCGCACGGGCAGGACATCTATGACCTGCTGCAGGCGCCGCGCGAGCATTTCGACCGGCTGGCGAATATCTGCGTTCTCGGCTGCCAGACCTTCGGCTGGACCTTCCGCAATCGCGGCCTGGAGCCGCCGGCGCCGGTCCCTCATGTGCGGCTCACGCTCCCTTCCGGCGCGCTGTGGCAGCGGGGCGCGGAGAGCGCGACGGACCGGGTGGAGGGCACGGCGCTCGACTTCTGCCGCGTCGTGACGCAGGGCCGCAATATCGCCGATGTCGATCTGGAGGTCGCGGGCGAACCGGCGCGGGCCTGGATGGCGGTTGCGCAATGCTTCGCCGGACCGCCCAACGATCCACCGGCGCCCGGCGCGCGGGCCTGGGAACGGCGCTCGTGAAATTCGGCGTCCTGCAGTTCTTCTCCTGGCCCGGCCGGCGCGCGGCGCTCACCGAGGTGTACCGCCGCGCCATGGACCGCATCCGCATCATGGACGAGACCGGCTACGACGCCGTCTGGCTGGCGGAGCACCATTTCACGGATTACAGCGTCTGCCCGTCGGTCCACATGATCGGCGTGCAGGTGGCGGAGCGCACCAGCCGGCTGCGCATCGGCACGGCGGTGTCGCTCGCCCCCTTCTACCATCCGCTGCGGCTTGCCGAGGAAGTGGCGCTGCTGGACCAGCTCTCCGGCGGGCGGGTGAGCTGGGGCGCGGGCCGGGGCTTCGACCCGGACGAGTTCCGCACCTTCGGCGTGCCTATCGGGGAAAGCCGGGCGCGGTTCCAGGAAGCGGTCGAGATCGTGCTGGCCGCATGGCGGAACGAGCGGCTGGACTGGGACGGCGAATACTGGTCCTTCGAGAATGTGGAGGTGCTGCCGAAGCCGGCGCAACAGCCGCATCCGCCGGTCTGGGCGGCCTGCGGCTCCCCCGACGCCGCCGCCTGGGCCGGCAGGGCGGGGCTCGCGCCGCTGCTCGGCCCCCATGCGACCTTCGAGGGGCTGAACGGGATCCGGGACACATGGCGGCGGGCGCGCGACGGTGCCGGACATCCCGCGTCCGGCCAGGATATCCCGACGGCGCGGCTTCTGGCGGTCGCCGACAGCGACGGGGAAGCGGCGGAGATCGTCCGGCGCGGCGCCGCCTGGATCGTCGCGACCTACAAGAACGAGTCCAAGGGCACGGCAAACCCGACCGAGCAGGTGCTGGCGGACGGCACCGTCGAGGCCGTCGATCCTGTCGAGCGCTATCTCGACAATGTGGCGATCTGGGGCTCCCCCGCCCGCGTCGCCGACCAGCTTTGCCGCCTGAGGGAAGAGATCGACCTGCATTACCTGATGTGCGCGCCGCTCAGCCATTCCTCCTTCCTCGGTTTCACCGAGAAGGTGCTGCCGAAATTCCTTTAGGCGGAGGGGTCGGGACGGGGTAAACAGGGCAATCCAAGCCAGCGCGGAGACCGTTCCAATGAAGCTCTACTACGACCCGATCACCGTGAATTGCCGCAAGGTCGTCGCCGGCCTCGACCTCATCGGCGCCGGCTACGAGGACGAGTTGCTCAGCTATTTCGGCGGCGACCACAAGCAGCCGGAATTCCGCAAGGTCAATCCGAACGCCGAACTGCCCGCGCTGGTGGACGGCGACCTCGTGCTGTGGGAATCCAACGCCATCCTCGTCTATGGGGCGGAGAAGACCGGCAACAGGACGGCCTATCCGGCCGATGCGAAGATCCGCGCCGACATCGCGCGCTGGCTGCTCTGGGAATGCAGCAAGTGGTTCGACGCCTGCTACGTCTATCTGGTCCAGAATGTCGTCAATCCCATTCTGGACAGCACGCCGGACCAGGCGGTGCTGGACGAGCATGAGCCGGCGTTCCGGGGTCTCGCCTCGATCCTGGAGACGGCGCTCGAAGGGCGCGAATGGCTGTGCGCCGATAATCCGACCATCGCCGACATCGCGGTCGCCGCGCCGATGCACCTGCATGCCGTGCAGAAGCTGCCGCTCGACGACTACCCGAACATAAGGGGCTGGATCGCCCGGGTGGAGGGCCTGCCCTGCTGGCAGAACTCGGACCCGGTTCCGCACATCCCGGCGGAGCTGCTGGCCAAGCTCGCCTGATTTGCGGGACGGCTAAGCCGGGCCGGGATGCCGGCCCGGGATGCCCGTCAGGCGTCGGCGTAGCCGTTCTCCACCATCCAGTCGCGCATGACGAATTTCTGCGGCTTGCCGGTGACGGTCATCGGCAGTTCGTCAACGATGAGCACATGCTTCGGCACCTTGAAATGCGCGATCCGGCCCCGGCAGAACGCGACCACGTCCTCAGGCGCGAGCGCCGCGCCCTCATGCGGCACGACCCAGGCGCAGACCTGCTCGCCGAACCGCCGGTCCGGGATGCCGAACACCTGCGCCTCCCTGATGTCGGGATGGCGGAACAGATAGTCCTCGATCTCGCGCGGATAGACGTTCTCGCCGCCGCGGATGATCATGTCCTTCACCCGCCCGACAATGCAGCAGAAGCCCTCCTCGTCGAGCGTCGCAAGGTCGCCGGAATGCATCCATCCGTCGATAATGCTCTCGCGGGTCCGCTCGTCGTCGCCCCAGTAGCCGCGCATCACCGAATAGCCGCGTGTGCATAGTTCCCCGGACTCGCCGACCGGGACGATCCTGCCCTCGGCATCGACGATCTTGACCTCCAGATGCGGATGGACGCGCCCCACCGTCGTCACGCGCTTGTCGATCGGGTCGTCCACGAAGCTCTGGAACGAGACAGGCGAGGTCTCGGTCATGCCGTAGCAGATGGTGACCTCCTCCATGTTCATCTCGTCGATCACCCGCTGCATCACCTCGATGGGGCAGCTCGCGCCCGCCATGACGCCGGTTCGGAGCGAGGACAGGTCATAGTTGCCCCGTCCGGCCTCCTCCAGCATGGCGACGAACATTGTCGGCACGCCGTAGAGCGCGGCGCAGCGGGCCTCGGAAACCGCATACAGCGTTTCCGCCGCATCGAAGCCTTCGCCCGGAAACACCATCGCCGCGCCCTGCGTGACGCAGCCCAGCACGCCCATCACCATGCCGAAACAGTGGTAGAGCGGCACCGGGATGCACAAGGCGTCCTGCTCGGTCAGCCGGATGCGGCCGGTGACGAAGCGCGCATTGTTGACGATATTGCGGTGGGTGAGCGTGGCGCCCTTGGGCGAGCCGGTAGTGCCGGAAGTGAACTGGATATTGATCGGGTCGTCCGGGCTGAGAGATGCGGTGAGCGCGTCCAGCCGCGACATCTCTGCCGGTCCTCCGAGCCCCACCACGTCCTCGAAACGGAACAACCCGGGGCCCGGGTTATCGCTCATCGCGACCGCGATTTCGAGATGCGGCAGTCTCGACGACCGGAGCCTGCCCGGCTCGCAGCGTTCCAGTTCGGGCGCAAGCTCGCGCAGCATGTCGATATAGCGCGACGACTTGAAGGCTTCTGCCGCAATGAGCGCCTTGCACCCGACCGCATTCAGCGCGTATTCGAGCTCGAACGGCCGGTAGGCGGGGTTGATGTTGACGAGTATCGCGCCGAAGCGGGCGGTGGCGAACTGGGTCAGTATCCATTCGAGCCGGTTGGGCGACCAGATGCCGACGCGGTCGCCCTTGCCGAGGCCGAGCGCGAGCAGCCCGGCGGCGAGCGCGTCCACCTGCCGGTCGAACTCCTCATAGGTCAGCGTCCGGCCCTCCTGCGGCAGCACGACCGCCCGACGCCGGCCGTGGCGGGAAACCGCCTCGCCGAGCGCCTGCGGAATGGTCTCGTTTCTAAGCGGCGGCGCCGGCTCGCCCGCGACATGGGACAGGCCGCCCCGCGGCGCGCCGGGTTCTGCGAGGCGGGCAGCCGGGCTTTCGGCGAGAGTCGACATGGGGGCTCCTCCTCTGCAAGGCGCCGGCCGTTCGGCGGAGAGTGCGCCAGTATGGAGTTCCGCCATTTTCTTCGCCAGCCCGCAGGCCATGACACCGGCGAGACATCCGGGCTAGGCTGCCGCCGCCGCTTGCACAACCGGAGGAACGGCGTGACCGACAAACTGCTTTTCGATGTCAGCGACAGAATCGCGACCATCACCTTCAACAACCCGGACAGGCTGAACGCCTTCACGCATGAGATGCTGACGGGATACCTGGACCGGCTGGAGGAATGCCGGACGCGCGAGGATGTCTGGGCGGTGATCGTCACCGCCGCCGGGCGCGGCTTCTGCGCCGGCGGGGACACCCGGCAGATGGGCAGCGACAAGCCGCCGACGCCGCTGGAGATCAAGTCGGGCCTCTGGGACCTGATCCAGAAGCTTTCGCTCAAGATTCAGGAAATCGACAAGCCCGTGATCGCGGCCGTGAACGGCGTCGCCGTCGGCGCCGGCATGGACATGAGCCTGCATGCCGACCTGCGCTTCGCCGCCGAGAGCGCGCGCTTCGCGGAGACCTATGTGCGCGTCGGCCTCGTGCCGGGCAATGGCGGGGCGTGGTTCCTGCCTCGCATCGTCGGGGTGCCGAAGGCGCTGGAACTGCTCTGGAGCGCGGATTTCCTCTCCGCGCAGGAGGCGCTGGAGATCGGCCTGGTCAACAAGGTCTTCCCGGACGACGAGCTGCAGGCGGGCACCCGCGCCTATGTCGAAAAGCTGGTGAACTCCTCGCCGATCTCGATCCGGCTCATCAAGCGCGCCATGTATGCCGGGCTCGACATGGACCTGCGCAGCGCGCTGGACATGGTGTCGTCCCACATGGTGCTGGCGCGCTCCAGCGAGGACCACAAGGAAGCCATCGCCGCCTGGCGCGACAAACGGGCCGGGAACTACAACAACCGCTGACCCGCCGCCGACGCCCTACATCGCCGCTTCTTCGCCGGATTGCGCAGCGAAGATCGAACTGTAGCCGCCCGACCAGTCCGGCGGAATCGGGCAGGGGCGGGGGTCGTGCCGGGCGATCCGCGCGGGCGCGCCGCGGACGACTTCGCCGGTATGGCAGGAAGGGTCGGGATGCGGCGTGTAGGGCCGGGCGTCGGCGGCCGCGAAGGCGTTGAGCAGCAGCGGGCGACCCGCATCGGTCCGGCTCGGACAGGAATAGTGCAGCGTGCGGCAATTGTGGATCGTGACCGCGCCGCGCCGGCAGGTGAGGGTCTCGGCCTCGCCCGTCGCCAGGCCGGCGGCGTCTTCGGCCCGCAGGTGGCCCGCCCAATTCCCGTCCGCGCTGTAGAGGTCGTAAAGCGGTCCCCTGTGGCTGCCGGGGATCATGGACATGGGGCCGTTCTCGGGCCCCGTGTCCGACAGGTAGGCGCCGATGGTCAGGTGGTCGTAATTGGTATGCGGATAGAACTGGATATCCTGGTGCCACTTGACCTCGTCGCCGCCCTCGAACCATTTGAAGTTCAGCTTGGAATGGTGGAACACGACGTCCGGGCCCAGCAGGTCGGCCGCGATGTCGGCCAGCACCTCCTGCACGAAGGCCCAGTAGGTCTCGTGCTGCTCGTCCGGGCGCTTGATGCGGCGCACGCGGGGATTGTCCGGGCCGTGTTCGGGCGCGATGTCGAAGACATGACCCGACTCCTGCTCCGAACGGCTCGCCTCCACCATGCGCCCGGTGACCGCCAGCAGCCGGTCGATCCACTCTTCGGGCACCGCATCCTCGACCAGCGCGAAACCCTTCTCGAAATAGTCGATGCGCGCCTGTTGCGGCAGGACCCGCGGCGGCTCGGCCAGAATGCGTTCGGGCGTCATGGGACAGGCCTCCGATGCTCCATTGCCCCGACTCTTGCAGCAGCCGGCCCCGCGCCGCAAGCCGGGAGGGCGGCATGAACGATCTCTGGTTCCGCATTCTGCTCTTCGTCTTCTCGCCGCGCTGCTATGTGCTGCTGGCGGCGCTCGGGCTTGGGTTCCTGTTCGGCCTCGTCATGCTTTCCATCCCCGGCGCCCTCGTCTCCGACGCCGTGACCCGGTTCTTCTTCGGCGCGCCCGCGCCGGATGAGGCCCGGTGGCCGGCCGCCATCGCGGTAAGCTGGGCGGCGCCCTGGTGCATTCCCCTGCTTTACTGGAGCCGCCGGGCCGTTCGCCGCTGGCCGCGCCGGGTGCAGTGGGCGTTCCGCATCGCCGCCGCCCTCGCCTGGACCGTCGCCGTGGCGCTGGCGGTGGAAGCCTGGCGCCGCTGGTGAGTTCCGGAATCGCCTAATTTTTGTCTCTGCCTACTTCTTAGGCGAATTTTACGAGGCGGCCGCCTGAAAATCAGTCTTCGCTGCTCTCGGGAACATTGCCCCGCCGGTTCCGGCGCCCGCTTCCGGAGTTTGGCACGCGGCTTGCTTTCCATGTTGCAGTGCAAACCGCACGCGGAGTCGAAACGCGATGAACACGATGATGAGCCGCATTCGGAACCTTGCGGCGGCCGGCCTTTTGGCCGGAGCGGCAATGGTGTCGGCGGCGCCGGCCATGGCCGAGACGATCAAGGTGGGAATCCTGCATTCCCTTTCCGGCACGATGGCGATCAGCGAGACGACGCTGAAGGACGCCATGCTGATGCTCATAGACGACCTCAACAAGAACGGCGGCCTGCTCGGCAAGCAGGTGGAGCCGGTTGTGGTCGATCCGGCGTCGGACTGGCCGCTCTTCGCCGAGAAGGCGCGCGAACTGATCGAGAAGGAGAAGGTCGCCGTCGTCTTCGGCTGCTGGACCTCGGTCAGCCGCAAGTCCGTGCTGCCGGTGTTCGAGGAGCTGAACGGGCTGCTGTTCTATCCGGTGCAGTATGAGGGCGAGGAGTCCTCCCGCAATGTCTTCTATACGGGCGCGGCGCCGAACCAGCAGGCGATCCCGGCCGTCGAATACCTGATGAGCGAGGACGGCGGCGGCGCCGAGCGTTTCGCCCTGCTCGGCACCGACTATGTCTATCCGCGCACGACCAACAAGATCCTGCGCGCCTTCCTGCATTCCAAGGGAATTTCCGACGATGACATCCTCGAGGAATACACGCCCTTCGGGCATTCCGACTGGCAGACGATCGTCTCGAAGGTCCGCGCGTTTGCGAGCGAGGGCAAGAAGACCGCCATCGTCTCGACGATCAACGGCGACGCCAATGTGCCCTTCTACAAGGAACTCGCCAACCAGGGCGTGATGGCCGAGGACCTGCCCGTCGTCGCCTTCTCCGTCGGCGAGGAAGAGCTTGCCGGCATCGATACCGCCCCGCTGGTCGGCCATCTCGCCGCGTGGAACTACTTCATGTCGGTGGAGACGCCCGAGAACGAGGCCTTCATCGAGAAGTGGCACGCCTTCATCGGCGACGAGGACCGCGTCACCAACGACCCGATGGAAGCCCACTATATCGGCTTCAAGATGTGGGTGCAGGCGGTGAACCAGGCCGGCAGCACCGATGTCGATGCGGTCCGGCAGGCCATGTACGGCCAGACCGTCCCCTCGCTGACCGGCACCACGGCGCTGATGAACGTCAACCACCACCTCTCCAAGCCGGTGCTGATCGGCGAGGTGCAGGACGACGGGCAGTTCGAGGTCGTCTGGGAGACCGACGGCCCGGTCGTGGGCGACGCCTGGTCCGACTACATCCCGGAAAGCGCCAAGCTCACCGCCGACTGGACCTATCCGTGGGTCTGCGGCAACTGCGAAAAGCCGATGTTCTGACCGGGATTGCGGCGGCTCCGACCGCCGCAGCCTTCCCGCGACACGGGGTGTGGAGCCTTGGCAGTCCGCAACGCTATCTTCCGTTTGGTCCTTGTCCTGTTCGCCGCCGGAGCCTGTCTGGCTCCCGGCGGCGGCAGCGCGTCCGGGGGGTTCGATGCGGCGCTCGTGCTGCTGGCCGGGAAATCGGCCAAGAAGCGCATGGCGGGCATCGAGGCGCTGGCGGCGTCGGCACATCCGGCCGCCGCGCCGATCCTCTCGGCCATGGTCGATGGCAGGCTGTACTACCGCAAGGACGACAAGCGGCTGTTCGTCGTGGCCAAGCGGGGCCGCGAATTCGACCTGTTCGACCCGGTCGCGGGCGAACAGGCCGGGACGGCGCCGTCAAAATCGCTGAAGAAGGTCAAGGTCAACAACCGGCTGAGACGGGCGATCCGCAAGGCGCTCGCCGGGCTCAACCTCACCCATGCCGACCGCGCCATACGGCTCGAAGC
Organism: Alphaproteobacteria bacterium; assembly: GCA_022827685.1. Classification (GTDB taxonomy): domain Bacteria; phylum Pseudomonadota; class Alphaproteobacteria; order Bin95; family Bin95; genus Bin95. The sequence goes on from JAJEIH010000053.1 coordinate 54,355, forward strand.
GGCGGCCGGCCTGTTGAAATCCGCGGACCCCGGCCTTCGTCCGGCGCTGGTTGCCGCGCTGGAGCGCGAAGCCGGTGGGGATGTGCGGGCCGCCATGGAGCTTGCGCTTGCGGCGGTCGATATCGGTCCGGATTCGACACCGGCGGTCCGCATTGCGGCCGCGGAACGGCTGGGCGCCAGCGAATCGCCGGAGGCGCGCGCGCTTCTCGGGCGGGTCGTCGGCGACGCGAAGACCGACGCCGCCGTCAGGGAGGCCGCCCGGGCCGCCCTGCAGCAGATCGAGGACCGGCTTGAGCTCTACCGCCAGTTCGGCGCGGTGTTCCAGGGCATCAGCCTGGGCTCGGTGCTGCTGCTGGCGGCGGTCGGGCTTGCGATCACCTTCGGCGTCATGGGCGTCATCAACATGGCGCATGGCGAGATGGTGATGGTCGGCGCCTACGCCACCTTCGTGGTCCAGGAGCTGTTCCGTACCTTCGCGCCGGAATTCTTCGGCCTGTCGCTCGCCGTTGCGGTGCCGGCGGCATTCCTTGCCGCAGCGGCGCTCGGCGTCGGGCTGGAGCGGTCCGTGATCCGGTGGCTCTACGGGCGGCCGCTGGAAACCCTGCTCGCCACCTGGGGTGTCAGCCTCGTCCTGCGCCAGGCGGTCCGGACGATCTTCGGGCCGACCAACCGCGAGGTGGGCAGCCCCGAATGGATGAGCGGCGCCATGGAGCTCGCGGGCGGCGTCGCGATCACCTACAACCGCATCTGGATCATCCTGTTCTCGCTCGCCGTGCTGGCCGCGGTCATGGCGGTCATCCGCTACACCGCCTTCGGCCTCGAAATGCGCGCGGTGACGCAGAACCGGCCGATGGCGAACGCCATGGGCATCCGCTCGCGCAAGGTGGACTCGATGACCTTCGCGCTCGGCTCGGGCGTGGCGGGCATGGCCGGCGTGGCGCTCAGCCAGATCGACAATGTGAGCCCCAATCTGGGCCAAGCCTACATCGTCGACAGCTTCATGGTCATCGTGTTCGGCGGCGTCGGCAATCTCTGGGGCGTGCTGGTCGGCGCGATGTCGCTCGGCGTCGTCAACAAGTTCATCGAACCCTTCTCCGGCGCGGTGCTCGGCAAGATCGTCATCCTGGTCGCGCTCATCCTGTTCATTCAGCGCCGTCCGCAGGGCCTCTTCGCCATGCGCGGGCGGGCGGCGGAGCTCTGATCCCGTGCGCCTGCTCGACCTCAAGGGACGCATTTTCCTGGCGGCGCTGGCGGTGCTTGCGGCCGGCGCGGCGCTGCTGAACCTTGCACTCCCGGAAAGCGCGGCGCTGCATGTGCCGAACTATGCGGTCGGCCTGATCGGCAAGTATCTTTGCTTCGCCCTGCTGGCGCTCAGCGTCGATCTCGTCTGGGGCTTCGCCGGCATTCTCAGCCTCGGCCACGGCGCCTTCTTCGCGCTGGGCGGCTACGCCATGGGCATGCACCTGATGCGCCAGATCGGCGAGCGCGGCGTCTATGGCCACCCCGAGCTGCCCGACTTCATGGTGTTCCTCGACTGGAAGGAGCTGCCCTGGTACTGGCACGGCTTCGATTCGGCCTGGTTCGCGCTGCCGATGTGTCTGGTCGTGCCCGGCGCGCTGGCCTTCCTGTTCGGCTGGCTCACCTTCCGCAGCCGCGTCACCGGCGTCTATCTCTCGATCATCAGCCAGGCGATGACCTTCGCGCTGATGCTCGCCTTCTTCCGCAACGACATGGGCTTCGGCGGCAATAACGGCCTGACCGACTTCAAGGACCTGTTCGGCCTCGACCTGAAGGACGCCGGGATGCGGGCCGGCCTGCTGCTTGCCTCAGCCGCCGCGCTTGCCGGAGGCTACCTGCTCTGCCGCTGGATGACGGTCGGCAAGTTCGGGCGCGTGCTGGTTGCGGTCCGGGACGCCGAGCAGCGCACGCGCTTCCTCGGCTACCGGCCGGAGCACTACAAGATTCTCGCCTTCACTGTCTCCGCGATGATGGCGGGCGTGGCCGGTGCCCTTTATGTGCCGCAGGTCGGCATCATCAACCCCGGCGAATTCTCGCCCGCCAACTCCATCGAGATCGTTATCTGGGTGGCGGTCGGCGGCCGGGGCACGCTGGTGGGCGCGGCGCTCGGCGCGGTGCTGGTCAACTACGCCAAGAGCTTCCTGACGGGCGCGGCCCCGGAGATGTGGCTCTTCGTGCTGGGCGGCCTGTTCGTCGCCGTCACGCTGTTCGTCCCGAAAGGCATTCTCGGCGAAATCCCGGGGCTCCGGGCCCGCTGGCGGGAAAGGCGGGACGGCCATGGCTGAACATCCCGCGATCAGCACTGCCGCGCTCTATCTGGACGGCATCACCGTCAGCTTCGACGGCTTCAGGGCGCTCAACCGGCTCAGCCTCTATCTGGAACCGGGCGAGCTCAGGGCCGTCATCGGGCCGAACGGCGCCGGCAAATCGACCATGATGGATGTCGTCACCGGCAAGACGCAGCCGGACGAGGGGCAGGTGCTGCTGCACGGCCGCCACGACCTGACCCGCCTCGACGAGGCCGCCATCGCCGGGCTCGGCGTCGGACGCAAATTCCAGCGCCCGACCGTGTTCGAGGCGCATAGCGTGTTCGAGAACCTGGAGCTCGCCTGCCGCGCCGACCGCCGCGCCCGGCGAACGCTGTTTGCGCGCCTGTCCGGCGAGCAGCGCGAGCGCATCGACGAAGTGCTGGACCTCATCGCGCTCCGCGAGCGGGCGGGCGACCGCGCCGGCCTGCTCAGCCACGGCCAGAAGCAGTGGCTGGAGATCGGGATGCTGCTGGTTCAGGACCCGAGCATCCTGCTGATCGACGAACCCGCCGCCGGCATGACGGATGCGGAAACCATGCGGACCGCGCGGCTGCTGAAGCGGATCGCAGGGGGTGAGCGCTCCGTCATCGTGGTCGAGCACGACATGGAGTTCGTGCGTGCGCTCGACTGCCGGGTAACGGCGCTGCACGAGGGCGCGATGCTGGCCGAAGGCACGCTCGACGCGGTCTCGGCCAACGACGCCGTGATCGAAGTCTATCTGGGGCGCTGAGGCGATGGCGAGACCATGCTGACGATCCGCGACGCCGACCTCTATTACGGCGCCAGCCAGGCGCTGAAGGGCGTGTCGCTCACTGCGCTGAAGGGCGAGGTCACCTGCGTGCTCGGCCGCAACGGCGTCGGCAAGACCAGCCTCATCCGGGGGCTTGTCGGCCATGTTCCGCTGCGCCGGGGCAGGGTGGAGTGGGAAGGCGCGGACATTACCCGCCTGACAGCGGCCGACCGCGCCCGCGCGGGGCTTGCCCTGGTGCCGCAGGGGCGGGAAATCTTCCCGCTGCTCACGGTCGAGGAAAACCTGAGGACCGGCCTCGGCATGCTGCCGCGCGCCGAGCGGACGGTGCCCGAGGGCGTCTTCAAGCTGTTCCCCGTGCTGCGCGACATGCTGCGCCGGCGGGGCGGCGACCTTTCCGGCGGGCAGCAGCAGCAATTGGCCATCGGCCGGGCGCTGGCCACCCGCCCGCGCCTCCTGGTGCTGGACGAGCCGACCGAAGGCATCCAGCCCTCGATCATCAAGCAGATCGGCGCGGCCATCTCGCAGCTCGCCGCACGCGGCGACATCGCCATCCTGCTCGTCGAGCAGTTTTTCGATTTCGCGCGGGAACTCGCCGACCGGTTCGTCGTGATGGACCGGGGCGAAGTCGTCATGCAGGGGCGTCCGGGGGAGCTCGATGAAGACGAATTGCAGCGCCGTCTCAGCGTCTGACCTCGCGCTCCAGCGGAGCCGGGGTCGGGCGGTGCTGCGCTTCGAGGCGCGGGAGGGCAGCAGCGCGCTCGTCGAGCGCTATTCCCGCGCGCCGATGCGAATCCTGACGCCGCGCCCCGCGAACGGCGTGCCGGAAGCGGTGCTCGCAAATCTGGCGGGCGGCATCGCCGGCGGAGACCGTTGCGAGGTCGGGGTGGCGGCCGGGCCGGGGGTGGAGGCCGTCGTGACCGGCCAGGCGGCCGAGAAAGTGTATCGCGCCATCGACGCGCCGGCGGAATGGGTGACGCGGCTCACCCTCGGGCCGGGTGCTGCGCTGGAATGGCTGCCGCAGGAAACGATCCTGTTCGACGGCGCGCGGCTCAACCGCCGGATCGAGGTTGACATGGCCGGCGATGCGCGGCTGCTGGCGGTCGAGACGCTGGTGTTCGGCCGCGCCGCGCATGGCGAGCGGATGGTGGATGGCGGCCTTGCCGACCGCTGGCGGATCGACCGGGACGGCCGGCCCGTCTGGCGGGATGCGCTTCGCATCGGCAGCGGCGCGTTCGGGCCTGCGGCCGCATCGGAGGCCGGCCTTCGCGGCGCGCGCGTCTCGGCGACGCTGATCTATGCCGCGCCGGATGCGCCGGACCGCCTGGAGGAGCTTCGCGGCCTGCTGGCGGACATGTCGGCCTTCGCGGGCGCGAGCGCGGTCCGGGGGCTGGTGGCGGTGCGGTTCCTCGCCTGCGAGGGCGGCGCGTTCAAGCGCGAACTTGGCAAGCTGCTGGGCCTGTTCCGCGCGTGCGCATTCGGCCGTCCGGCGCTCGCCCCGCGCGTCTGGCTTTGCTGAAGGAGAACGGTCTTCTCATGCGTCTTACCCCGCGGGAAAAGGACAAGCTGCTGGTCGCCATGGCCGCCATCGTCGCCCGCCGCCGGCTGGAGCGCGGCGTGCGGCTCAACCACCCCGAAGCCGTCGCCCTCATTTCCGACTTCGTCGTCGAGGGCGCGCGCGACGGGCGGCGCGTCGCCGAACTGATGGAAGCGGGCGCGCATGTGCTGTCGCGGGAGCAGGTGATGGAGGGCGTGGCCGAGATGATCCACGACGTGCAGGTGGAGGCGACCTTTCCCGACGGGGTGAAGCTGGTCACTGTCCACAACCCGATCCGCTGAGGGGGAGATGCGATGATTCCGGGCGAAATCCTGACTGCCGAGGGCGAACTCCTGCTCAATCCAGGCCTTGAGACCAGGGAGATCGAGGTTGCGAACGGCGGCGACCGGCCCGTACAGGTCGGCAGCCACTTCCATTTCTTCGAGGTCAATCCGGCGCTGCAGTTCGACCGCGAACAAGCGCGGGGGTGGCGCCTCGACATCCCCGCCGGCACCGCCATGCGCTTCGAGCCGGGCCAGACGCGCCTTGCGCCGCTGGTCCCCTATCGCGGCACCCGGCGCGCCGTCGGCTTCAACGCGCGTGTCATGGGCGCGCTCGACGGAAAGCGCTGACATGGCTTATGCGATCCCCCGCCGCGACTATGCGGACATGTTCGGGCCGACTGTGGGCGACCGGGTACGCCTTGCCGACACCGAGCTGTTCATCGAGGTCGAGCGCGACTTCACCGCCTATGGCGACGAGGTGAAATTCGGCGGCGGGAAGGTCATTCGCGACGGCATGGGCCAGTCCCAGGCGACGCGGGCCGAGGGCGCGGCCGACACGGTGGTGACCAACGCGCTGATCCTCGATCACTGGGGAGTCGTCAAGGCCGATATCGGCATCCGCGACGGGCGCATCCTGGCCGTCGGCAAGGCGGGGAACCCCGACATCCAGGACGGCGTGGACATCGTCATCGGACCCGGCACCGAGATCGTCGCCGGCGAGGGCAAGATCGTCACCGCCGGCGGCTTCGACTGCCATATCCATTTCATCTGCCCGCAGCAGATCGAGGAGGCGCTGGCCTCCGGCATCACGACGATGATGGGCGGCGGCACCGGCCCCGCCACCGGCACCAACGCCACCACCTGCACGCCGGGCCCCTGGCACCTGCAGAGGATGATCGAGGCCGCCGACGGCTTCGCCATGAATCTCGGTTTCGCCGGCAAGGGCAATGCAAGCCTGCCGGCCGCGCTGGAGGAGCAGGTGCAGGCCGGCGCCTGCGCGCTCAAGCTCCACGAGGACTGGGGCACGACGCCGGCCGCCATCGACACCTGCCTCGGCGTTGCCGATGCGATGGACGTCCAAGTGATGATCCACACCGACACGCTCAACGAGTCCGGCTTCGTCGAACACACTGTCGCCGCCTTCAAGGGCCGCACGATCCACGCCTTCCACACCGAAGGAGCGGGCGGCGGCCATGCGCCGGACATCATCAAGGTCTGCGGGCTCGACAATGTGATCCCGTCCTCGACCAACCCGACGCGCCCCTACACGGTCAACACAGTCGATGAGCATCTCGACATGCTCATGGTCTGCCACCATCTGGACCCGCGCATCGCCGAGGACGTGGCCTTCGCCGAGAGCCGCATCCGCAAGGAGACCATCGCAGCCGAGGACATCCTGCACGACATGGGGGCGTTCTCGATCATCGCGTCGGACAGCCAGGCGATGGGCCGGGTCGGCGAGGTCCCGATCCGCACATGGCAGACGGCCGACAAGATGAAGCGCCAGTTCGGCCGGCTTGAGGGCGAGAGCGGCGAAAACGACAATCTGCGCGCCCGGCGCTATATCGCCAAATACACCATCAACCCCGCCATAGCGCACGGCATGGCGGACCATATCGGCTCGATCGAGGCCGGCAAGCTGGCCGACCTCGTCGTCTGGTCTCCGGCTTTCTTCGGCGTGAAACCGGACCTGGTGGTGAAGGGGGGCATGATCGCAGCCGCCGTCATGGGAGACCCCAACGCCTCCATCCCGACGCCGCAGCCGGAGCATTTCCGGCCGATGTTCGCAGGCTTCGGGCGGGCGCGGCCGGCAACCTCCGTCACCTTCGTCAGCGAGGCCGGGCTCGATGCGGGTTTCGACACCGCCCGGCGGCTGGAGCCCGTTCGCCGCACGAGAACCATCGGAAAGGGGGACATGATGTTGAACGACCTCATGCCCGATATCGAAGTCGATCCCGAAACCTACGAGGTGCGCGCGGGCGGCGCGCTGCTCACCTGCGAGCCGGCGGAAGTGCTGTCCATGGCGCAGCGCTACTTCCTGTTCTAGGGCGATGCGGCGCGCTGTCGAACATCGCCCGCGCGGGCACTGGCCGGAGCACGAGGCGGCGGGGCGCGTCAGCCTCGCCTTCGACGACCGGCACCGCCGCCGGCTCAGGCTGGAGACGGTCGAGGGCGAGGCGGTCCTGCTCGACCTGCCGAAGGCGGTCGCGATGGCGGAGGGAGACGGGCTGCGCTGCGCCGACGGCGGCTGGATCGCGGTCGCCGCCCGGCCCGAGCCCGTCCTGCGGATAGCCGCGGCCGCGCCGGAGCTGGCGGCGCGGCTTGCCTGGCATCTCGGCAACCGGCACACGCCGGCGGAGATTCGCGCGGACGCCATCCTGATCCGCCCGGACCATGTGCTGGCGGACATGCTGCGAAATCTCGGCGGCGCGGTGACGGAAACGGTCGAGCCATTCCAGCCCGAGGGCGGCGCCTATTCCGGCCACAGTCATGGCCACGAGCACGACCATGGCCACGATCACGATCACACATGATTGGCCCCGGCGACCTCCCGCGGCTCCAGGCCTGGTTCTCGCCCGCCTTCCCGGTTGGCGGCTTCGCCTACAGCCACGGCCTCGAAGCGGCGGTCGAAGCGGGCACGGTCCACGACCGGCAAAGCCTTGCCCGGTGGACGGAATGGCTGCTGCTGCACGGCGCAGGGCAGGTGGACGGGGTGTTCTTCGCCGCCGCGCACAGGGCCGGACCGGATGCCATTGCGGCTGCCGCGCTGGCGGACGAGGCCCGCGCCTGGACCGGAACCGCCGAGTTCGCGCTTGAGTCCGAGCGCCAGGGCGAGGCGTTCCTGAAAACGCTTGGCGCCGCGTGGCCCCATCCGGCCATCGGCATGCTCGCCGAAATGCTGGAGGAGCGGCCGCCGCTCAGCGTGGCCGCCGGCTTTGCGTCCTCCGCGCATGGCGTTGCGCTGGAGCCGGCGCTCACCTGCTATCTGCACGCCTTTGCAGCCATGATCGTCTCGGCGGGGGTCCGGCTCGTGCCGCTCGGCCAGACCGACGGCCAGAAGATCACGGCCGCCCTGGAGCCCGCAGTTCTCAAGGCGGCGGCGCTTGCCGCCGCGACGCCGCCGGAGGAAGCCGGCGCGGCCGCTCCGGCGGCCGACATCTTCTCCATGCGCCACGAAACCCAGTATTCGAGGATTTTCAGATCATGACCCTTCCCTCACCCCACGGACCGCTGCGCGTCGGCATCGGCGGGCCGGTCGGCTCCGGCAAGACGGCGCTGGCCGAAGCGCTCTGCAAGAGCCTGCGCGACCGCCACGACCTGTTCGTCATCACCAACGACATCTACACCAAGGAGGACCAGCGCATCCTGACCGAGGCGGGCGCGCTTCCGGCGGAGCGGATCGAGGGCGTGGAGACGGGCGGCTGCCCGCATACCGCGATCCGCGAGGACGCCTCGATCAACCTCTCCGCGATAGCGGACATGTGCAGCCGCTTCCCGTCCGCCGAGCTCTGCCTGATCGAGTCGGGCGGCGACAATCTCGCCGCCACCTTCAGCCCGGAGCTGGCCGACATCACCATCTATGTGATCGACGTGGCGGCCGGCGAGAAGATCCCGCGCAAGGGCGGGCCGGGCATCACGCGCTCCGACCTGCTGGTCATCAACAAGATCGATCTCGCCCCGCTGGTCGGCGCCAATCTCGATGTCATGCGCTCGGACACGGACCGGATGCGCGGCGGCCGCCCCTGGGTCTTCACCAATCTCAAGACCGGCGAGGGCCTCTCCGACGTGGTCGGGTTCATCACGGCCGCCGGCGGACTGGCTGCCGGCGGTCCGTAAATCGCACGCCGGCGGTCCTGCCGCCGGAGCGGCGGCTTCCCCCGGGCCTCGTTGACACGGCGGCGGTTTCCGCCCAAACCGGGCCGCCGGGTCCGCATCCGGCTTTCGCGGGCCCGGTTTCGGCCGCGTCTGGAAAGGCCCCATGCATCTGGAACTTCGCCTCTGGCGCTTCACCGAGGGCGTTCGCGGGCGCATCTTCTTCTCGATGGCGGTCGGGCTGCTAGCGGCGGCGCTCGGCGCGGCGCGGCTGGCGCTGCTCGGCTGGCTGATCGGGCGCGTGTTCGCCGGCGCCACGGCCGCCGAACTGGTCTGGCCCATTCTCGGCATCGCTGTCGTCATGGCCGCGCGCGGCGTCTGCGAGCACTGGCGGACCATCGTCGCGCACAGGACCGCCGCGCTCGTCCAGAAGCGGCTCCGGCGCATGCTGTTCGACCGCATCGCGGCGCTCGGGCCCTCCTATGCCGGCCAGCGGCGCTCGGGGGCGCTCACGCTCTCGCTGGTGGACGGCGTCGAGCAGCTCGAAACCTATTTCGGGCAGTATCTGCCGCAATTGCTGGTGTCCTTCCTGACGCCTCTGCTCATCTTCGCCTTCGTGGCCTTTATCGACCTTCCGGTGGCGGCGGTGCTGTTCGCCTTCGCGCTCGCCGCGCTCTTGCTGCCCGCCGCCTGGCACAGCCGCGACGTGATGAACTCGCGCAGCCGGCAGCGCTCCTATGCCGATTTTGCCGCCGAGTTCCTCGATTCCATCCAGGGCCTCGGCACGCTCAAGGCCTTCGGGCAGAGCACGGCGCGCGCCGACCTCCTGACCGCGAAGGCGCGCGAGCTGTTCCGGCGCACCATGTGGGTGCTCGGCACGAACACGCTCGCCCGCGGCATCACCGACTGCATGATCGCCATAGGCGCGGCCGCGGCGCTGGCGCTCGGCGCGTCGCGCGTCGCCTCGGGCGAGATGGCGCTCGCCAGCCTGCTCGTGATCCTGATGATGGGCGTCGAGATATTCCGCCCGATGCGCGACCTGCGCGCCGTGCTCCACCAGGGCATGGTCGGCCTGTCGGCGGCCCAGGGCATCTACGGCATCCTGGACGCCGAACCGGAAGTCGCGGACGGCCCGGAGAACGGCCGGGCGGACCGGCTGGAGCCGGCCATCGCCTTCGAGAACGTGACCTTCGGCTATCCCGGCGCGCGCGGCCCGGCGCATCGGGGGCTTTCCTTCTCCGTCGCGCCGGGCGAGCGCATCGGCGTGGTCGGGCAGAGCGGTTGCGGCAAGACCTCCATCGTGCGTCTGCTGCTGCGCTTCTTCGATCCCGATTCCGGGCGCGTCACGCTCGGCGGCATCGATCTGCGCGACATGAGCTTCGCGCAGATCCGGCGCAACATCTCGGTGGTCAACCAGGACACCTTCCTGTTCCACGGCACCATCGGCGAGAACATCCGCATGGGCCGCCCGGACGCCGGCCGCGAGGAGGTCGAGGAGGCGGCGCGGATCGCCAATATCAGGGGCTTCATCGACACGCTGCCGGACGGCTACGACACGATCATCGGCGAGAAGGGGATCAAGCTTTCGGGCGGCCAGCGCCAGCGGGTCGCGATTGCCCGCGCCGTGCTTCGCGACACGCCGATCCTGGTGCTGGACGAGGCGCTCTCCGCCGTCGATGCCGACAATGAGGCGGTGATCCAGGAGGCGCTCGACCGGCTGATGCAGGGCCGCACCACGCTGATCCTCGCCCACCGGCTCTCCAGCGTGATCGACTGTGACCGCATCCTCGCGATGGAGGAGGGGCGGGTCGTCGAGAGCGGCTCGCACGGCGAGCTCATGGGCCTGCCAGGCGGCGTCTATGCCTCGCTCATGCGTGAGCAGGCGCGCGAATCCGAGGAGCGGGAGGGCGACCTTCTCATCGACGCCCCGGACCGCCCGACCACCGAGACCCTGGACGCCACGCCGGGCGGAGCGAAGCAGGCGCCCACCGAAGGCGTCATCAGGGCGGAGGGCCTTTCCTGGCTCCAGGTGGTCGCCGCGCTGATGCGCGTGATCCTGCCGTGGAAGGGACGCCTCGGCCTCACCTTCCTGTTCGGCGTCGTGCGCGTCCTGGCCTTCATAGGCGTGGGCGCGGTGAGCGCGCTCATCGTTTTCAGCCTGAAGAACGGCGAGCCCTACGGCGACCTTCTTGTCTGGCTCTGGGTGCTGGCGCCCATGGCCGGCATCGTCCACTGGCTCGAATCCTGGGTCGCGCACGACATGGCCTACAGGCTGCTGGCGGAGATGCGGATCGACGCGTTCCGCAAGCTGGACAAGCTGGCGCCCGCCTATCTCGTGCGCCGGCGGACCGGCGACCTGATGAACCTCGCCACGCACGATATCGAACTCATCGAGTATTTCTTCGCCCATACAGTAGCGCCCGCCTTCGTCGCGGTGCTGGTGCCGGCTCTCGTCATTTTTGTGCTGGGCGCGGCGAGTCCGTGGATTGCGCTCGCACTGGTTCCGTTCCTCGCGGCCGTCGGCCTCAGCCCCTTCCTGATGCGGGGCCGGGTGGACCGGCTCGGCTCCAAGGCGCGCGAGGCGGCGGGCGAGCTCGGCGCCTATGCCATCGATTCCGTCCAGGGGCTCGGCGAAATCGTCTCCTTCCAGGACGAGCGCCGGCGCGCGGACGGCTTCGACCGGCTGGCCGACCGGCATATCGCGCTCCGCCTGCCGTTCTTCGGCGAGGTGACCCTGCAGGAAAGCCTGCTGGAGGTGTTCACCGGCCTGGGCGGCCTTGCGGTGGTGGTGAGCGGCGCGCTGCTGGTCCAGGCGGGCGCGGTCGATGCCGGGCTCCTGCCGCTGCTTGCCCTGCTCGCCATGTCCGCCTTCCTGCCGGTCTCGGAAATCGCCCAGATCGGGCGGCGGCTGGCGGACACGCTGGGCGCCACCCGGCGCTATTACGCGCTGGAGAACGAGCCGGTGCCGGTGGCGGACGGGCCGGGCGCGAAAGAGGGTGGCGACACACGGGCGGGCCTCTCGCTGGAAGGCGTGAGCTTCGCCTATCCCGGCCAGCACCGGCGCGCGCTCGGCGAGGTCACGGTGACCATCCCGGCCGGGAAGACGGTGGCGCTGGTCGGGGCGTCCGGCGCGGGCAAGACCACAACCGCGCAATTGCTGATGCGCTTCTGGGACCCGGATGCCGGACGCATCACGCTCAACGGCGTGGACCTGCGCGACTACAGGCTCGACGAGCTGCGCAGCCGCATCGCGCTGGTGTCGCAGGACACATATCTTTTCAACGACACGCTGCGCGCCAATGTCACCATCGCCCGGCCCGGCGCAAGCGAGGAGGAGCTCGCCGCGGCCCTCGACCACGCCGCGCTCGGGCCCCTCATCCGCACGCTTCCCGAAGGGCTCGAAACCGTGGTCGGCGAGCGGGGCGCCAGCCTTTCCGGCGGCCAGCGCCAGCGGGTCGCCATCGCGCGCGCCTTCCTCAAGGACGCGCCGATCCTGATTCTGGACGAGGCCACCAGCCATCTGGACGCGCTCAACGAACTCGCCGTGCGCCATGCGCTCGACATGCTGAAGGCCGACAGGACCACCGTGGTGATCGCGCACCGGCTCTCTACCGTGCGCGATGCCGACAAGATCGTCGTGCTCGACGGCGGCAGGCTCGTCGAAACCGGCACGCACGGTGAATTGCTGGCGAGACGGGGCCTCTACGCGGCGCTTGTCCACCGCCAGCTCGCAAGCGCAGCCGCCGCCCAGTAGCCCGGCTCGCATCCGCGCCCCATGAACCAGCCCCGCGACCGCATCGGACTGGCGATCCTGCTCGTGGTCTGCGCCGTCGCGATCTTCTCCATCCTCAATGTCGAGGTGAAGATCCTGCGCGCGGATTACGGGCCCGTGCAGCTCGTCTGGGCGCGCTATACCGGGGCGCTGCTCTTCATGGTCGTGGTCTTCACGCCCATGCGCGGCCCTGGCTTCCTGCGGCTTCGCACCGCGCGACCGGTCGCGCAGGTGGTGCGCGGCGCCTGTCTGCTTACCTCGTCGATGTGCTTCTTCCTGGCGATCAAATGGGTGCCGCTGGCCACGGCCGCGGCCATCACCATGCTGGGGCCTGTGCTCATTACGGCGTTTTCGGGTCCGGTGCTGGGCGAGCGGGTCGGCCCGAGGCGCTGGACGGCGGTCGTCGTCGGCTTCGTCGGCGCGCTCGTCATCATCCGGCCGGGCTTCGGCGACACGCCCTGGCAGATCGTCTTCACGGTCGGCTCGGCCTTCACGAGCGCCTTCTACTCGCTGCTGACGCGCAAGCTCTCCGCGGGAGAGGACCCGGCGACCATGGCGACCATCGCGACGGTGGTCGGCACCGCGGTCGTCAGCCTTGTCGTCTGGACCGACTGGCGCGCGCCTTCGGACCCGGTCGAAATCGGCATGATCGTGTCCCTCGGCCTGCTGTCGGGTTTCGCCCACTATCTCTACACGATCGCCTTCGGGCGCGGCCCGGCCTCGGTGATTGCGCCCTTCAACTACAGCCACCTGATCTTCGCGGCGCTGCTCGGCTTCGTCGTCTTCGGCTATTTCCCGGACCTCTGGACCTGGGTCGGGGCCGGCCTGATTGTGGCGTCCGGCCTCTATATCGGCTATCGCGAAACGGTGCTGGCCAGACGCGCGGGAGAACGGAGACCTTGACGAGAGACGCCCTTGTCGTCGCGTTCGACGCCAGCGAGCGGGATCGCGGCTTTATCGCCGAAGCCTGGGGCGCGGCAGGCCCCCTCCTTCATCTCGCCGATGCCGCGTCGTCCGAGGACCGCGCGCGCATGCTGCAACGCGCGGCGGCCGTGTTCGCCCAGCATACGGGCAACGACTTCCGGCCGGAGGAATGGCCGCTCCTCGCCGGAGCCCGGTTGCTGCAGATGCTGCCTGCCGGCGTGGACTTCATGCCGCTCAGGGACCTGCCGCCGGAGCTTCCCGTGGCCGGCAATGGCGGCGCCTCCGCCGAGCCGATGGCCGAGCACGGCGCCGCCCTGGCGCTAGCCGCCGCCAAGCGCCTGTTCGTCGAGCATGCCGAGCTCCGCGCCGGGCGCTTCAACCAGTTCGAGCCCAATATCAGGCTGGCCGGGGGCGTCTGCGGCATACTGGGCTTCGGCGGCATCGGGGTGGCGGTCTCACGGCTGATGCGTGCCTTTGGCATGAAGATCCACGCCGTCAACCGGCGCGGCGCCGGCCAAGAGGCGACAGACTGGATCGGCACCCCGGACAGGCTGGACGAGTTGCTGGAGGCCGCCGACATCCTGTTCATCACCGCGCCGCTCAGCGCCGCGACCGAGAAGCTTATCGATGCGGACGCGCTCCGGCGCATGAAGGACAAGGCCATACTGGTGAACCTCGCGCGCGGCGAGATCATCGACGAACGCGCGCTCTACGACCACCTCGCCGCCCGGCCGTCCTTTACCGCATGCCTCGATGCCTGGTGGGTGGAGCCCATTCGCCACGGCAGCTTCCGCATCGACACGCCGCTGCTTGACCTGCCGAACGTCATCGGCTCGCCGCACAACTCGGCCTCGGTCGGCGGCAGCCGGCGCCCGGTCGTGCTCGGGCGCGCCGTCGCCAATTGCCTGCGCGCGGTTCGCGGCGAGACGCCCCTCCACCTCATCCAGCCGGAAGAGCGGATGCAGTGACGACGGTCAGCCCAGGACTTCCCGGTTGATGACATTGTCGGGATTGAGCCGGCCGTCGAAGCAATCGACGACATTCTGCGCGGCGGCCGCGCCCATGCGGAACATGGACTCCTCGCTCACGCCCGCCGAATGGGGCGAGACGATGATGTTGTCGAGCTCGAACAGCGGTTCGGCGGCCGTGGCCGGCTCGATAACGAACGGGTCGATGCCCGCGCCCGCGATCACCCGGCCCTTGAGCGCATCATAGAGCGCCTTTTCCTCGACGATGTTGCCGCGCGCCGTGTTCACGACGAAGGCGGTCGGCTTCATGGCGGCGAGTTCGGCCGCGCCCACCATGCCGTCCGTCTCCTCGTTCTTCGGGCAGTTGACGGAGAGGAAGTCGATCTTCGGCAGCATGGCCCGCCAGTCCTCCACCGGCGTTGCGCCTGCGGTCGCGATCGCGTCCTGGATGACATAGGGGTCGTGGACCAGCACGTTCATGCCCATGGCGACGCAGCGCGGCACCAGCCGGCGGCCGATGCGCCCGAACCCCAGGATCAGCACGGTCCGCCCGGCGATGTCGTAGGCCGGCGTCTCGAACCGGATATCCCAATTGCCCTTGCGCAGTTCGCGGTCGTAGAGGAGGGCGCGCTTGGCGAGCGCCATCATGAAGAACAGGGAATGCTCGGCGACGGTGATCGAATTGGCCGTGCCGACGACGGCGAGCGGCACACCCGCCTCGGTCAGCGCCGGCACATCGACTGCGTCGTAGCCGACGCCGTGGCGGGCGACGATCTTCAGCCGTTCGGCATTGCCGATGATCCGGCGGGTGAAGGGCGCCACGCCCAGGATCGCCGCATCGTAGTTGGCGATATGCTGCAGGATATTGTCCTCGGTGAGTTCGGTGAAGCGCTCGACCGCGATATCGTCGCGCCCCTCGAACACCGATTTGAGCCCC
The DNA here is from genome assembly GCA_022827685.1 of Alphaproteobacteria bacterium. GTDB lineage: Bacteria > Pseudomonadota > Alphaproteobacteria > Bin95 > Bin95 > Bin95. Next base: position 69,665 of record JAJEIH010000053.1, read on the forward strand.
GCCGTGTAGGGCATTTGCAGCATTACGCGATAGGCCATGCCTCGTCTCTCCCGTGTTTCCGTCGTTTCGGTATGCGAAGGGCCGGGGCGGTTCTCGCCGGCGTCCCGAGCCGCTAGGTTGGCCGGGAATACAGCCCGGAGGCCCTCCCCATGTCAATGAGTGCAAAGCCGTCGGCGGGTGCCGCGCCGCATCCCCTGCGGGCCGGGGCCTGAGAGTGTTTCCATGACCGCGCGGATTGCGATTCTCGGCATCTTCGTCGTCGATGCGACCTTCCGGACGCCGCGCCTGCCCCGGATGGGCGAGACGGTCATCGGCGAGAGCGTGGCGCTCAGCCCCGGGGGCAAGGGCTCGAACCAGGCGGTGGCGGCTGCCCGGCTCGGCGCCGAGGTCGGGTTCATTTCCCGGATCGGGTGCGATTCCTTCGCCGATATGGGGCTTGCGGCATGGGCGGCGGCAGGCGTCGAGCCCCTGGTCGCGCGCTCCGACACGGCCGCGACCGGCGCGGCTGCGGTGCTTGTGGAAGCGGCTTCGGGCGAGAACGCCATCGTCGTCTGCACCGGCGCTGCGGCCGAGATTTCCGAGGCGGATGTCGATGCGGCGGCAGACGCAATCCGCTCCGCCGCCGTGTTTGTCACACAGTTCGAGCAGCCCCTGCCGGCGGCGGCGCGGGCGCTCGCAATCGCGCGGGAGGCGGGCGTGGCGACGGTGCTCAATCCCGCGCCGGCGGCGGATGCGCCTGACGAGATGCTCCGGCTCTCGGACTATGTGACGCCGAACGAAGCCGAGGCCGAGGCGCTCACCGGGCTGTCCGTGGAGGACGAGGAGGGCGCGCGCCGGGCGGCGGCCGCGCTCCGGGAGCGCGGCGCAGGCGCGGCCGTCATCACGCTCGGCGCGCGCGGCGCGCTGCTCGACGGTCCGGCGGGCGCGGCCCTGGTGCCCGCCTTCAAGGCGGGGCCGGTGGTGGAGACCACCGGTGCGGGCGACGCCTTCAATGGCGCCTTCGCCGTCGCGCTGGCGGAGGGCCGGGACCCGGTCTCGGCCGTCCGCTTCGGCTGCGCGGCCGCCGGCATTTCCGTCACGCGCGCCGGCACGGCGCACTCCATGCCCGACCGCGCCGAGGTGGAGGCGCTGCTGGCCGGATCTTGAGGGTCGCCCCGGCCCGCGCAAAAGAAAGCCCGCGGCCGGCAGGACCGGCCGCGGGCAGGTCAGTGGAAGAGGGGCTGTCTAGTTGAGCAGCCTCGCGTCCTCTTCCTCGATCTCCTTCTCCGCCTGGGCGATGGATTCCTCAAGCAGCTTCAGCCACTTGTCGCCGAAGCGCTCTACATACCACTGCTTCAGCGGCTGGACGGACTCGACGAACTGCGCCTTCTCCTCGGGCGTCGGCACATAGACCTGGCCGCCCTTCTCCTTGAAGGCCGCGTAGCCGGCGAGCGCCGTGAACTTCGGGTCGTCCGAGGCCATCGACGTCATGTGATGGAAGCCGGCCGCGACGACCCGCTTCAGATCGGGCGAGAGGCCCTGCAGGAAGTCGTCGTTCATCCACCAGAACAGGAACATGTAGGCGTGGTGGTCGAGCGTCACGCGGTTCAGGAACTCGTGGAACTTCATGTTCACGATGTCCGTGATGCCGTTCTTGGTGCCGATCACGACGCCGGTGGCGAGCGAGGTGTAGAGCTCCTGCCAGGGAATCGGCGTCGGATTGCCGCCCATCAGGTTGACCATCTCGACCTGCAGCGGCGACTCGATGGTGCGCATCTTCACGCCCGCAAGGTCAGCCGGCGTCTTGATGGTGACGTCGATGGTGAAGAAGTCGCGCCAGCCGCCGGTGTTGTTGAGGCCCATGAGCCTCAGCGTGCCGGTCTTCTCGAGCACCGCCTTGCGAACCTCGTCCATGAACGGGCTCTTCATCACCTTCTCGGCGACGCGGTCGTTCGGGAAGATGTAGGGCAGGTCGGTAACCTGGATTTCCGGGAAGATGTTGGCGATGCCGCCGACGGTCGTTCCCGTGATCTCGCAGGTGCCGAGCTGGACCGATTCGAGGCACTGGCGGAAATTGCCGCAAAGCTGTCCGGCCGGGTAGATCTCGACTTCCACCGCGCCGTTGGTCTGCGACTCGACGAAGTTCTCGAAGACGAGCGAGCCCTTGTGATCCTCGTCGTCGGTCGAGCCGATATGGCAGATCTTGATGGTCGTATCCGCCGCGCCGGCCATGCCGGCTCCGCCGAGCGCGACGGCGAGGCCGACGCCGACCGAGCCTAACAGTTCCAGATGTTTCTTCATCTTCCTCCTCCCTTCGGAAGTAGTAAGAGCCGCGGGATTGCGGCAGCGTTCCGGCCGGCTTTATTCGGGCCGGATGTCCTCCATTTGCCGCGTCACACGAAGAAACCCGGCGCGTTTCTGGTGAAGCCGAGCCAGTAGGGCAGCGACATGGAGATGACCGGGAAATAGGTCACGACGAAGATCGCAAGGATCTCGACCGCCAGCAGCGGCAGCATTTCGAGCGCGATCACCTCGACGCGCAATCGCGATATGCCGGAAGCGACGAACAGGATCAGCCCCATGGGCGGCGTCGCCAGCCCGATCGTCAGGTTGATACACATGATGACGGCGAAATGCAGCGGATCGACGCCGAGCCCCGTCATGGTCGGCGCCAGGATCGGGCCGAGGATCAGGATGGCCGGGCCGGCGTCGAGGAACATGCCGACGATCAGCAGCAGCACGTTGATGAAGAACAGCAGCAGGAGCGGGTCTTTTGTGATGCTGAAGAAGAAATTGGAGAGATGGACCGGCACTTGCGAGAGGCTGGCGATGGCGGCGAAGGCCGTCGCGGTGCCGATGATGAGCAGGATCGCGCCTGACGTGACCGCCGCGTGGAGGAACAGGTCCGGCAGGTCGCGGAACTTCAGCGTCCGCAGCACGATCAGGCTGATGAACAGCGCGTAGAAGGCCGCCGCCGCCGCCGACTCGGTGGGCGTGAAGATTCCGCCCAGGATGCCGCCCAGGATGATGACCGGCGTCATCAGCGGCAGCACCGCGCCCCAGGCCGCAGTGCCGACCTCCCTGACGGTCGCGCGGCTGTGCGCCTTGGGGTAGTTGCGCCGCTTGGAGATGATGCCCGTCACCGACATCAGCATGAAGCCCACCATGAGCCCCGGGATGAGCCCGGCGGCGAACAGCCCGGCCACCGAGACATTCATGATGAAGGCATAGACCACCATGATGAGGCTCGGCGGGATGATCGGGCCGATGACCGAGGAGGCCGCGGTGATGGCGGCGGCGAATTTGCGGCTGTAGCCGTCCTTCTCCATCGCCGGGATCAGGATCGAGCCGACCGCCGAGGTGTCGGCGACGGCGGAGCCGCTGATGCCGGCGAACAGCATGCTGGTGACGATGTTCACATGCGCCAGGCCGCCGCGCAGGTGGCCGACCAGCGTGTTGGCGAAATTGACCAGGCTCATCGTGATGCCGGCCCGGTTCATCACCTCGCCCGTCAGGATGAAGAAGGGGATCGCGAGCAGCGGGAACTGGTGGATGCCGGCGAAGGTGCGCTGGAACAGCATTTTCAGGAAGATCGGCTTCTCCGCCAGCAGGAAGCCGACCATGGGCGCGAAGCCGAGCGCGAAGACGATCGGCATGCCGATGAACATCGCGGCGAGGAATATCCAGAAAAAGGTGACGCCCATGGGTTCCGTCCGCTGCCTCCGTCAGTCCGCCCTGACCGCGTCCTGCTGCGTCAGCGTCGGCTTCGCATTGGCCGGGTCTATGACGCCCCGGAGCGCGTTGACCATGTATTCCAGCGCCACCAAGGCGACGGCGAAACTGCCGACGGGCATGCAGATGTAGACGTAGAAGATCGAGATATCGATGGTGGAGGCGCGCTGGATGCGGGCGTTCCAGGTCATGAACGCCCCTTCCTTTATGAACACGATCATGAGCGCGATGATGCCGGCGAAGATCATCATGATGAGGAACTGGCGCAGCCTGCCGCGCAGCTGGCCGAGGATCACCTCAATGCCGACATGCGCGCCCATGCGCAAGCCGATGGGCGCCACGAAGAAGGTCAGCCACACCATGACGAACTTGGCGATCTCTTCCGACCAGGCCAGCGCGTCGTTCATCACGTAGCGCATGAAGACGGCGATATCGACGATGATGAGCATGATGGCGAGCAGGGCGATCGCAAGCCATTTCAGGCCCACCATCATGCGGTCGTTCACCCAGGCGAGCCCGGTCTCGAGCCTTTCGAGCATTGCCGGGAATGACATCGCGCCGGAAACCCCCTCTCCGCTCCTCGGGCAAGGTTAGGGCACGGAGGGGCGGGCCGCAATCGGCTTGTCGAAACCGTGGCCGGTCGCGGGCGATGGGCCTATGATGAGCCGCATGACGGGAGAGGAGGCTTGCGCATGAGCGAGGCGATCAGGGTTTTCTGGCGGCCCGGCTGAACCAGCTGCCTGCGAACCAAGGAGTTCCTCTCGGTCCGTGGGATCGAGTTCGACAGTATCGACGTGACGACCCATCCGACCGGCATGGACATGCTGCGCGAACTCGGCGCGAAGTCGATCCCGGTCGTCTCGCGCGGCAGCGATTTCGTGTTCGCCCAGGCGATCTCGGACGTGGTGGCGTTTCTCGGCCTCGACGAGGATGTGGGCCCGGAGCTGACCATGGCGGAGCTGGCGGCGAAGCTCGACATGGTGCTGGCGGCCGCCGCGCGCTATGTGGCCCAGGTGCCGGACGACCGGCTCGGCGACAAGCTGCCGGGACGCGACCGCGCCTACCGCGTGCTCTTCCACCACATCTTCAACATTGCGGACGCAACGATCTCGGCGATGGAGAGCGGGGAGCCCGTCAACTACGAGGCGCTGACCGCGCCGCCGCCGGACGACATGCAGACCGTCGCCGACATCGTGGCCTATGGCGAGGCCGTGCGCGCGCGGGTCGCCCGCTGGTGGGAGGCGGGGCCGAAACCGGACCCGGTGGACACCTATTACGGCGCGCACGCGCTGCATGAGGTGTTCGAGCGCACCGTCTGGCACCCGGCCCAGCATGTCAGGCAACTCATGCTGATCCACGAGATGCTCGACATCGAGACCGACGGGCCGCTCGGCGACGAGGATTTCCGAGGCCTGCCGCTTCCCGAGCAGGTCTGGGACGGCTGAGCGCGGAGACGCCGCCGCCGGCCGCGCCCGTCCCGTTCCGGGAGGCGCTCGCCGCCTGGACGCGGATCGGGTTCGCCAGCTTCGGCGGGCCGGCGGCGCAGATCGCGCTCATGCACCGCGTGGCGGTGGAGGAGAAGCGCTGGCTCGACGAGCCGCGTTTCCTCCATGCGCTCAATTTCTGCATGCTGCTGCCGGGGCCGGAGGCGCAGCAGCTCGCCACCTATACCGGCTGGCTGCTGCACGGCATACGCGGGGGCCTCGCGGCGGGCCTCCTGTTCATCCTGCCCGGCGCGGTCGTGATGGCCGCGCTGGCGGCGGTCTATGCGCTCTACGGGCGGCTGCCGGCGGTCGAGGCGGCCTTCCTCGGCGTCAAGGCGGCGGTGCTGGCGCTGGTGGTGGAAGCGCTGCTCCGCATCGGCGCGCGGGCGCTCAGGGACGGTTTTGCATGGCTGCTGGCCTGCGGGGCGTTCGCCGCGCTCTTCCTGTTCGACGTGCCCTTCCCGGCCGTCATCGCCGCGGCGGCGCTGCTCGGCGGCGCGCGGGCGCTCTTCGGCGGCGGAAGCGGGGCAGGGGAGGCGGCCGCGCCTGCCGGTCCCGTCGCCTCAGCCGGCAGGCGGTCCGGAACCGGCAGGCTGGCGCTCCTGCTGCTCGCCGTCTGGCTGCTGCCGACGGCGGTTCTGCTCGCCTGGCTCGGCGGCGGGCACGTGTTCTCCGGCATCGCCGTCTTCTTCTCGAAGATGGCGGTGCTGACCTTCGGCGGGGCCTACGCCGTGCTCTCCTGGGTGGCGCAGGAGGCCGTGGCCGCGAGGGGCTGGCTCGCGCCCGGCGAGATGCTGGATGCGCTCGGGCTCGCCGAGACGACGCCCGGGCCGCTCATCCTGGTGGTGGAATTCGTGGGCTTCCTCGCGGCGTGGCGGGAGGCGGGCGGGCTCGACCCCCTGGTCGCGGGGCTGCTGGGCGCGGGGCTCACGCTATGGGTCACGTTCGCGCCCTGCTTCCTGTTCATCTTCGCAGGCGCCCCGCATGTCGAGCGCCTCAGGGGCCGGCCCGGACTGCAGGCCGCGCTTGCCGGCGTGACGGCGGCCGTGGTGGGCGTGATCGCCAACCTCTCGGCCTGGTTCGCCCTCAACGTGCTGTTCGCCGAGGGCGCGCGGACGGAGGCGGGCCTGATCTCCGTCTATCTGCCGGACCCGGCGAGCCTCGACCTCAAGGCGCTCGCGCTCGCGGCGCTTGCAGCCGCCGCCCTCTTCGTGCTCCGCCTCGGCGCGTTCCGAACGCTTGCCGTCGCCGCCGTCGCCGGCCTCGCGCTCTTCGCCGCGGGGGTCTGAGCCGTCAGCGCGCCTGCCGGGCCGCAATCGCGTCGGCGATACGGAGCACGGCCTTGGCGCGTTCGGCGACCGGCACGTCCACCATCTTTCCGTCCACGGTGATGGCGCCCTCGCCGCGCGCCAGCGCCTCGTCATAGGCCTCGACCACGCGCTTCGCCTCATCGACCTCCGCCCCGGTCGGGCCGAACTCCTCGTTGCAGACCCGCACCTGGTTCGGGTGGATGCAGGACGCGCCGCAAAGGCCCATCTTCTTCGACCGGCGGACGATGCGCCGGAAGCCCTCGATGTCGCGGAACTCGGCGATGGAGCCGACGAAGCCCATCGGCAGGATGCCGGCCTCCCGCGCGCAGGCGACCACCTGCTGCTTCAAGCCGTAGAGCGTTTCCTCGTCGGCGGTCATGCCCATGGAGAGGCCGAAATCCTCCGAGCCCAGCGACAGCGAGACGCTGCGCGGGTCGGCATGGGCGATCTCGCGGAGGTTGAGATAGCCCTTCGCCGTCTCGACGGCGATGCAGAGCCGCACCTGCCCTGCCGGGATGCCGCGCTCGGCCTCCAGCTCGGCGACCGTCTGGCTGAGCGCGATCACATGCTCGGCGCTATCCACCATCGGGCAGAGCAGGCCGGTCAGCTCCGGGATGACGATGGCCTCCAGGTCCCGCACCGCCAGCCGCCAGGGCCGGTTGATGCGCACCAGCGTGTCGATGCCCTGCGAGGCGAAGCCGCGCACGATGTCCGGCGCGGCGGCGCGGGCGGCCTCCTTGGCATTGGCGGCGACCGAGTCCTCGAGGTCGAGGATCAGCCCGTCGGCCCCGACGCCGGGGCCCTTCTCGATGAACTTCCGCGCCGTCGCCGGGATGAACAGCAGCGAGCGCCAGACGGGCAGGCTCATATCGTCCCCTCCTCCTTGAGCCGGTCGAGGTCCAGGCCGAGAGCGCCTAGGATTTCCTCGTTATGGGCGCCGATCTCGGGCGCGGGCGTGCGGATGGCGCCCGGCGTGCCCGAAAGGCGCGGGACGACATTGTGCATGGGCAAGCTGCCGAGCTCACCGTCCGGCAGGTTGACGATCACGCCGCGCTCCTTCGCGTGGCGGTCTTCCTTCAGTTGCGCCGCGGAATAGATCGGCCCGGCCGTCACGCCCTCGCGCTCGAAGACCTCCATCGCTTCGGCCAGCGTGCGCTCCGCGATGAAGCCGCCGACGATGGCATCCACCTCCTCGCGGTTTTCCGAACGCGCGGCCTGGGTGTTGTAGCGCGCGTCGTCGCACATGTCGGCGCGGCCGATGGTGCGGAAGATGCGCATCGCCATCGACTGCATGGAGCCGCTCATGGCGATCCACTCGCCGTCCTTCGTCCGGTAGGCATTGCGCGGCGAAGTGGTGTTGGAGGCGTTGCCGAGCCGGGCCGGGGCCGTGCCCGTCGCGCTGTGGATCGCGGCGTCCGGGCCCAGGATGGACACCAGCGGCTCGAGCAGGGAAAGGTCGATCACCTGGCCTTCGCCGCCCTTCAGCTCGACCTCCCGGAGCGCCACCATGACGCCGAACGCGCCGTAGAGCCCGGCCACATTGTCGGCGAGCGCAAGCGGCGGCAGGGCCGGCGGCTTGTCGGGAAAGCCGTTCTTGTAGGCGAAGCCGGACATCGCCTCGACCAGTGTGCCGAAGCCCGGCTTGTGGGCGTAGGGACCGGTCTGGCCGTAGCCGCTGACGCGCGCGACGACCAGCTTCGGGTTGCGCGCCAGCAGGACATCGGGCCCGAGCCCCATCCGCTCCAGCGCGCCGGCCTTGAAGTTCTCGACCAGCACCTGCGCCGTCGGCAGAAGTTCCAGCAGGACTTCGCGGCCCTTCTCGCTGCGGAGGTTCAGCGAGATGCTCTTCTTGTTGCGCGCATACACCTTCCAGCTGCAGGCGACCCCGGCGGCGGTCCAGTGGCGCAGCGCGTCGCCCTCGGCCGGGTCCTCGACCTTGACGACCTCCGCGCCGTGGTCGGCGAGCACGTGGGAGATCGCGTTGCCGGCCACGAGCCGGGAGATGTCGAGAACGCGCACGCCTTCCAGCGCGCGGGGGGCGTCGGGCCGGTAGTCGAGGTCCATGGGAGGGCATATCCGCGTCGGGAACGCAGCCGATGGTGCGCCATCGCCCCGCCCCCGGCAAGGCCCGGCTGTCCTCACATGGAGAGTCGTTGAGACCCGGACCTAATAGGTGCCGGAGTCGCCCCAGTGATGGTGGTCCATGGCTGAATGGGAGGCCGCGCCCGCGAAAAACGACTCCGAAGCGGCGCCGTGGCTCAGATGGTCGTGGGCGGCGACAAGACCGGCGGATGCCAGGACGGCGTCGCCTCTTTCCATTCTCCGGTAATCGCGGGACGCGAGGACGAACAGCAGGACGGCTATCGCGACGATGGCAATCACGTACAACATGGACCGACTCCCGAGCTGCCGCCAGCCTCGAACTATGGCCTTGGACGGTCTCTTCTACAAGTGCCATGAGCCATAGGCGCGCCGAGGGTAGAGCAAATGTCACCGCGCGGGTGCTATCCGGTGGTCCCGTTGCGCGACGCATGGAGCACACACACGGTGCCGACGCTGTGAGCTTCACTTGGAGCGGTTGATCGACCGTTTCCAGGTGCAAGGGCCAAACTCACAATCGGTGTAAATGTCCATCTTCCGGTCTCGGATCAGGAAGTAGTTGTCTGGATTGCCGCGCTGATCCCGAAGCGCGAGCGAAAGGCCGTCGGTGGGCATTTTTGGGTGCCGGAGTTGATCCATTTCGTCACCGTCTATGTAGTACCGGACGCCACGCTTTACGATGACCGTCGGCGCTTGCCAAAGCGGATCGTAGCCTTCGAAGATAACCACGCCATCGTCGGCGACGACGGCACCTGACAACAGGACGGTGGCAAGCGCAAGCACACGAATCACGTTCAACGCGAGTCTCCGGTGTGACAGCGAGCGAACAGCATCACGCGGAAGCCTAAGAAATTCATCCTCATAACCTGCATCCCTATCATGCCAACGCGAAGCCCCATTATACCTCCTAATTCATCGAAGGAAACAGCTCATTTTTGTCATGAGTCTCGTTTCTGAATTTGATCTAGACTTGACTTAGGTAGAGACGAGTAAAGTTCTTCTACGCGTTTGGGGATGCTAATCATTCTTTCCGCAATAAGATTAACAATATTGAACAAATTCTCCACCGTTTCTTTGTTGTCGCGAAGATCGATTTGACCTGGATGAACCGCATTGTTGCCAACTACGCGTACCGCATCAAGTGACTTTTGTATTAGTGGATCAAGGCCTGCGTCGACCAAGGCTCCGATGTCTTGGTTCAGATCTTTCCCAGATTGACCAAGTTCCTTACATAGTTTCTGAATAGCGAGGCGGAGCAGTGCAGCGGCTCCTCTTGGCGACAAGTCGAGGATGGTACTAGCTTCCCAATAGTCCGTAAGTATATCAGGTGAAAGATCAGGATTCGGTATTGGTGCCTCCCCACGTTGAGGATAGACTTGTTTGTCGTGAATCCAAATGGAAATTCTTTTGCAGTTAAAGCATTCCGAAATTGAAAGATTAAATACGGAGAACGAATAGGAATTCTCTTCATTATCGCTTAGAAATGGATGTCCCTCTACCATACGATCAATCCAACTTTTCAATCTTTCCTTTGTTTCATTGTCAATTGACGTGTTGTTGTAATAATTCTCTCGCTTATCTGCATCAATAAGGGTTGGAAGCGGGCTATTCTTTGAATTACTGTTTGCTTTTGTTGAATACCAGAATTGCTTTGCTAAGGCACCGCAATGCGGACAATTGAACGCTGTTTTGGTGAGTGAGGGGGAAACGCGATCCATATACACCTTCCGTGTTGCTCGACTGGGAGAGGCTTCATCTAACTCAATGGTCGCTGATTTTAGCCCTTCATACAATAGGAAAACGTAACGCGTCAGCTAGTCGCGCATGAAGTGTCGGCGTTCAGGCATCGTCGCATCTACCGACCCGGCTCCAGCGCGGCGCGGACGGTGCGCAGGCGGCGGAGCAGCAGGACGATGGCGAGCAGGCAGAGGCAGGCGCCGCCGAGCACGGGCCAGGAGAGGCCGATGCGGTCCGCGAGCGCGCCCATGGCGAGCGCGCCGAGCGCCGGGCCGGCGCGGAAGGTGAGGCCGTAAACGCTCAGCACCCGGCCCAGCATGTCCGACGGCGTGGCCATCTGGATGAGGCTCTGCGCGCCGACGCCCATGACCAGCATGGCGAAGCCCGCCGTCGCCAGCGCGGCGAGCGCAAGGTGGAAATCGCCGATGACGGAAAACAGCGCCACCATCGCCGCATGGACCGCCGCCCCGGAGAAGACGATGACGGGCAGGCCCCGCCGGCTGCCCCGTTGCGCCAGCCAGAGGCCGCCGGCGAGCGCGCCCAGCCCGTTGGCCGCAACCAGCATGGAGAAGCCTTCCGCGCCGCGCTCGAACACGACATCGGCGAAGGCGGGCAGCAGTTCGACATAGGGCCGCACCAGCAGCGCCCCGGCCAGCAGCAGCAGGATCAGCGGACCGACGCCGGCATGGCGGCCGATATGGCGGAAGCCCTCGCCGATCTCCGCGAAGAGGCCCCGGCGTTCGCGGCCGGCCTGCAGGCCCGGGGCGAGCCGCAGCATCGGCAGCACGGCGAGGAAGGCGGCGAAGGTCGCCGTGTTGCACAGGAAGGCCCAGCCCGCGCCGGACACCGGCCCCAGATGCAGCAGCAGCGGCCCGGCCAGCGTCGGCCCGATGAAGCGCGCGCTGTTCCATCCGACCGAATTGACCGCGACTGCCGAGGGAATGTCCTCGCGGCCGACCAGCGACGGCACCAGCGACAGGCGCGCAGGCTGGGCCACCGCCGTCGCCGCGCCCAGCAGGAGCGTGAGCAGGAAAAGCGACTCGGGCGTTATCAGGCCCGTGACCGTCAACAGGCCGAGCGCGAGCGCCTGCACGCAAAGCAGGCTGTGCATCGCGGCGATAATGCCGAGCCGGCTGAGGCGGTCGGCCACCGCCCCGGCGAAAGGACCCAGAAGGATGGACGGCAGGAATTCGGCCGTGGCGACCAGGCCGAGAAAGAGCGCGGATTCGGTCAGCTCCCAGGCAAGCGCGCCGACGCCGGTGCGCTGCATCCAGGTGCCGACCAGCGAGACGACATTGCCGGTGAAGTAGAGGCGGTAGTTGCGGTTGGCGAAGACGCGCCTGATACCGCTCCCCGCAGGGCGGGCGGCCATCAGTCCAGCCGGTAGCCCTGCCGGCGCAGGAAGGCGCCGAAATCCTCGCGCTCGGTGTGCGAGACCTGCCGCGCCTTGTCCTCGGACCAGCCGTAGAAGGCGGCCTCGCCGTAGCGGTCCAGGTCGCGCTGCTTGTCCGCCGGAATGCTGTAAACCGCGTCGCGGCGCCGGTCATAGGCGTCGATGCCGGCGGCCAGCTTGTCGTCGTCATAGCGGTCGGTATGGACCGTGACCGAGGGCGGCACCCGCATGGAGATGTAGCCCTGGGCCGCCGGCCAGCCGACGCAGAGCCCGGCGACCGGGAACACCCATTCGGGCAGGCCCAGCAGTTCGCCGATCCGGAAGGAATGGTTGCGCACGACGCTGATCGGGCAGCAGCCGAGCCCCATCGCCTCCGCCGAGAGGATGAAGGTCTGCATGGCGAGCGCGGTATCGACAGCGGGGTTGAAGGCGGCGTCCAGATGGTCGTTGGCGAAGGGCTTGCCGCGCAACTCGCAGATGCGCCTGATCCGCCGCCCGTCGCCGCACCACACCATGAACACCGGCGCCGTGCCGATCCACGGCATGCCCGGGATGAGCGCCGCAACCTCCGCCCGGAGCGCCGGGTCGGCAACGCGCACGACCGACGCCTGCTGGAGGTCGGACTTGGCGCTTGCGGAGAAGGCGCAGGCGAACAGCAGGTCCAGCATGTCCTCCGGGACCGGCCGGTCGGCGTAGCGGCGGTGGGTGCGTCGGTCGAGGATCGCCGCGAGCGGGCCTTCGGCCGGCAGGCCGGCGCCGCCGGGCGTCTCGGGGCCGTAACGCTTCGTTACCAGGTCGGCCAGGGTATCGGGCATCGGTTTCCTCTCCGAATCGCGCCGGGACCGAGCCTACGCCTCCCCGACTCCCGGCGGAAGGCGCGGGGAAATATTACCTTTTGTTCATAATTGCAGAATTAATTCCAGATCGAAGCCCGATCCGGGGAAACCTGTGTTAGTATAGGGCGAGAGGAAGGAAGCGGCGTCCGGAGGCCGCTTCGTTTCGCGCCGGTGTGGAAAAGTCCCTGAGAAGCTGACGGGAGACGTGCGCCCTCTGCCTCGCGCGCGCAATCAGGCGCACGAGCCGCGCCGCCGCGATACGCGCGCCGGCACGCGCGCAGGCGCCCGCGCAGGATACGCGCGAATCAGGGTCCCGCCGCTCCGGTAGCCGGTCGGCGGGGAGAACGGAACGAAGAGGGTTCGAAAGGAGAGACTTATGCCGAAGACGCACAGCCGGGGAAACGGAACGGAATACCGGGAGCACCGGCCCGAAACGACAACTCCATGCCCGAAACGATCACAGGATATGCGCTGCACACATGCAAATCATGACACCGCATGACGGAACATGACATTCCATGACACATCGCGAGGGGGCGCGGAGCGCGGCGTGGGCGGCGGCGGGCGAACGCGGGCGCATGCAATCCGCGTCCGGGGGTGGTAAACCGTCCGTCTCCGGTTTTCCCGCACACCCGATGCCCGTTTGAAGGACAACGACATGACCGACGCCTCCGCCTACGAACCGCCGAAAGTCTGGACCTGGGAGCAGGAAAGCGGCGGCCGCTTCGCCTCGATCAACCGCCCCGTCGCCGGAGCCACGCATGACCAGGAGCTGCCGCGCGGCAAACACCCGCTGCAGCTCTACTCCCTGGCCACGCCCAACGGCGTGAAAGTGACGGTGATGCTGGAGGAGTTGCTGGCGGCCGGACACAGCGGTGCGGAATACGACGCCTATGTCATCAGGATCGGCGACGGCGAGCAGTTCGGCTCCGGCTTCGTTGCCATCAACCCGAACTCGAAAATCCCGGCGCTGGTGGACCACTCCACGCCCGAGCCGACGCGCGTGTTCGAATCGGGCGCGATCCTGCTTTATCTCGCGGAGAAGTTCGGCGCCTTCCTTCCCGAAGACCCCTCGGAACGGGCGGAGTGCTTCTCCTGGCTGTTCTGGCAGATGGGCTCCGCGCCTTATCTCGGCGGCGGCTTCGGCCATTTCTACGCCTATGCGCCGAGCAAGCAGCAATACCCGATCGACCGCTACACCATGGAGGTGAAGCGCCAGCTCGACGTGCTCGACAGGCAGCTCGCCGAAACGCGCTATGTGGCGGGCGGCGACTACACCATCGCCGACATGGCGATCTGGCCCTGGTACGGCGTGCTGACGACGGACGCGCTTTACGGCGCCGCCGAATTCCTCGCCGTGCAGGACTACAGGAATGTCGTGCGCTGGTACGACGAGATCGCGGCCCGGGACGCCGTCATCCGGGGGCGGAAGGTCAACCGGATCAGGGGCCCTCTCGAGGACCAGCTGCATGAGCGCCACGACGCCGCCGACTTCGAACTGCGCACCCAGGACAAGCTGGAGGCGGCGGAATAGGCGTGGGGCCTTCCGCTCCGTCCGGCGCGGGCGGCGGTTGCGCGGCCCGTCGTTTCGGGGCACGGTTCCGGGGTCCGTGGGGCGCCCCGCGCACCCCCGCCGCAATGGGTCCTGGCCATGCCTGAAGCCGCTCCGCCGCTTGCCGGCGTCAAGGTCGTCGATATCTCCAACTTCCTCGCCGGCCCCGTTTCCACGATGTTCCTGGCCGATTTCGGCGCCGAGGTCGTCAAGATCGAACGCCCGGACACCGGCGACGAGTTGCGCTTCTGGGGCAACGACAAGGACGGCGTCGGGCTGATGTTCAAGCTGGTGAACCGCAACAAGCGCTCGGTCACCGCGGACCTGCGCACGCCGCTCGGCGTCGAGATCGTCAAGCGCCTGGTCGCGGACGCCGACATCGTGGTCGAGAACTACCGCAAGGGCACGCTGGAGCGCTGGGGCCTCGGCTACGACGTGCTGAGCGAAATCAATCCGGGCCTCATCATGGTGCGGCTGACCGGCTTCGGCCAGACCGGCCCCAACAGCCACCGGCCGGGCTTCGGCACGCTGGCCGAGGGCTATTCCGGATATGCCTACATCACCGGCTATGCCGACCGGCCGCCGCTGCTGCCCGGCTTCGGCCTCGCCGACGAGAGCTCGGGCCTGATGGGCGCCTTCCTCGCCATGGTGGCGCTCCAGGAGAAGCGCCGGTCGGGCAAGGGGCAGGTCGTGGACTTCGCGATCTACGAACCGCTCTTCACCCTGCTCGGCCCGCAGGTGGTGGACTTCGACCAGCTCGGCATCGTGCAGGAGCGCAATGGCAGCCGCCTGCCCTTCACCGCGCCGCGCAACACCTACCGGACGAAGGACGACAAGTGGGTCTCGATCTCGGGCAGCGCGCAATCCACCTTCGAGCGCATGTGCGAGGCGCTGGAGGTGCCGGAGCTTGTCCATGACGAGCGGTTCCTCGACAACCGGCTCCGCATCCAGAACGCGCCGGCGCTCGACGAGGCGCTCCAGGCGGCGATGCTGCGCTTCGACCGCGACGACCTGCTCGCGCTCTTCGACCGGTTCGATGCGGCCGCCGCGCCCTGCAACAGCATTGCGGAGATTTTCGAGGACCCGCACTACAAGGCGCGGGAGAACATCGTCGCGGTCGAGGACGGGGAACTTGGCGGGCCGATCCGGATGCAGAACGTGGTCGGCAAGTTTTCGCGCACGCCGGGCGGGATCCGCCATGCCGGGCCGAAGCTCGGGGCCGACAATCGGGCTGTCCTCGTGGAACGGCTCGGCTTCGACGAGGTGGAGTTGCGCGCGGCCGGCCTGCCGCTGGACTGAGCCGGCGGCCGGAAGAGGGGCTGAGGGAGGAAGGACATGCTGGCGCTGCCCGAACGGGTGACCGTGGTCGAGGTGGGCCCGCGCGACGGCCTGCAGTCGCTCGGCCGCTGGATCGAGACCGACGTCAAGGTCCGGATGATCGACCGGCTGACCGATGCCGGCTTTCCCGTCATCGAGATCACCAGCTTCGCCAGCCCCCGCTATGTGCCGATGCTGACGGACGCCGAGGAGGTCGTCTCGCGGGTGAAGCGGCGCGAGGGCACCGTCTATCGCGCGCTCGTGCCGAACAAGCGCGGCGCGCTCCGCGCCGTCGAGACCGATATCGACGAGATACTCGGCCTCATGACGGTGAGCGGCACCTACATGGCGAAGAACCAGAACATGACGGTGGACGAGGCGATCCGGGCGGGCGGGGACTGCTTCCGCGTCGCCGACGAGGCCGGCCGGGCCTTCATCATGGCTCTCGGCATGTCGCTCTACTGCCCCTATGAGGGCGTCATCGCGCCGGAGCGCACGCTCGATTGCGTGGACCGGCTGCGCAACCTGGGCGTGCGGCGCTTCTATCTCGCCGGCAGCACCGGCATGGAGGAGCCGCGACAGGTGGGCACGCTCTTCCGCATGGCGCTCGACCGCTTCCCGGACTGCGAGTTCGGCTTCCATGTCCACGAGAAGCGGGGCTGGGCGCAGGCGAATGTGATGGCGGCGCTGGATGCGGGCGTCGCGATGGTCGAGGGGTCGATCTGCGGCATCGGCGGCGGCATCGCCTTTCCCGGCGACTACGGGTCGGTCGGCAACCTGCCGACGGAGGATATCGTGAGTTTCCTGAACGCCTTGGGCGTCGATTGCGGCGTCGGCACGGGCGAGGCGGTGGAAGCCGCGCGGGACGTTGCGGGAATGACCGAAATTCCCCTCGCCAGCCGCGCGGGCAACATGCCGGAGCTGTCCTGAACGCCGGCCCCGCCGGGCGGTCATGGCGGGCGGTATGAGGGTGCTGATCTGCGGCGGCGGCGTTATCGGGACGTCGCTTGCCTATTTCCTGAGCCTTCGCGGCGTGGAGGCGCTCGTCGTCGAGCGGGCGGGCGTCGCCAACGCCGCTTCCGGCAAGTCGGGCGGGTTCCTCGCGCGCGACTGGTGCGACGGCTCCCCCCTGGAAGCGCTGGCGCGCCGGGGCTTCGACCTGCATGCGGAACTGGCGGGGAGCCTCGGCCGCGACTGGGGGTATCGACGGGTCGAGACGCTCGGCGTCGTCGCGAGCGCCCGGCGGGATGTCGGCCGGTTCAGGCGCCTGCCCTCTCCCGACTGGCTGGCCGGCGGCAGCGCCGTGCATGGAAAGCTCGGGAGCCCCGACACGACGGCGCAGATCCATCCGGCGGCCTTCACCGAGGCGATGATGGCGAGCGCCGCCGAGCGCGGCGCGCGGCTGATCGAGGGATGCGTCCGGGATATCGCGCTCGCGCCGGACGGCGTGCGCGCGGCGGGCGCGGTCATCAACGGGACGGAAGTGTCCGCCGACGCCGTCGTCGTCGCCATGGGCCCGTGGTCGCTGCTGGCCTGCCGCTGGCTTCCGCTGCCCGCCGTTTACGGCATCAAGGGGCACAGTCTCGTCTTCGACTACGAGCCCTCTCCGGTCTCGCTGTTCGTCGAACTGGAAACCCGGGACGGAGAGACGGCCACTCCCGAGATCAATCCGCGGCCGGACGGCACCACCTATGTCTGCGGCCTGTCGGGCGAACACGCCCTGCCGGTCGATCCGGCCGACGTGCTGCCCGAGGCCGGCGCCTGCGCGCGGCTGCGGCGGATGACGGCGGGCGTCGCGCCCGCTCTGGCGGCCTCCAGGGTCCTGGCGGAGCAGGCCTGCTTCCGGCCGGTCACCGCGGACGGCCTGCCCCTGATCGGGCCGGTCCCGGGCATCGCCGGCGCCTATGTGGCGACCGGCCACAGCGTCTGGGGCATGCTCAACGCCCCGTCGACGGGCGAGGCGCTGGCGGCGCTGATCGCCGGCGATGCGAATGGCGGGGTGGACCTGCGGCCATACGATCCGGCCAGGCTGGAACGGCTCGATCCCGAAGCCCTGGTTTCATGACCCCCGTGGCGCGAGAGTTGCCGTCGAATGCCCGTGTAAACCGTGCCATAGTCGCCCAGGAGGGCCGCAGAGGGAAAAGAAGGGGGCAAGGCCGATGAAGATCCGGGGATTCGAGAACCTGCATGTGGACGCCGGCTGGCGGAACATCTCCTTCCTGAAGATCACGACCGACGAAGGCCTGGTCGGCTGGTCGGAATACAATGAGAGCTATGGCAGCCGGGGCCTGAGCGCCGTCATCGCCGCGCTCGGCGAGACGCTCGTCGGGGCCGACCCGCGCCCGGTCGAGCGGATCGGCGCCATGCTCTACGCCCAGACCCGCCAGGCGCCGGGCGGCATGAACGCCCAGGCCATCGCCGCCATCGAGAACGCGCTGCTGGACATCAAGGCGAAGGCGCTCGGCGTGCCGGTCTATGAGCTGTTCGGCGGGCCGGTGCGCGACCGCTTCCGGCTCTACTGGTCGCATTGCGGCACCTACCTGGTGAACCATGCGGAGGTGATCGGCGAGCAGCCGCTGCGGAGCCTCGACGATGTGGAGGCGCTTGGCGCGCGGGTGCGTGAGCGCGGCTTCACCGCGCTCAAGTGCAACATGTACCGCTTCGACGGCTCCGAGCCCTATGTCTACATGCCGGGCTTCGCCCGCTCGGTCGGCGACCGGCCGGAGCTCAACCTTTCCCGCGAAACGGTGCGAGCGCTCCGCAACCAGATCTCGGCCTTCCAGGAGGGCAGCGGCGGGCGGGTCGACATCCTGGTGGACCTCAATTTCAACTTCCGCACCGACAGCTACATGGCGCTCGCCCGCGCGCTCGACGATCTCGGCCTCTACTGGATCGAGATCGACAATTACGACCCGGAGGGACTGGCCATGATCCGCCGGTCGGTTGAAACGCCCATCGCGTCCTGCGAGTCGCTGTACGGGCGGCGCCAGTTCCGGCCCTTCCTGGAACGCTATTCCATGGATGCGGCCATCATCGACGTGCCCTGGAACGGCTTCAGCGAAAGCCTCAAGATCGCCGCCATGTGCGACGCCTGGGAGGTCAATATCGCGCCGCACAACTTCTACGGCCATCTCTCGACGCTGATGAGCGCGCATCTCTGCGCGACCGTGCCGAACTTCCGCATCATGGAAATCGACATCGACGACGTGCCGTGGAAGGACGACCTTGTGACGGTGCCGCCCCGGATCGAGAACGGCGAGCTCATTCTGCCGACGGGCCCCGGCTGGGGCGCGGAGGTCAACGAAGACGCCGTCCGCGCTCACCCGCCGAAATAAGGCGGCCCGGGGGGCCTATTCGCGGCCGCGCAGGAAGTCGGCGCAGCGTTCGCCGATCATGATCGAGGGCGCATTGGTGTTGCCGGACGGCATGGTCGGGAAGATCGAGGCGTCCGCGACCCGCAGGCCCTCCAGCCCGTGGACCCTGAGCCGGTCGTCCACCACGGCCTCCGGCCCCGGCCCCATGCGGCAGGTGCCGATGGGGTGGTAGGCGGTCTGCGAGTTGCTGCGGATCCAGTCCAGGATCTCGTCGTCGCTCGCCACCTGCTCGCCGGGGTCGAACTCCGCGCCCCGCAGCGGCGCCATGGCCTCGGCCGCCATGAGTTCGCGCATCATGCGGAAGCCGCCGGTCATCGCTCTCTGGTCGATCTCGTCGGCGAGGAAGTTGAACCGGATCGCCGGCTGCGCGTCCGGGTCGGCGGAGCGGATGTGGATCGAGCCCAGGCTCTCGGGCCTGAGCTGGTAGCAGGCAATGGTCATGCTGGGGAAGGGCTGCAGCAACCGGCGCTTGGGGTCCTTTACCGCATAGGGCACCAGGTGCATCTGCACATCCGGCGTCTCCAGCTCGGGCCGGGTGCGCAGGAAGGCGAGCAGCGGCGCGGACGGCAGGCTCATGAAGCCGCCGCGCGTGAACGCGTAGCGCAGCACCTGCCCGGCCTTGCCGAACAGCGTGCCCATGCGCTCGTTGTAGGAAACGCCCCTCGCCGTCACCCGCCACTGGATGCGGGCGTTGATATGGTCGCGGAAGTTCTCGCCGACGCCGGCCAGTTCGTGCTGCACCTCGATGCCGTGCGCCCCCAGCACCTCCGGGCGGCCGATGCCGGAGAGCTCCAGGATCTGCGGGGAGCAGACCGCGCCCGCGGCCAGCACTGTCTCGCGCCCGGCCCGCGCCTCGACGGTCTGCCCGCCCTTTTCGTAGGCGACGCCCACGCAGCGCCTGCCCTCCAGCAGCACCCGGCGGGTATGCGCCTCCGTCACGATCCGGAGGTTCGGCCGGTTCCCGGCGGGCTTCAGGTAGCAGTGGGCGGTGGACATGCGCCGCCCGTCCTTGATCGTCACCTGCGTCTTGACCACGCCTTCCTGGTCGGGGCTGTTGTAGTCCGGGTTGATCTTGTGGCCGACTTCGGCGGCGGCGGCGAAGAGCGCGTCGTAGAGCGGGTTCCGGTCCGGCACCTCGGTGACCTGGAGCGGCCCGTCCTCGCCCCTGATGCCGTCGCCGGCCTTTTCGTAGCTTTCCATGCGCTTGAAGACGGGCGCCACGTCCTCCCAGGTCCAGCCGCGATTGCCCATCTGCGCCCAGGTGTTGTAGTCGAGCGGCTGGCCGCGCACATAGACGAGGCCGTTGATGCTGCTGGACCCGCCGAGCAGCTTGCCGCGCGGCACCGGAATCTCGCGGTTCGCGGTGGTCGGCTCCGGGTCGGACATGAAGCACCAGTTGGCGGCCGGGTTGTCGATCAGCAGGCCGAAGCTGATCGGGAAGCGCGAATAAGGGTGGCTCGCCTTGCCGGCCTCCAGCAGCAGCACCTTGCAGTCCGGGTCCTCGGTCAGCCGGCTGGCGAGTGCGGCGCCTGCGGACCCCGCGCCCACGACGATGTAGTCGAACTCGGCTTCCGCCATCGCGCAGCTTCCTTCCGTCCCTGCAGTATTCCGGAAGCGGGAGCGTAAGCGGTTTCGGGCGGCAGGGAAATGTGCGGGCGGGCGCCCTATTCGGCCGGGGCGGGGGGCGGCTCGTTCTGCCGGGTGATGTAGTGCTCGAGGAATTCGAGCTTCCCTTCGACCCGCGCCACGCGCTCACCCAGATGCGCTACACGTTCGCCCAGATCGGCCACCTTCATGTCGAGCGTCTTGATATCGGAACGCAGCCAGGGGAAGAGGCTCACAATCAGCCCACCCAGCGCAACGATGACGCCTGCGGCCGCGACCAATGTTGTGATGACCTCCGGGGTCATGGCAGTGCTTTCCCGGCCCTTTCGACTACAACAGTCTCGCACAATGGCGAAGCTTCTGCCACGGCCGCCTCAACGGAAGTCGCGCGACTTGGGGATCGTGCGGAGGTTGCGCGGGTGGCGCGAGGGGAAGGCGACGGGGCCGGGCGACGGCTTGCCGGCATCGCCGTCGGGCGTCAGCAGGTCGAGCCAGCCGGTCAGGTCTTCCAGCCGGTCGGCGACAAGATGGACGATGTCGGCGGTGCGCTGGACGCGGCCCCGGACCATCGCGACCCGCGCGCCGAGCACCGCCTTGCGGAAACTCTCCAGCACGCGCGGCCAGACCACGATGTTCACGACGCCGGTTTCATCCTCCAGCGTCATGAAGATGACGCCGCTGGCGCTGCCGGGGCGCTGGCGGACCAGCACGAGGCCGGCGGCGGCGGCGCGCTCTCCGTCGCGGGAGCGGGCGATGGCCTCGGCCGCAAGCGCGCCCCGCTTTGCCAGGCGCGCCCGCAGGAAGGAGAGCGGATGCGCCCGGAGCGAGAGCCTGAGCGTCCTGTAATCCTCGACGACCTCCTCGCCCGGCATCATGGCAGGCAGCAAGGCCGGCGGTTCCGTACCCTCGGCGGGTCTGCCCGCCGCCTCGAAAAGAGGCAGTGGCGGCGCCTTCGGCAAGGCGCGGGCCTGCCAGAGCGCCCCGCGCCGGTCGATTCCCATGGAGCCGAAGGCGTCGGCGGCGGCCAGCGTCTCCATGGCGGCGGCTCCGAGCCCGGTCCCGCGCTGCATGGCGGCAATATCCGTCCAGGGCCGCTCGCCGCGCACGGCGAGAATGCACTCGGCGTCCTCTTTGCGCAGGCCGCCGATCTGGCGCAGGCCGAGCCGGAGCGCGTGGCGTCCGTCCGCCCTGCGTTCCAGGCTGTTGTCCCAGCCGCTCGCATGGACATCCGCCGGGCGCACCTCCACCCCGTGCTCGCGGGCGTCCCGCACGATCTGGGCGGGGGCGTAGAAGCCCATCGCCTGCGCGTTCAGGAGCGCGCAGGCGAAGACCTCCGGATGGTGGCATTTGAGCCATGAGGAGACATAGGCCAGGAGTGCGAAGCTCGCGGCATGCGACTCCGGAAAGCCGTAGTCCCCGAAGCCCTCGATCTGGCGGAAGCAGCGCGCCGCCAGTTCCGGGTCGTAGCCGCGCGCGGTCATGCGGCCCACCATCCGGTCCCGGAGCAGGCCGAGCGTGCCGCGCTTGCGGAACGTCGCCATGGCGTGGCGCAGCGCATTGGCCTCGTCCGGCGTAAACCGGGCCGCCTCCATGGCGACGCGCATCGCCTGTTCCTGGAAGAGCGGCACGCCGAGCGTCTTCTCCAGCACCTTGCGCAACTCGTCCGGGGGCCCGTGCTCCGGCGCCGGGGCCGGATAGACCACCTCCTCCAGCCCGTCCCGCCGGCGCAGATAGGGATGCACCATGTCGCCTTGGATCGGGCCCGGGCGCACGATCGCCACCTCGATCACCAGGTCGTAGAAGCTGCGCGGCTTCAGGCGCGGCAGCATGTTCATCTGCGCCCGGCTCTCGATCTGGAAGACGCCCACCGTGTCGGCCCGGCAGATCATGTCCCAGACTTGCCCGTCTTCCGCCGGCACGGTGGCGAGCGTGAGGTCCAGGCCCTTGTGCGCCGCCAGCAGTTCGAAGGCCTTGCGGATGCAGGTCAGCATGCCGAGGCCCAGCACATCGACCTTCATCAGGCCGAGCGCCTCCAGGTCGTCCTTGTCCCACTCGATGAAGGTGCGCTCCTCCATCGCCGCATTGCCGATGGGCACGCTCTCGTCGAGCGGGCCGCGGGTCAGCACGAAACCGCCCACATGCTGGGAGAGGTGGCGGGGGAAGCCCTGCAGCTCGGTTGCGAGCGCAACGGTCCGGCGCAGCAGCGCGTCGGCAGGGTCGAGCCCGGCTTCGCGGAGCCGCTTTTCAGGGACCCCCTCGCGGCGCATGTCGCGGACGGCCGCGGCGAGCGCGGCAGCGGTGTCCTCGGACAGTCCCATCGCCTTGCCGACATCGCGCACCGCGCTGCGGGCGCGGTAGGAGATGACGGTGGCGGCGATCCCGGCGCGCTGGCGGCCGTAGCGCCCGTAGATGTACTGGATTACCTCCTCGCGCCGCTCATGCTCGAAATCGACATCGATGTCGGGCGGCTCGCTGCGCTCGCGGGAAACGAAGCGCTCGAACAGCAGGTCGATCCGGGCCGGATCGACGGCGGTGATGCCGAGGCAGTAGCAGACCGCCGAGTTCGCCGCGGAGCCCCGCCCCTGGCAGAGGATACCCTTGCTGTCGGCGAAGCACACGATGTCGTGGACGGTGAGGAAATAGGGCGCGTAGTCCAGCTCGCCGATCAGCCCGAGCTCGTGCCGGAGCGCAGCGGCGACCTTCTCCGGGACGCCGTCCGGATAGCGCCAGGCCGCGCCCTTCCAGGCGAGCGCCTCCAGATGCTGCTGCGGGGTGCTGCCGGCCGGAACCGGCTCGTCGGGATATTCATAGGCGAGTTCGTCGAGGCTGAAGCTGCAGAACGAGACCGCTTCGAGACTCCGCGCAACCGCCTCCTCGTGGCCCCGGAAGAGCCGTGCGATCTCGGCTCCGTCCTTGAGGTGACGCTCGGCATTGGCGGCGAGGCGCCAGCCCGCTTCCGCCACGGTCACATGCTCGCGGACGGCCGTCAGCACATCCTGGAGGGGGCGGCGTTCGGGGCGGTGGTAGTGGACGTCGTTGGTGGCGAGGAGCGGCGCGCCGGCGCGCTCCGCCAGCGCCGCCAGGCGGGCAAGGCGGGCGCGGTCGCCGCCCCGGTAGAGCATGTGCGCGGCGAGATAGAGCGGGCCGTCATGCGCATGGCTGAGGCCGGCGAGCTCCGCCTCGAAATCCTCGCGCCAGGGCTCCGGCGGCAGCGCGATCAGAAGCTGCCCCCCGGCATGGGCAAGCAGGTCCTCCCGGTGCAGCACGCATTCGCCCTTGCCCGCGCGCCGCTGGCCGAGAGTAAGCAGCTGGCAGAGGCGGCCGTAAGCGGCGCGGTCGCGGGGGTAGCAGAGGAAAGAGGCGCCGTCCGCGAGGTCGAGCCTCGCCCCGGTCAGCAGGCGGATGCCGGCCCGCTTCGCCGCCACATGGGCGCGCACCGCGCCGGCAAGCGTGTTGCGGTCGGCGATGCCGATGGCCGCGAGCCCGAGCCGCGCGGCTTCCTCCACCAGTTCCTCCGCATGGGAGGCGCCGCGCAGGAAGCTGAAATTGCTGACCGCCTGCAATTCCGCGTAAGGGATCCCGCTCATCCGTAGAGTCCGTGGATATACCAGCGGGGCGGCCCCTTGCCGCCGGCGTTCCGGTAGAGCCCGGCGCGGTAGAGCCAGTAGCGCCGGCCTTCCACATCCTCGACGCGGTAATAGTCGCGCGGGTCGCTACCGGAGCCGCCGGTCCACCATTCCGGCTCGATGCGCTCGGGCCCCTCGGCGCGGGCGATGCGGCGGCGCAGCCGGCGCCAGGTGAACAGCGCCGGCGGTCCGTCCGGCAGTTCGGCGATGACTTCCACCGGCTCGGGCCGGTCGAACAGGCGGAAGGGGCGCTGCGGCAGGCCCGGCCGCACGGGCCAGGCCTCGCCTTCCCGGCCGGGCGCCGCCCACCGCTCGGCGCGTTCCGGCAGGTGGCTTGCGACCGGCGCGAGGCGAGAGACCGACCCTTCGCCGAGACGGGCCTGCAAGCGGTCGATCAGGGGGCCGGGTTCGTTGCTGCCGCGCCCGCCTTCCGCCAGCCGGAATTGCTCATGCGCAAGCGGCTCGGCGCGGACGGCATGGAGCGCCATCGCGTCGATCCCGAAGCCGGGGTCCACGGTCTCGATCTTGCCCTCGAAGAGGCGTCGGAGATGCGCGCCGTCGCGTGTGGCGCGCGCGGTCGAGACGCCGCGCTCCGCCGCGCCGCCATCCACCCGGCAGAACAGCAGCGCGAGTTCCCGCGCGCCGAGCCCGTCCCGCTCCAGCGACGCGGAGAGGTCTTCCACAAGCCGGGCAAGCGCCGCCTCCAGCCCGGCAAGGTCGATCAGCGGTTCCGGGAAGGCGAGGCGCGCGAGGCAGGCGGGCGGCGGCGGCAGGGATGCGACCGGGTCGGGGCGGCGGCCGAGCGCGCGGTCGAGGCGTTCCAGAACGGTGTCGCTCCATTCCCCGCAGTTGAACCGGCGTGCAAGCGACGGACGGGGCAGGGCGTCCACCGCGCCGATTGTCGCCAGGCCGAGGCGGCGCAGCAGGCGGGCGTCCTCGGGCGCGATCCGGAGCGCTTCGACCGGCAGGGGGCCAAGTGCCGCCGCAGTATCTCCGGGCGCGGCGATGCGGTTGCCTTCCCGGCCGAAGCGGGCGAGCGCCCAGGCGGCGCCCGGCGTGTCGGCAAGGCCGGTCCGCGCCTCGAAGCCGAGGCCCGCGATGCGCGCCTCCACCTCCGCCGCCATCGCCGCCTCGCCGCCGAAGAGATGATCGGCGCCGGCAATGTCGAGCAGCAGGCCGTCCGCGCCGTCCACCGCGCAGCAGGGTGTGAAGCGGTTGCACCAGAGCGCCAGGCGTTCGAGCCCGCGCCGGTCCTCCGCCGGCCGGGCTTCGGCGGCGGCGAGGCGGGGCAGCAGGGCGCGGGCATCGGCCAGGCGCATGCCGGGCGCGAGCCCTTCCGCTTCGGCCTGCCGGTTGACCGCCGCCAGCACCGCGCCATGGCGGCCCGGCGCAGTGAGCGCGAACGGCACCCGCTCAGCCGGCGGCGTGCGCAAGGGCAGGGCGGCGGGCCGCCGCGCGCGGCGCAGCCGGTGGATCGGCCAGCGCGGCAGCCATACCGAAATCAGCCGTCTCACGGTTCCACTCCACATCGCATGTTGCAGGCCGCCCGCCCCGGCAGCGCAGCAGTTCCAGATGCCAGCACGGCAGGCCGGGTGCGGCATCGTCGAACGGGGCGGCGCGGCCTGCCGCCGCTGCGACCCGCCAGCGAGAGAAGGCGGCGCTTGCGGGTCCGAGGCCGTCCCGGCGCAGCAGCAGGGCGGGGGTCAGGCTCTCGCGGGCGGCGAGCGCGAGCCGGCGGCTCAGGGTGAAATCGAGGCTTTCGACCTCGCCCAGCACCGCCGCCAGCGAAGCGCTGCGCAATCCCTCCTCCATCGCCCAGGCGACATCCCGGTCGCGGCGGGCGGAGAGCAGCAGCAGGTCTGCTGGCTCGAAACCGAGGTCCCGCCAGCCCGGCCCGTAGAGCCGGCCGAAGGGGCTTGTCCGGCTCTGGCAGACCAGCACGGCGAGCCGTTCGTCCCGGCGCCGGAGCCGGGCGAGGAGGGCTGCGAGGAAGGCGCCGGCCGCCGGTCCGTCCCCCGACGCCGCGCCGGCCGCCTCGTGCAGCCCGCCCGGCGCCAGCCCGCCTTCCGGCAGGGCGGCGTCCAGGGCGTCGAGACCGAGCCGCCAGGCTTCCACCGCCCCGCCTCCCGCCGGGTCCGCAACCGCCGTGCGGCGCTCCAGCAGCGCGATCCGCCGGCGCAGCGCGGCGAGGCCGGCAGGGTCCTTCCTGGGGCATAAAGGCAACATTGGTTCAATATTTGTTCTATTCACGGCCGAGTCAAGCCCCAATACAGCCTCTTGACCGGCCGGGCCGGCGGGCGCACAGAATTACCGGCAATGCCGCCGCAGGAACCGACCGAGCCCGACCGATGATCGCCATCGACGCGATGCGGGACAGCGACTGGCCCGAGGTCCGCGCCATCTACCGCGCGGGTCTCCGCACGGGCATCGCCGCCTTCATGAAGAACCCGCCGAGCTGGAAGGCATGGAACAAGGGCCATCTGGCTGTCGGGCGGCTGGTCGTGCGCGGCGGCGACGGCCGCGCCGTCGGCTGGGCGGCGCTGACGCCGGCGCCGGATACGTGAGGCGCTGCCGGTGTCGCTGAGGTCAGCGTCTATGTCGGCGAAAGCGCGAAAGGATCGGGAGCCGGGACGGCCCTGCTGGAAGGCCTGATCGCGGCCTCCGAGGCGGAGGGTTACTGGACGCTCCAGGCGCAGATCATGGCGGCCAACGGGCCCAGCATCGCGCTCCACCGGAAATGCGGCTTCCGCGAGGTCGGCCGCCGGGAGCGCTACGGGCATCTCGACGGCGTCTGGCACGATGTCTTCCTGTTCGAGCGCCGCAGCGTCCGCACCGGCGGACCCGGCCTGCCGACACGGACCTGCGACGCGGCAGGATAGCGGCGATTGTCCCGCTGCCGCGCGCGTGTCAGGATAGCCCGCATTCGGATGGAGAGGGATATCGCCATGGGCGAGAAGCTGGGTATCGGCGCCGCGTTTCCGGCCCTTTCGCTGAACCTGCTGGACCGGGGGCCGGCGGAGGTGCCCGCCGACATGCCGGGCGCCTGGAAGGTGGTGCTGTTCTACCGCGGCCACTGGTGACCCTATTGCCGCCGTCAGTTGGACGGCTTCCAGGAATTATGGCCGGAGTTCGAGGCGCGCGGCGTCTCCATCCTCGCCGGCAGCGTGGATGATGAGGACAATGCCCGCAAGCTGGCGGACGGGAAGAGCTTTCCCTTCGCCTGGGGCATGACGCGCGCGGACGGAGACCGGGTCGGGGCCTGGTGGGAGGAGCGCCGCCAGATCGTGCAGCCCTCCGAGTTCATCCTCGACGGCAATGGCACGGTCGAGGTGTCCAGCTACAGCGACGGCCCCCTCGGCCGCATGGACGCCGCCGACGCGCTCAAGCTGATCGACCTCTATGAGTCGCGGAGAAAGGCCGAGGGCTGAGGGAGACTTGCTCCGATTGCCCTGACATTCGACTGGAGTGGCCCGGCAGTCGGCCCACATGGCAGGCCAGCGCGGCGCGGCTTTACCCGCGCTCCGCCTGCCTCCGCCGCCAGTCTCGCGGGTCGAAAGCTACATCATGGCCCCAGAGGCCGCGCCTTTCCCGGCGGGCTTCGTTCTCGACGTCCTTGTAGCGGTCTCCATAGGCGGCGATGGCGTGGCCGTTGCGGACGAGCCAGGCGCCCACATCCTTGCCGCCACAGGTTACGCGGCCCAGCACGCGGCCATGCCGGTCGGTCCCTTCCACGGATACCTCGACCTGCCGGCCGCCGACCGTGCGGATGAGCGCACGCTTGACCCGTTTGCCGTGTTTGAACCAGGTGCCGTCGCGGTGTTTGGCCCACTGGTCCAGCTCCGGGGCGTCGAGACCGGAGAAGCGGATCCTGTGGCCGGAGACCCGGAGGCTGTCGCCATCCGTCACCCATGCCTTGCCGGCGATGACGCTGCCGGCTTCCGGTGCTGGCGGGCGCCGCCTGCGGCCGGGCGGGCGCCGGCGCCGCTGCCTGAGGAGCCGGAAGGCGGCGCGGACAAGGACGGCAAGAAGTTCCATGATCCGGCCCGCTTAGCATGTTTCCCGCCCGCCGACACCTGCCCCTCCGCTTGCACGGCGCGGCGAAGGGGCTATACCTCCCGGCGGACGGAAATCGTCCCGAAAGCGGATTTGGAGGCTATGACGGAAGTAGGCGGAGCGGCGCTGGAAGCGGCCGCGGCGGAGCGGATCCTCGTGCTCGACGGCGCGATGGGCACCATGATCCAGCAGCTCGGTCTGGAGGAGGCCGACTTCCGCGGCGCGCGTTTCGCCGACTGGCCGCAGGATGTGAAGGGCAACAACGACCTGTTGAGCCTGACGCTGCCGGACGCCATCGCCGACATCCACAACGTCTTCCTCGACGCCGGCGCGGACATCGTCGAGACCAACAGCTTCAACGCCAACCGGATAAGCCTCGCCGATTACGGCATGGAAGACCTCGCCCGCGAGGTCGCCGAGGCGTCGGCCCGGATTGCGCGCACGGTCGTGGACGGACGCCGCGACGGCAGGCCGCGCTGGGTTGCGGGTGCCATCGGGCCGACCAACCGCACGGCCTCCATTTCCCCCGATGTCGAGGACCCGGCGGCGCGCAACGCCGATTTCGACATGCTCCGCATCGCCTATCGGGAGAACGCCGAGGGCCTGATCGACGGCGGGGCGGACCTCATCGTCATCGAGACGGTGTTCGACACGCTGAACGCCAAGGCCGCGCTCTATGCCGTCGAGGAGGTGTTCGAGGCGCGCGGCCGCCGCCTGCCGGTCATCGTCTCCGGCACGGTGGTGGACCTGTCGGGCCGCACGCTCTCAGGGCAGACGCCGGAGGCTTTCTGGTATTCCGTGCGCCATGCCCGGCCCTTCGCCGCCGGCCTCAACTGCGCGCTCGGCGCGGAGCAGATGCGCGGCTTCCTCGCCGACATGGCGCGCGTGGCCGACACGCTGATCTCCGCCTATCCCAATGCCGGCCTGCCCAACGCCTTCGGCGGTTATGACGAGACGCCGGAGACGACCGCGGCCCATCTGGGCGCCTGGGCGCGGGACGGGCTGGTGAACCTGGTCGGCGGCTGCTGCGGCACCACGCCCGCGCATATCGAAGCCGTGGCGGAGGCGGTCGCGGGCGTGACGCCGCGCAAGCCGCCCCGGATGGAGCGGCGCATGCGCCTTGCCGGGCTCGAACCCTTCGTCCTTGCGGCATGAGCGAACGCGACGCGCGCGCCAGCGCCCGCTTCGTCAATATCGGGGAGCGCACCAATGTCACCGGCTCGGCGGTTTTCCGCCGCCTGATCGAGGCGGAGGACTACGAGGCCGCGCTGGACGTCGCCCGCCGGCAGGTGGAAAGCGGCGCGCAGGTCATCGACGTCAACATGGACGAGGGCATGCTCGACAGCGAGCGCGCCATGACCGTCTTCCTCAACATGATCGCCGGCGAGCCGGACATCGCCCGCGTGCCGATCATGATCGATTCCTCCAAATGGTCGGTGATCGAGGCGGGGCTGAAATGCGTCCAGGGCAAGGCCATCGTGAACTCGATCAGCCTGAAGGAGGGCGAGGAGCCGTTCCTCGACCAGGCGCGGCGCATCCGGCGCTACGGCGCCGCAACCGTCGTAATGGCCTTCGACGAGGAGGGGCAGGCGGAGACGGCCGAGCAGAAGTTCGCGATCTGCGCGCGCAGCTACCGCCTGCTGGTGGACGAAGCCGGCTTTCCGCCCGAGGACATCGTCTTCGACCCCAACATCTTCGCCGTGGCGACCGGCATCGAGGAGCATGACGACTACGCCGTCGCCTTCATCGAGGCGACCCGGCGGATCAAGGCGAACCTGCCCCACGCCAAGGTCTCGGGCGGGCTCTCCAACGTCTCCTTCGCCTTCCGCGGCAACGACACCGTGCGCGAGGCCATGCACGCGGCCTTTCTCTACCACGCTATTCCCGCCGGGCTGGACATGGCGATCGTCAATGCCGGGCGGCTGCCGGTCTATGAGGACATTCCCGAGCCGTTGCGCGAGGCGGTCGAGGACGTGCTGCTGAACCGCCGGGCGGACGCGACCGAACGCCTTGTCGAACTCGCCGAGAGCTACCGGGGCCGGTCGAAGGAAATCGCCGCCGACCTCTCCTGGCGCAGCCTCACGGTGGACGAGCGCCTCTCCCATGCGCTGACCCAGGGCGTCGCGGACTGGATCGAGGAGGATGTCGAGGAGGCCCGGCTGGCGCTGGGCCGGCCGCTGTCCGTCATCGAGGGGCCGCTGATGGCGGGCATGAACCATGTCGGCGACCTGTTCGCCGAGGGCAAGATGTTCCTCCCGCAGGTGGTCAAGAGCGCGCGCGTGATGAAACGCGCCGTCGCCTGGCTCACCCCCTTCCTGGAAGCCGAGAAGGAGGACGCGGACTCCTCCTCGGCCGGCAAGGTGCTGCTCGCTACCGTCAAGGGCGATGTCCACGATATCGGCAAGAACATCGTGGGCGTCGTGCTCCAGTGCAACAATTACGAGATTGTCGATCTGGGCGTGATGACGCCCTCCGCCCGCATCCTCGAGACGGCGAAACGCGAGCAGGTGGACATTATCGGGCTCTCCGGCCTGATTACGCCGAGCCTGGACGAGATGTGCTTCGTCGCCGCCGAGATGGCGCGCGAGGGCTTCGAGCTGCCGCTGCTGATCGGCGGGGCGACGACCAGCAAGGCGCACACGGCCGTGCGCATCGCGCCCAATTACGACGGCCCGCTGGTGCATGTGACCGACGCATCCCGCGCCGTCAGCGTGGTCGGCACGCTGATGTCGCCGGAGCGCCGCGCCGCCTTCGCCGGCGAGGTAAGCGCGGAATACGGAAAACTCCGCGAGGCCCACGGCCGGTCCGGCGGGCGGCGCCCGCGCGCAAAGCTGGAGGAGGCCCGCGCCAACCGCATGGAGACCGACTGGACGGCCTGTGCGCCGCCGGTCCCCCCGGCCCTCGGCCTGCGGGTGTTCGACGGCTGGGACCTGGCGGAGCTCGTGCGCTATATCGACTGGCAGCCCTTCTTCGCCGCCTGGGAGCTGGCGGGACGCTTCCCCGACATTCTCGAGGATGCGGAGGTCGGGGAGGCCGCGCGCAGCCTCCATGCCGACGCGCTGGCGATGCTGGACCGGCTGGTCGCCGAAGGCTGGACCCGGCCGCGCGGCGTTGCGGGTTTCTGGCCGGCGAACCGCGACGGCGAGGACGATATCGCCCTCTTCGCCGACGAGGCTCGCTCGGAACGGCTTGCCACCCTGCATACGCTTCGCCAGCAGATGCGGCGGGGCCGCCGGGGCCGCCCCAACCTGGCGCTCGCGGATTTCGTGGCCCCGCCCGGGACGCCGGACTATATCGGCGCCTTTGCGGTGACGGCCGGCGCCGGCATCGAGGAACGCGCCCGCGCCTTCGAGGCCGAACGCGACGACTACAGCGCCATCATGGCGAAGGCGCTCGGCGACCGGCTGGCGGAGGCGTTCGCCGAGTGCCTGCACGAGCGCGTGCGCCGCGAGCTGTGGGGCTATGCGCCGGGGGAGCGGCTGACCAACGAGGAACTGGTCGCGGAGGCCTATCGCGGCATCCGTCCCGCGCCGGGCTATCCCGCCTGCCCGGACCACACGGAGAAGCGGGCGATCTTCCGCCTCCTGGACGCGGAAGGAAACGCCGGCATGGGCCTGACCGAGAGTTGCGCCATGACGCCTGCAGCATCGGTCGCCGGGCTTTACTTCGCCCACCCCGAGGCGCGCTATTTCGGCGTCGGCCGGATCGACCGCGACCAGGTGGAGGACTATGCCCGCCGCAAGGGCATGGCCTTGGCCGAAGCCGAACGCTGGCTCGCTCCCAACCTCGCCTATGAGCCGTCCTGAAGGGCCGGGCTGCGGGCGGGCGCTGCAATCCGCACCGGAGCCCGCCCGTCAGCGCGGGAAGTTTGGGCGGTCGGGGCCGTAATGCTCCGCCAGATAATCGATGATGACCGTGAGGACGCTTTCCTCTATCGGCTCCATCTCCTGCTCTTCGACCATCCACACCATAAGCTCGTCCCATTGCTCGCGCGTCAGGCCCTGCTGCACGACGATCCGCTCCGAGTGGCAGGGCGTGCAGGCGTAGAAGGTCTCGGAGGCGCCGGGCGCCCTGACCATGAGGCCGAAATCCTCTGCCTCCGGAGTCTGCGAAACCGCCGGCGCCGCAGACGCCCTCCCGAAATCGGCCGGGCTGTCGCTCATCCCGTTCAGGAAGGCGATCACATCGGCGCGGTCGCGGTCTCGTTTCAGGCCGACAAAGCTCATGGAGCCGCCCTTCACGAGCGCTCGCGGTTTCGTCAGATAGGCGTCGAGACGCTCCGGCGTCCAGCTGCCGCCGAACGCCGTCATCGCCTTCGAATAGCGGAACCCTTCCCTCGCCCCTACCGGCGCACCGACAATGCCCCAGAGATTGGGCCCGATCTTTTTGCGTCCGCCCTTCTCGGCCGTGTGGCAGGCGGTGCACTTGCGAAACACCTTCTTGCCGCGCGCGGAATCGGCCGCGGCGAGGCGCGCCTCCAGGTCGGCCGCGCCGGCGGGCGCTGCCGCTGCGCAGGCAAGCAGCAGCGCCGCCGCGATGACGTTGCGCATGGGCGTGCGGTCAGGCTACGCGCAGCGCCACGCGGTGCATGGTGTTGTTGAGATAGCCTTTCGGGTTCCAGTCGATGGCGAAGGGCTGCATCTCGCCGGCGCTGTCGGTCGCCCGCGCCCAGACCTCGTAATAGCCGGCCTCGGGGAAGGCGATGCTGCGGCGCCAGTTCTGCCAGGCGCCGGGATTGACCGGCCCGTCCAGCTCGGCCGCCATCCAGCTCTTGCCGAAGTCGATGGAGAGATCGACGGCGGAAACCGTGCGGTCGCCCGACCAGGCATGGCCGCGCACCTCGACCTCCCGGGCCGCGCCGGCGCCGTTCTCCGGCGATGTCACCAGGGACTTCACCGGCATGCGCTCGATGATCTCGAAATCCTCCGTCGGCACCTTGTCGCCCGGAGCAACGGAATAGCGCGGCACCCGGTAGGACTTGCCGGTCATCTTCGGCCCGTCATGCACGATGTCGCGGAGCTGGATGCGCCTCAGCCATTTCTGCGAGCATGACCCCGGCCAGCCCGGCACCACCAGGCGGAGCGGCGCGCCGTTCTGCCGGTGCAGCGGCCCGCCGTTCATCGCAAACGCGATGAGCACATTGTCGGTCATGGCCTTGGCGACCGGCACGCCGCGCGAGATCGGCAGCTTGCCCTCCTTGCCGGAAAGATGGGTGTCGGCGCCGTAATGCGCGGTATAGACCGCGCCCGGTTTGACGCCGGCCTTCTTCAGCACGTCGGCGAGGCGCACGCCGGTCCATTCCGAGCAGCCGACCGCGCCCACGGTCCACTGGTTGCCCTTGGCCGGCGGATCGAAAAAGGCCCGGCCGTTGCCGCCGCATTCGATGGTGAGCGCCATGGTCACCACCTCGAACCCGGCCTTCAGGTCCTCGATGGACAGGTCCATCGGGTTGTCCACCAGCCCGTCCACGGCGAGGGTCCAGCCTGCGGCGTCGGCGTCTTCCGGCGGCAGGCCGTTATTGCGGATGAAGTGACGGGCGGTGGGCGTGATCGCATCGTCGAGCAGGTGCGCCGGCGTCTCGGCGTTGATCGGCCGGTCGTTCAGCAGCGTCAGCCCGTCCTTGCCGACCAGCACGTCCTCCGAGGCAAAGGCGGCCGGCACCAGCCCGCGCGGCATGTTGGCGTAGAAGGGGATCGTCATGCCGAGCAGGCCGCCCGCGGCCGCCAGCCCGGCGCCGGCGAAGAAGCCCCGCCGGCTCAATCCCGGCGCAGGCTCGAAAAACTGCCGACGCGCTTCTTCCGGGTTTTCCGCGAAGTATGTGTAAAGCCCTTTGGTATCTTGCGAATCTTTCGGCATGTCATTCTCCCCTGTTGTCAGCGCGCAGGTTCCAGCTGCGAAGCAATTATGCCTCTCCCAACGCAAACCTTACCCCCCCCGGATTACCGTCAACACAACGGTTTTCAGGAACCAGCCGTCCGTAACCGTCACGGCCTGTCCGTGGCAGCTAAAGTCGCCTAGATGCCTCCGCCATGCCCGCGGTCCCGACGCAGGGGATGAGGCGCCCGCCCGGCGCCTCGTTCTCCCGTTGCGCCGCGCCGCGCCGCCGCGACGTCAGCCGAAGATGTCGGCCGTGATGCCGGAATACCAGCCCTCCGACTCTTCGTAGGTGGCCTTGCGCAACTCCGCCGTTTCGCCGGTCTTGGAGATGAAGCCGTCGGTCTTGGCGATCTTCTCGTCCGTCGCTTCGTAGGACGCGCCGACCTTGACGCCGTTCTCCGTCGAGATGAGCGACCAGCAGGTGTTGGAGTATCTGGCCGGGAACACCTTCGACCCGGTGAGCGCGCCGCGCACGGCGTTGGCGCAGACCTTCGCCTGGCTGTTGGCCGAGAAGCCCGATTTCGGCATGTCGCCCTGCTGGGCGGCATCGCCGAGCACATGGACGTCCGGGTCCGCCTTCGAGGACATGTCGTAGGCGCTGACAGGGGCCCAGTTGCCGTCGGTGACGCCGGCAAGCTCGGCAATGCGCCCGGCCTTCATGGCCGGAATGACATTGCAGACATCCACCCCGGTCTCCTCGCCGTCGATGGTGACGGTCATGCCGGCGGGATCGACCGACACCTTGTCGCCGCCGAACTCCGGCCCGATCCAGTCGATCATGCCGGCATAGTGGTCTGCCCAGCCTTCCTGGAAGAGCCCCATCTTGGAAAACTTCGGCTTGGGGTCGGCGATGATGATCTTCGCCGTCGGATTGTGGGCCTTGAGGTGGTGCGCCACCATGCAGATGCGCTCATAGGGGCCGGGCGGGCATCTGAACGGGTTGGGCGGAGCGACCATGGCGTAAACGCCGCCCTCCGGCATGGCGCGGACCTGCGCCCTCAGCAGCTCGCTCTGCGAACCGGCCTTGTAGGCGTGCGGCATCGCGTTCTGCGCCCCGACGTCCCAGCCTTCCACGGCCCCTTCGACGAAGTCGATGCCGGGGGAGAGGATGAGCCTGTCATAGGAGAGCGTGGCGCCCCCCGCGAGGCTCACGGTCTTGGCGGCGCGGTCAACGCCGACGGCCCAGTCATGCACGACATTGACGCCGTGGGCGCTGGCGAGCCGGCCGTAGGTGTGCCCGATATCCGCGACTTCCTTGAAGCCGCCGATGTAGAGGTTCGAGAAGAAGCAGGTGTAGTAGGTGCGGGTCGGCTCCACCAGCGTGACGTCGATGGCGCCCTTGCTGTCCCTGGCAATGTAGCGCGCCGCCGTGGCGCCGCCGGCGCCGCCGCCGATGACGACCACGCGCGGGCGGCCCTGGCCGATGGCTGCCGGCGCTGCCAGCAAGGCCGCGGTTGCGGCCGTCGAGCCGACGAATGATCTCCTGTCGAGTTTCATGGCGGGTTCCTCCTTATGCGTTGTCGTCGTGACGGGCGGGTTGGGTCCTCATTCTGCGGGATTGGCGAAGTAGGCGGCAAGCGCGGCGATTTCCTCGTTGCCCAGCCGCGCCGCGATCATCTGCATGACCGGGTGCTCGCGGCGCTTGTTCCTGTAGTCGTGCATCGCGATGACGAAGCGTTCCACCGGCCAGCGCAGGATGGAGGGTATGCCCTTGTCGCCTCCGTCCGCCCGGTGGCAGGTCGTGCATTCCCCGCTGAGCCAGGCGCCGTATTCGGGGTCGCCCTCGATGGCCAGGACGGCCGGGTCGATGCCGTGGTCCTCAGCACTGCCGGAAAGCAGCGCCATGCCGGTCCCGTCCCCGATGCTTTGGAGGAAGGCGATCAGGTCCGCCCGCGCGCCTGCATCCGCAATCCCGTCGAAGGTCATCCGGGAGTCGGGGGCGACGGCGTCCGGATTCCCGAGAAAGGCGTCGAGCGTTTCGGCGCTCCAGACATGCCCGTCGTCCCTGAGGCGCAGGAAGCTCCCGGAATAGATGAAGTCCGCGTGGCTTGCCGCGGCCCGGCCGAAGAGGCCGTTCAGATGCGGGCCGATCCCGTGCCGGGCCCCGGCGCCGGCCTCATGACAGGCCTTGCATTGGTCGAACGCCTGACGGCCCGCGTCCGCATCGCCGGACTCCGCCGGACGCGGCCCCGCATGGACAGCGATTGCCGCCGCGAGGACCAGAACCAGTCGGAACCGAACCATCCGAACGCGATCTCCGAATCTCTCCGGGCCGGCGCTGCCGCGCCCGCGCCGCTTCCTCATGGGCGTCCATCCTTCCCGTACCCGCGCCCCTGTCAATTGTTCTGAGCCCGACTGTCCGAACCCGGGGGCCTACTCCAGGGCCCACTCCAACGGGAGTGTCATGGAATGTCATGTTTTGTCATGGTCGGGGGCGAACTCCTCATCTCCGGGCGGGTTGAAGGGGGCGGCCCTTTCCAGCCAGTCGAGGCTGTCCCGGCGGCGCTGCTCGATATTCTCCGGGGCCCAGGGGTCGTAGATGTCGCCGTAGCCGTTGCGGCGCTGGTAGAGCCAGTCGTGTTCGGCGCCGTCGGCCCGGTCGTCGTCGATCCCGTCCTCATCGCCGCCACCGCCGCCGGCCCAGGGGCAGTCCTC
>JAJEIH010000065.1 GCA_022827685.1 Alphaproteobacteria bacterium
CTCCTGCCGTGGAACTGGGTTCCGGAGCAGAGGCTCGATCAAGCCGCATAAGCCGGCTCACGCTCAAAACCACTCCGCTCCGCACGCACTCGCCGCAAAGAACGGCCTGCCTACCCCTGCGGTCTTCGGCGGACGCATACCTTGAATCCCGCGAACGACAAGGAAATCCAGCATGAGCCCAACCCTGCCCGGCCTGTCGCACCATCGGGCCAAGGTCAACGGCACCGAACTCCACTATGTCGAGGCGGGCGCCGGACCTCTCGTTCTCCTGCTGCACGGATTCCCCGAATTCTGGTGGTCGTGGCGCCACGTCATCCCCTCCCTCGCCCGGTCGTTCCGGGTGGTTGCTCCCGACCTGCGGGGCTATCACCTCTCCGCCAAGCCGGCGTCGGGATACGATCTGACCACTCTGGCGGGCGATGTGGCCGCTCTGGTGGACCATCTCGGGACGCCGGCCATGGTCGCGGCGCATGATTGGGGCGGCCTGATTGCCTATGAGACCGCCATGGACCACCCCGGCGCCGTCCGGAAGCTCGCGATTCTCAATGCCCCGCACCCCGACGCCTGGATCGCGGCGTGGCTGAGCCACCCCGAGCAGCAGCGCAAGAGCTGGTACGTCTTCTTCACCCTTGTTCCGGATCTGCCGGAGGAGCTCTATCTGGAGCAATTCCGTGCCGGAACCATCCGGCTCGCCACGGTGATGCCGCCCGAGGACGTGGCGACCTACCGACGCGCCTTCGAGATACCCGGTTCCGCCACGGCGGCAGTCAACTACTACCGGGAATTCGTGCGCGACATGCCGCGGCGCCGACACGTCGCGCCCCGGCGGATCGCCTGTCCGGTCAGCGTATTGTGGGGTTCGCTGGACGTCGCGCTGGATCCGGTCGTGAACGACATCGCGCGGGACTGGATCGACGACTTCTCGGTCACCTATTTCCCGCACAACTGGCACTGGCTGGCCGAGGAGCAGCCCCGGGCGGTGATCGACCATCTGGAGACGTTCTTTGCGACGACCGCCGAGGGTTGTTGACGGCGGACACCATAGAATTAGAGATTCAGCGCTGTGGAATCGGAGAAGAGCAAAACCTGCGAATGGTGCGGAGGTCGAGGGCGCGTTGGTGACGGCGTATTGCCGACCGGCAAGTGCTCGATGTGTAGAGGAACCGGCCGTTATCCGTTTCCACCCGAGCTTCAATATCCAGGCTGGAACTTCAGTAAGGATGGTGCAACTCGGACTGATGAGCCAGAATGAAGGCGATGCCCGAGGGCGCGGCGCGCTATGGCGGGACGCCGGAGTTTTCGGAAGGGTCGATCCCGGCGGGCCTCTTGCGGTCCCATCGCACGAAGGCCGGGACATGGGCGAAGGTCGTCGTGCTGGAGGGGCGGCTGCTTTACCGCATCCTTGAGCCCGAGCCTGAGGAAATCGAGCTTTCGCCGGAGCGGCCGGGCATCGTGGAGCCGGAGAAGGCGCATGAGGTCGAGGCGCGGGGCCCCGTCCGCTTCCGTGTGGAGTTCTGGCGCTGACCGTCAGCCGAGGGCCTGCTCAAGGTCCGCGATGAGCTCGTCGGCGCGCTCTATGCCGACGGAGAGGCGGAGCAGGTTTGCCGGCACGGCGCTATGCGGTCCCTCGACCGTCGCCCGGTGCTCGATCAGGCTCTCGACGCCGCCGAGCGAGGTCGCCGGCACGAAGAGCCGGGTGCGCGTGGCAATCCGCTTCGCGGCGTCCGCGCCGCCTTCGACCAGCAGCGAGAGCATGGCGCCGAAGCCGCCCGTCATCTGCCGCTTCGCGGTCTCGTGCCCGGCATGGGATTCGAGCCCCGGATAGAGGACCGCCTCGATGCCGGCGCGGCCCTCGAAATGCCGGGCGATGGCGAGCGCGTTCGCAGCCTGGCGTTCGTAGCGCAGGTGGAGCGTGCGCATGCCGCGCAGCAGCAGCCAGGCCTCGAACGCGCCGAGCACGCCGCCCATGCGCCTTCGCGCCGCCCCGATCTCTTCCCAGCGCTCGTCCGCCGCCCCGGTCGCCAGCACGCCCGCCAGCAGGTCGCTGTGCCCGGCGAGATATTTCGTGGCGGAGTGAAAGACGATGTCGGCGCCCAGATCGAGTGCCCGGAGCGTCACCGGCGGCGTCGCGGTGGCGTCCACGCCGAGAACAGCGCCGGCCTCCCGCGCAACCCCGGCGGCGGCGCGCACGTCGATCACGTCCCAGGTCGGGTTCACGCAGGTCTCGATCCAGACGACCGAGGTCCGCCCGGGCCGCACGGCCGCTTCCAGTGCGCCCGGCTCCGAGGCATCGAAAAAGCCGACCTCGACCCCGCGCCGTTCGGAGAGGCGGCGCAGCAGGTCCGCCGCGCCGTGATACATCACCCGCGGCGCCACCACATGGTCGCCCGCGCCGAGGCTGTCGAAGAAGGTCGCGACCGCCGCCATCCCCGACGAGAAGATGAGCGCGTCCTCCGCACCTTCGAGTTCCGCCAGCACCTCTTCCACATGCGCGGCGGTCGGGTTGGCGTCGCGGCTGTAGGTGTAGCCGGTCGTCTCGTAGCGGTCGTCCCGCGCATAGGTGGTCGCGGAATGGATCGGCGGCACGACGGCGCCGGTCTCCCTGTCGAGGAACCGCGCTCCCTGGGCGAGCAGGGTTTCGAGCGAACGCTCGTTGCGGGTCATGCGTTGCCGGGATCGTTCTGGCGCGCCCAGACGTCCTGCGGCGGCGTCTCGGCCGGCGAGCGGGCGCGAAGCGCGTAATAGGGCAGGTATTTCCGGTAAGCCTCCCAGAGGCGGCGAAGCTCGCCCACCGCGTCGTCGTGGAGGTCCACCCGGAGGTCGATATCCTCGACGATGTCCGCGCCGCGCACGATCAGCGCCGCCGAGCGCTCCGGCAGGGGCGTCCCGTCCGGCGACGCCTGGCCGCCCGCGTCCCGCCCCGCCTCGATTGCCGCCAGCAGCCGCTCCGAAAGGTCGTCCCCGGCCCGCTCGCGCCACGTGGCCGCCATTGCCTGCACCGTTGCCTCGCCGGCCAGCACATTGCCGAAGACCGCGAAGCCCTCGCCGGTGATGTGGCCGGACCAGGGCCGGGTGCGGGGCCCGGTATGCGCCGCGACGCGGCCGTCCGCCGCCGCGATGACGACCTGGCGCCACTCGAAATCCGGGTCCTGCGCCGCCAGCAGCCGGAGCGCCCCTTGCGGGTCGGGCGTTTCCCTCAGCGCGGCGGTCGCGAGCGGCCCGAGTGCCGGGTTGGCGAAAGCCTGGGTCGAAAGCGCCGCGACGCCGCGCTCGAAGAACGGGCAGTAGCCGCCGACACCGAGCGAATAGGTCGTGATGCCGATGCCGAGCCGGCCCGTCCCGGGGCAGGCGCCGAGCGCCGTGAAGGTCATCGCACTTTCCTCCGCCGTCAGAACTGTTCGGCCGCCATCTCCAGCTCCGCTCCGCCGGCGGCCTCGATGGCGGCGAGGAGCCCGGCATGCTGCGGCAGCAGCGTTTCGGCATAGAAGCGGGCGGTCAGGCGCTTCGCCTCCAGGAACTCCCTGTCCTCCGCGCCGTCGGCCAGAAGCCGCCCGGCTGCGGCCGCGCCTCTGGCGAGCAGCCAGCCGCCGGTTGCCAGGCCGAGCAGGTGGCAGAACGGCACGGCCGCCGCGGCGGCCGCGCCGAACTCCCTGCCGAAGCGGCCGAGTATCAGTCCCGCCGCGCGCTCGACGGAGTCGAGGGCGGCAGCCAGGCCCTTGTCCGGCCCGTCGGCGCGCATCAGGGCAAGCTGCGCGCGGAGCGCCTCGCCGCCGTCCCGGGCGAGCTTGCGCGCCACGAGGTCCATGGCCTGGATGCCGTTGGTGCCCTCATAGATCGGCGCGATGCGGCTGTCGCGCATATGCTGGGCGGCGCCGGTTTCCTCGATGAAGCCCATGCCGCCATGCACCTGGACGCCGAGCGAGGCGATCTCGACGCCAAGGTCGCTGCACCACGCCTTGACCACCGGGATCATGAGGTCCACGCGCGCCTGGGCCTTCGCGTCGCCGGTGCGCTGCGCCCGGTCGAGGGCGCTTGCCACCCAGTAGCAGAGCGCGCGCATGGCCTCGGTCTCGGCCTTCATGGTCATCAGCATCCGCCGCACGTCCGGATGGTGCAGGATCGGCACCGGAGCCTTCCCGCCATTCACCTCGTCGCGGCCCTGGACGCGCTCCATGGCGAAGGCGCGCGCCTGCTGATAGGCCCGCTCGGCGACCGCAACGCCCTGCAGGCCGACGCCGAGGCGGGCATTGTTCATCATCGTGAACATGTACTGGATGCCGCAGTTTTCCTCGCCGACCAGCGTGCCGAGCGCGCCGTCCCCCTCGCCATAGGCCATCACGCAGGTCGGGCTGCCGTGAATGCCGAGCTTGTGCTCGAGCCCGACCGGGCGCAGGTCGTTGCGCGACCCGAGGCTGCCGTCCCCGTTCACCAGCACCTTCGGCACGATGAACAGCGAGACGCCGCGAATGCCGCGCGGCGCATCCGGCGTGCGCGCGAGCACCATGTGGACGATGTTGTCCGTGAAGTCCTGGTCGCCGTAGCTGATGAAGATCTTCTGCCCGCTGATGCGGTATGTGCCGTCGCCCGCCGGCACGGCGCGCGTGGCGAGCGCGCCGACATCGGAGCCGGCCTGGGGCTCCGTCAGGTTCATCGTGCCGGCCCACTCGCCGGAGATCATCTTCTCCAGAAAGATGTCCTTCTGCTCGTCCGAACCGTGGTTCGCGAGCAGGTCCACCGCGCCCTGTGTCAGGAGCGGCGCCAGCGAGAAGGAGAGGCAGGCGGACTGCCACATCTCCGTGAGCGCCGTGGACACGAGCCAGGGAAGGCCCTGCCCGCCATATTCGGGGTCGAAGGGCGCGCCGTTCCAGCCGCCCTCGCAGAACTGCCGGTAGGTTTCCCGGAACCCGTCCGCCGTGCGCACGACGCCGTTTTCCAGCACGGCGCCCTGGATGTCGCCGACGCGGTTCAGCGGCGCCACCGCCTCGTCCGCAAACCGGCCGGCCTCGGTCAGCACGGCATCGACGAGATCAACCGAAATCTCCTCCATGCCGGGCAGGGCAATCACCCCGTCCAGCCCTGCGATCTCGGTCATGGCGAAGCGAATGTCGCGGAGGGGCGCGGCGTAATCGGACATTGGCGGCACACCGGAAGGATTGTCGCGAGGCTGGGAAATGTGGCTGGGCGACCTGGATTCGAACCAGGGCTACTGGGGCCAGAACCCAGCGTTCTGCCGCTAAACTATCGCCCAACGCACAGGGCCCCACATATCGGCCATCCGGCCGGGTTTTGCAAGGGCCTCCGGCCGGCTCCGGCGCCTGCCGGCGGAGCGGCAGCAATGTCGGGCCATCCCGGCTATCATGGCCGGGGAGTTCGGCGATGCGACAGGGACAGCGGCAGCCAGCAGAGCTGCAGACCGGAGCGCCGGTCTATGCGGCGCTCGATCTCGGCACCAACAACTGCCGGCTGCTCGTCGTGCGCCCCTCGCAGGGCGGCTTCGACGTGGTGGACAGCTTCTCGCGCATCGTCCGGCTCGGCGAGGGCCTGCAGAACACCGGACGCCTCTCGGAAAAGGCCATCGAGCGGACCATACAAGCCCTGCACATCTGCGCCGGCAAGATCAGGCGCCGGCAGGTGACGCGGCTGCGCTCGGTGGCGACCGACGCCTGCCGCCGCGCCGCCAATTGCGCCGGCTTCGTGGAGCGGGTGAAGCGCGAGACGGGCGTGCGGCTGGAGATCATCGGCGCGCGCGAGGAGGCGGCGCTGGCCGCGGCCGGATGCGCGCCCCTGCTCGACCCGGCCCGCCGGCGCGCGCTGGTGTTCGATATCGGCGGGGGCAGCACCGAGCTCATGTGGCTGGCGGTGACGGGAGAGGGCCGCGCCCGCCTGCTGGACTCGACCTCCCTTCCCTGGGGCGTGGCCCGCATGGCGGAGACCTTCGGCTCGGACCGGATTTCGGACCGCGCCTACAGGGCCATGACGGAGGCGGTGGCGCCCGGGCTGCGCCGCTTCGACGAGGCGAACGGCATCGCCGCTGCGGTGGCGGCCGGTGAGGTGCAGATGCTCGGCACCTCCGGTCCGGTGACGATCGTTGCGGGGCTGCATCTCGGCCTGGCGCGCTATCGCCGCGACCTCGTGGACGGATGCAGGCTGGCCTTCGACGATCTCGACGCGGTCTCCGCCATGCTGCGCCGGCTGGACCGGGAGGCGAGGGCGCGGTTGCCCTGCATCGGGCGCGAGCGCGCCGACATGGCGGTCGGCGGCTGCGCCATCCTGGAGGCGATCTGCCGGATGTGGCCCGTGGGTTCGGTCCGGGTCGCCGACCGGGGGGTGCGCGAGGGCATCCTGTTCCGCATGATCGCGAATGACGGCGGGGCGGCGTGAGCCGGCCTCCGCGCGCGCGGCCGGGACGGCAGGCGGGGCTGAAGGCCCGGCTCCGCACGGCGAAGGGACGCAAGACGGCGTCCACCCGCTGGCTGCAGCGCCAGCTCAGCGACTCCTATGTGGCGGAAGCGAAGCGGCTCGGCCTGCGGTCCCGCGCCGCCTTCAAGCTGATGCAGCTCGATGACCGTTTCCGCCTGCTGAAACGCGGAAGCGCGGTGCTCGACCTCGGCGCGGCCCCCGGCGGCTGGACCCAGGTGGCGGTGGCGCGGGGCGCCGGGCCGGTGGTCGCGGTGGACCTCCAGGTGATGGAGGCGGTGCCCGGCGCTTGCTGCCTGCTGCTCGACCTGGAGGACAGCGACGCCCCCGCGCGACTCGGAGCCGCCCTGCCGTCCGGCGCCGATCTCGTGCTGAGCGACATGGCGCCGCGCACCACCGGACATGCGGCGACCGACCGGCTGCGTATCGTCGCGCTGGCGGAGCTGGCATATGAGGCGGCGCGGGCGTTGCTGCGGCCTGGCGGCGCTTTGGTTGTCAAGGTTTTTCAAGGGGGTGCGCACCAGGACCTGCTGAACGGGTTGAAGCGGGACTTCGCCTTTGTGCGCCATGCGAAGCCTGATGCGAGCCGCAAGGGGTCCTCGGAACTCTACCTCGTGGCGACGGGTTTTCGCGCGTCGGACGCCGCGGCTTCACATTCCGGCTGAGGCGGGTATAAGAGCGCGTCAACCCCGATGACGTGGGACGCCCGCCTTGCGCGACCTTGATGCCATCCCGTTGGCGTTGACTTTCGACGATGTGCTGCTGCAACCGGCCGGCTCGTCGATTCTGCCTGCGACGGCGAACACCCGCACCCGCCTCACCCCTGAAATCGAACTGGCGTTGCCCGTCGTTTCCGCGGCGATGGACACCGTCACCGAAGCCCGTCTCGCCATCGCCATGGCGCAGGCGGGCGCGCTCGGCTGCATCCACAAGAACCTGGATATCGAGCGCCAGGCGGCGGAGGTGCGCCGGGTCAAGAAGTTCGAGTCCGGCATGGTGGTGGACCCGCTGACCATCGGCCCGGACCGGCCGCTGGCCGACGCGCTGGCGATGATGTCCGAGAACCGGATTTCCGGCGTCCCCGTGGTCGAGGAGGGGGGCCGGCTGGTCGGCATACTCACCCACCGCGATGTCCGGTTCGCCAGCGACATGCGCCAGCCGGTTTGCGAACTGATGACCCGCGATGTCGTCACCGTGCCGGAAGGGGTTGCCTCCGACGAGGCGAAACAGCTCCTGCACCGGCACCGGATCGAGA
Source organism: Alphaproteobacteria bacterium (assembly GCA_022827685.1). Lineage (GTDB taxonomy): Bacteria > Pseudomonadota > Alphaproteobacteria > Bin95 > Bin95 > Bin95. The sequence continues at coordinate 7,673 of JAJEIH010000065.1, forward strand.
AGCTGGTGGTCGTGGACGGCAAGGGCTTCTGCGTCGGCCTGATTACGGTCAAGGACATCGACAAGGCGGCGCAATTCCCGATGGCGACCAAGGACGAACAGGGCCGGCTCAGGGTCGCCGCCGCGACGGGAACCGGGCGCGACGGGCTCGCCCGGGCGGAAGCGCTCTTCGACGCCGATGTCGATGCCATCGTGGTGGACACCGCGCACGGCCATTCCGAGGGCGTGGTCGCCGCCGTGGAGCGCATCCGCCGGCTCTCCAACTACACGCAGATCATCGCCGGCAATGTCGCCTCCGGAGACGGGGCGCGGGCGCTGATCGATGCGGGCGCGGACGCGGTCAAGATCGGCATCGGTCCGGGGTCCATCTGCACCACCCGCATCGTCGCCGGGGTGGGCGTGCCGCAGCTGACGGCCATCGCCGAGGCGGCGGCGGCCTGCCGCGAAGCGGGCGTTCCGGCGATTGCCGACGGCGGCATCAAGTCTTCCGGCGACCTCGCCAAGGCCATCGCCGCGGGCGCCGACTGCGCGATGATCGGCTCGCTGTTCGCCGGGACGGAGGAGAGCCCGGGCGAAGTCTTCCTCTACCAGGGGCGGTCCTACAAGTCCTATCGGGGCATGGGCTCCGTCGGCGCCATGGCGCGCGGCTCCGCGGACCGTTACTTCCAGGAGGAAGTCAACGACGCCCTCAAGCTGGTGCCGGAGGGCGTGGAGGGCCGCGTGCCCTACAAGGGGCCGGTCTCGAATGTCGTCCAGCAGCTGGTCGGCGGCCTGCGCTCGGCAATGGGCTATACCGGCTCGGCGACCATCGCCGACCTGCAGGAGCGCACCAGCTTCGTCCGGATCACCAATTCGGGCCTGCGGGAAAGCCATGTCCACGATGTCGCCATGACCCGCGAACCGCCCAACTACCATCCCGGCCGCGAATGGGCGTAACCGTCCGCCCCGCGCGGGAGGACGACGCGGAGGCGATTGCCGGCGTGCATGTCGAAACCTGGCGGGACGCCTATGCCGGGCTGCTGCCGCAGGAGGTGCTGGACGGGCTCTCCCGACGCCGGCAGATGCGCCGCTGGCGGCGTGCAATCCGCGACCCGGAAGGCGAACTGGGGCAGGTGTTCGTGGCCGGGGCCGGTGCGGACGGCATAGCGGGCTTTGGCAGCGTAAGCCGCGAGGCAGGCGAGATCACGACGCTCTATGTGCGGCCGGGCGCGCAGCGCCGCGGCGTCGGCCGCATGCTTTTCCACTGCATGGCGGAGTTCCTGGAGGGGCCCGTTTCGCTCTGGGTGCTGGACGGCAATCCGGCGGCCGGTTTCTACGAACGGCTCGGCGGCCGCCCGGGCGTCCGCGCGACGGTCGAACGCTGGGGCATGGAGCTCGGCCGGACCCGGTATTGCTGGCCTGTCACACCCAAACGGATTTAGAAGCGGACCTTGTTCGCAAAATTTTGGAAATAATTCTAAAATTGATTGACTCCGGGACACTTATTCCAATATGAAGCAGGTGGAAGGGAGCGGCATCCGGCGGGGCCGCCTCGTTCTTTGCGTCGGCGCCGGCGCGAAAAAAACACCCTGAGGAGCTGACAGGAGAGGTGCGCCCTGCGTCTCGCGCGCGCAATCAGGCGCGCGAACCGCGCCGCCGCGATACGCGCGCCGGCACGCGCACAGGCGCCCGCGCAGGATACGCGCGAATCAGGGTCCCGCCGCTTCGGAAAACCGGCGGCGGGAAGATCGGAACGAAGACGGATCGAAAGGAAGGCCCATGCCGAAGACGCGACGCCGGAAAAACCGGATGGAATGCCCGCAGCCCATGCCCGAACAGGCTACAGGATATGCAACGAGCGCATGCGGATCATGACATCTCATGACACATCGCACGGGGTCCCCGCCGGGCCCGCATGACAAAACATGACATCTCATGACATGTTCGATGGGTGTTCCTGTCCCGGCGGGAGGCGCGAGGACGGACTGCGGGCTCTATCCGGCGAAGCGCGGCTCGGGGAGTCCGGCGATGCCGAGGCCGTGAATGGCGAACAGGGCGCCGTCGATCTCCTTGTCGCCGCGCACATTGCCGGAGTCGCGGATCGACGGCACGAAGACGATATCCAGGTCCGGCCCGCCGAACATGACGCTGGCGGGGCGGGTGCAGGGCATGTCGATCAGCCGGTCGAGGCTGCCGTCCGGCGCGAAGCGCGCAATTTGGCTGGCATGGACCAGCGCGCTCCAGAGATAGCCTTCGCTGTCCACCGTGCCGCCGTCCGGGCCGCTGTCATGCGGCGCGGTGTCCACGGCGACGCGCTCCGGCCCGATAGCGCCGGTCTCGGTGTCGTAGTCATAGGCGAAGATCGCGTTCCGGCGCGTGTCGGCGAAATAGAAGGTCTCGCCGTCGGGGCTGAAGCAGGGGCCGTTCGCCACGATGACGCCGCCCTTCAGCCGGTGCAGCGAGAGGTCGGTGTCGAGGCGGTAGATCGATCCGCGCGCTTCCTCGCCGATCCGGGTCGCCATGGTGCCGGTCAGGAAGCGGCCCTGCCGGTCCACCTTACCGTCATTGAAGCGGGTGGAGGGGTCGTCCGCTTCCGGGTCGGCGACAAGGGCCGCCTCGCCGGTTTCGAAGTCGAATGTGTGGACGCCCGTCTGGAGCGCGATGACCGCGCCGCCGGACTCGCGGAGCGCCATCGACCCGATCATCGACGGCACGCTCCAGTCCCGGCGCTCGCCGCTCGCCCAGTCGAGCCGGTGGATCATGCATCCCCGGCTGTCCACCCAGTAGAGCGCCTGCTCGGCCACGTCCCAGAGCGGCCCCTCGCCGAGCATGTCGATGGTGTCGCCGACCCGTTCAATCCTCATGATGCGGCCTCACAGCCGGTATTCGGGTTCTTCGCGGTCGAGGATGCGCTTCAGCGCCGCGAAATGGCGTTCCGCGAGCTTCGGCCGCTCTTCGGCGAATTGCTGGCGAACGGACTGGCGCACCTCGTCGGAAATCGTCCTCAGCTTCCCGCCGGTCGCCCTTGCAATCATCTGGAACTGGGCGGCGCGCTCCAGGTAGAAGAGGTCGGTGAATGCGTCGCCCACGGTCTCGCCGGAAACGATCACGCCGTGGCTTGCCAGGAAGGCGATCGACCGGTTGCCCATGGCGCGGGCCAGCCGGTCGCCTTCCTCGTTGGCGAGCGCAAGACCGTCATAGTCGTCGTCATAGGCAATGCGGTCGTCGAACATCAGCGCGTTCTGCTCGCACATCTCCAGCCGCCCGCCCTCCAGCAGCGTTATTGCCGTCGAGTAGGGCTGGTGGGTGTGCAGCACGACCTTGGCCGAGGGGACATTCACATGGATGCGGCTGTGGATGTAGAAGGCCGTGTTCTCAACCTTCTCGCCGCCCTCCAGCACCTCGCCCTCCTCGTTGCAGAGGCAGAGCGCGGAGGCGGTCATTTCCGACCAGTGGACCCCGTAGGGGTTGATGAGGAAGCGGTCGCCCCGCATTTCGCCGTCCTCGCTCGGCACGGCTGCGGAGAAGTGGTTGTCGACGCCTTCATGCAGGTCCAGCCTGACGGCCCAGCGCAGCGCGCAGGCGAGGTCTTCCCGCATTTCGGCATGGGCGAGTTGCGTCATAGCCGTATCACCTTGCCGGGGTTCATCCTGTTTTCCGGGTCGATCGCGCTCTTGAGGGCGCGCATCACGTCCACGGCCTCGCCTCGCTCGGCCTCCACGGAGTCGATCTTGCCCTGGCCGACGCCGTGCTCGCCGGTGCAGGTGCCGCCCATGGCCAGCGCCCGGGCGACGAGGCGCTTGTTGAAAGCCTGCGCGGCCGCCATCTCCGCCGGGTCGTCCGGGTCCAGGACGATGCCGCAGTGGAAATTGCCGTCGCCGACATGGCCGACAATGGGCGCAACCAGCCCGGTCGCGTCCACATCGCGGCGGGTCTCGATCAGGCACTCCGCCAGCCTCGAGATCGGCACGCAGACATCCGTGGACCAGGCCCGGCAGCCGGGCCTCAGCGCCATGCAGGCGTAATAGACATCATGGCGGGCCTGCCACAGCTTGTTGCGCTCTTCCTGGTTCCGCGTCCAGCGGAAGGCGCTGCCGCCGAGTTCTCCGGCGATGGCTTCGACTGTCTCCGCCTGCTCCGCCGTGCCGGCGGGGGAGCCGTGAAACTCGAAGAACAGGGTGGGTTTGACCTCGAAGTCCTCAAGGTCCGAATAGCGGATACAGGCGTCCATCTGCGTGTCGTCGAGCAACTCGATGCGCGCGACCGGGACGCCGGACTGCATGGTGAGGGTCACGGTATCGACCGCGGCTTCCAGATCCGGAAACTGGCAGACTGCGGACGCGATGCTCTCCGGGATGCCGTAGAGCCTGAGGCGCACTTCGGTAATGGTGCAGAGCGTGCCTTCGGACCCGATGAACAGGCGCGTGAGGTCATAGCCGGCGGAGGACTTGCGCGCCCGGCCGCCGGTTTCGACGATCTCGCCGTCGGGCATGACGACCGTCAGCCCGAGGATGTTCTCGCTCATCGTGCCGTAACGCACGGCATTGGTGCCGGAAGCCCCGGTCGCCGCCATCCCGCCGAGCGAGGCATCGGCGCCGGGGTCGATGGGGAAGAACAGGCCGGTATCGCGCAGATACTCGTTCAGCTGCTTGCGGGTAACGCCCGCCTGCACGCGGCAGTCGCTGTCCTCGCCATTGACCTCGAGCACGTCGTTCATGCGGCTGAGGTCTATGGAGAGGCCGCCCTGAACCGCGCTGACATGCCCTTCGAGGGAGGTGCCGGTTCCGAAGGGGATGACCGGCAGGCCGAATTCGGCGCAGATGCGGTGCGCGGCGCTGACCTCCTCCGTCGTCAGCGCGAAGGCGACCGCATCGGGCGGCGCCATCGGGAAATAGTCTTCGCCCCGGCCATGTTGCTCGCGGACGGCATCGGACGTGGACAGCCGGTCGCCGAACACGTCGCGCAGCGCGGCGATCGCCGCATTATGGCCGATGGGAGGGGCGCTCATGGGAAGTGCTTTCTAGACCAGGAGAGATGATGAAAGAAGGCGGCAAGCGCCATGCTTTGCGCGATTTTGCGGCATTTCGCTGCCGGGTGCCGTTATCTGTCCTCGTCGGACGGAAGGTCCTCTGCCGGGGCTTCTCCGAGGCCGCCGCCTGCCTGGATGACATAGCCTTCGGTCAGCCAGCGGCCGAGATCGCGGTGGCGGCAGCCGGGCGAGCAGAACGGGCGCACCGCCTCCACGGCAGGCCGGCCGCAGATCGGGCAGGAACCGAAGGGGCGGAGTTTCACGGGGTCGTCGGCCATGGCTACCTCCGGCGGAGCGCCCATTGTTCGGCAAGCGGAACTCCGAGACGCTGGCGGGTCATTTCTATCACCCCGAGCGGCGAGAACGGCAATTGCCGCCGCGCCGCCGGATCGCCCGCGAAGCCGTCGGCCAGGCGGCGTTCGACCCGGCGCCGTTCCGCGGCCCGGTCGAGATCGACGAAATCGATCAGGATGAGCCCGCCAAGGCCCCGCAACCGGACCTCTCGCGCGATGGTCCCGGCGGCCTCCAGATTGAGCGCCAGCGCGCCCTTCCGCCCGCCGCCGTCCACATCGATCACGACGCCCGCGCGGGTTTCTTCCAGGGATATGCTGCCGCCGCCGTCGAGCGGCACGAGGGGTTCCAGCGCCCGTTCGATGGCGTCCTCAAGGCCGAAGGCCCGCCAGCCGGGCTCGTCGAGCATTTCGATGCGCGCATCGGGCGGAGCGATGCGTTTTGCGTAAGGGCGGAGCGGCCGGTCCGCCATCAGGATGCCGCCCGGCTCCAGCCGGTCGCGCAGAAAGGCTGCAAGCGGGTCGGATTCCCGCCATAAAAGCGCCGGAGCTTCATCCCGGGCCGCGTCGATGCGCTGCCAGCGGGACCGCAGCGCCTCCAGCTCCCGGGCGATGGCGGCGTCGCCGGCAGCGGCCGCGGCCGCGCGCACCACCGCGCCTTCTCCGGGCTGAAGGAGGCGGCGCGCCAGGCCTTGCAGCCGCGTTCGCGTCCCGTCGTCCGGCAGACGTCTCGACGCGGAGATATCGGGCCTCAGCGGCGTATAGACCAGATACCGGCCGGGAAGGCGCGGGGCCGCGCCGAGCGCCGGGCCCTTGCCCCCGGTTGCGGGCCGGGTCGCCTGCACCAGCAACGCGGCTCCTTCATGGGGCGGCTTGCCGGAGGCCAGCAGCCCCGTCCGGTCTTCGCCCAGATCGACGAAGGCACCCAGTCCCGGCTCCACGCGAAGCACGCGGCCGCGCCAGAGGGCGCCCATCTCGTCAACAGGCCGTTCGAGCCGTATTTCCGACGGGCCGTCAGCCGCCAGCAGCACCGCCGCCCGCCCCCAGGATGCTTCCGTCAGCAGGGCCCGGTTCACGGCGCGGGATAGCCGAGGCCGGCGAGCAGCGACCGCGCTTCGTAAAGGGCCAGGCCGACGACATTGGGATAAGAGCCCGTGATTGTCCTGACGAAGGCGCCGGCCCGCCCCTGGATACCGTAAGCGCCGGCCTTGTCCCGCCATTCGCCGCAAGCGAGATAGCTTTCGATCTCGCGCGCCTCCAGCCTCTTGAACGCCACATGGGTCAGGACCGTCCGGCTTGCCCGCCGCCCGTCGGGCGCGCGGACCGAAATGCCGCCCCAGACGCGGTGCCTGCGGCCCGACAGCAGGGTGAGGAAACGGCGCGCCTCCTCGGCGTCCTGCGCCTTGCCGAGCACCCGGCGCCCGCACGCCACGACCGTGTCCGCGGCAAGCACATGGCATTCGGGAAAGCGTTTCGCCGCCGCCGCGCATTTCTCCCCGGCAAGCCGCGCGGCGAGGTTCCGCGGCAACTCCCCGGCTCGCGGCGTTTCGTCGATTTCCATCGGCGCGATGAGATCGGGTTCGATGCCGATGCGGCGGAGCAATTCGAGCCGGCGGGGCGATGCGGAGGCAAGCACGAGCGAAGCCATGGAGAGCGTGTTAGCCCAGGCGAGGCATGTTGGGGAAGCGTTCGCGTATGCGGGCCTCCAGATGGCCGCGCACCGACCGGAACGCCGCAAGCCGCTGCTCCCGCGATCCTTCGTTCAGGGTCGGATCCGGCACATCCCAGTACTCCACCGCCGCAGCCGATCCCGCAGCGAACGACTTCGCCGCCCGGAAGGCGTCTTCCGACAGCGCGACGACGAGCTCGAAAGAGCAATCCAACAGCTCATCGAATGTCCGCGCCCGGTGGCTGCGAATGTCGAGGCCGATCTCGTCCATGACCGCAACCGCGAACGGATTGACGGGGCTGGGTTCCACGCCTGCCGAGTCGATGAAGGTTCCCGGGCTCAGCCGGCGTCCGGCCAGCGCCTCCGCCATGGGCGAACGCACCGCGTTCCGGGTGCAGGCGAAGAGCAGGCTGCGGGGCGCGCGGCTCATTCGGAACGGGTCCGGAAATGCAGGACGCAAAGCAGGGTGAACAGGCGGCGGGCCGTATCGTGGTCGAGTTCGACATAGGCCGACAGGGCCTGTTGCAGCTTGTCTGCGCCTTCGTCGTGAAGGGCGCGCCGGCCCATGTCGATGGCTTCGATCTGGGAAGGCGACAGGCGTTTGATCGCCTCGTAATAGCTGTCGCAGATGGTGAAATAATCTTTCACGATCCGCCGGAAGCCTCCGAGCGAAATGCTTATATCGACCGGGGGCGAGCCGTCCGGAGCCGCTACCTGCAATGCCAGCCTCCGCTCGACAACGGCCAGATGCAGCGCATAGGGCCCTGCGGGGCCCTCGAGAAGACGGAACCGGTTCCTCTCCACCAGATCGAAGATCGCGACGGCGCGTTCCTGCTCGATCTCCGGCGTTCGCCGCAGGACAAGCCGTTCGTCGAGGCTGACCGAGGCAATCTGGAAGCGGCTCTCGTCCGCCTTGTCAGCCATCGAGCCGAAGCGCAACCGATAAGCCGTGGGCGTCCAGCCCTTCGGCGGCGGCGAGCGCAGTGGCGGCCGGGCCCAGAGCGGCCAGCGAATCCGCGCCGCAGCCCAGCAGAGTTGTGCGTTTCATGAAATCCATGACGCCGAGCCCGGATGCGAACCGGGCGGCGCGCGAAGTCGGCAGCACATGGTTCGGCCCGCCGACATAGTCGCCGACGGCTTCGGGAGTGAGGGCGCCCAGAAAGACGGCGCCGGCGTGGCGAACCCGCCCGGCCAGCGGTTCCGGATCGGCGACCGCCAGTTGGAGATGCTCGGGCGCGATGGCGTCGATCAGCGCGGGCGCCTCTTCCAGGTCCCGGACGACGATGCAGGCTCCGTGACGCTCCCAGCTCGCGCGCGCCGTCGCGGCGCGCGGCAGGGTTTCGAGATGGTTGGCGATTTCCGCTTCGACGGCGTCTGCGTCGTCGTGCGACAGCGCGATGAGAACGCTCTGCGCCGCCTCGTCGTGCTCCGCCTGCGCTAGCAGGTCGGCTGCGATCCAAGACGGCGGGCAGCAGCCGTCCCAGACGACAAGCACTTCCGACGGCCCCGCAATCGTGTCGATGCCGACATGCCCGAAGACCTGCCGCTTGGCGGTCGCGACCCAGTTATTTCCGGGGCCGACAATCTTGTCCACCGGCGAGACGCTTTCGGTGCCGAATGCGAGCGCGCCTACGGCCTGCGCCCCGCCGATCCTGTAAACTTCCTCGATGCCTGCGAGCCGCGCGGCGGCAAACACCAGCGGGTCGAACGCGCCCGCCGGCGTCGGCACCGTCATCGCGAGCCGCCCGACGCCTGCCACCCGGGCGGGAATAGCATTCATCAGCACCGAACTCGGATAGGCGGCGGAGCCTCCCGGCACATACAGGCCGACCGCCTCGACCGGCGTCCAGCGCAGGCCGAGCCGCACGCCGAGCCCATCGCGGTAATCGAGATCGGCGGGGAGTTGCGCCCGATGGAACGACTCGATCCGCGATGCCGCCAATTCGAGCGCATCCCTGGCCGGCACCGGCGTTTCCGCAAGAGCCCGGTCCAGCGTCTCGACCGGAATACGCAGCGGGCCGGTCACGCCGTCGAAACGCCGGGTGTAGTCCGCAATGGCTGCATCGCCGCGCGCCCGGACATCGGCGAGGATGGAAGCGACCGCGGCATCGACATCTTCCGCCCCGGTCCGGTCCACCCGCATCAGCGCGTCGAAATCTCCGGCGAAATCCAGATCGGTCGTGTCAAGCCGCCTGGGCAAGGGAGGCCTCCCGGAAGCGCTCGATCCAGACCTGAAGCTCCGCCGTGCGCGTCTTGAGCAGGGTGCGGTTGACGATGAGGCAGGATGTGATGTCCGCAATATGCTCGACCTCGACCAGGCCGTTGGCCTTCAGGGTCGCGCCGGAGGCAACGAGGTCCACGATGCGGCGGCAGAGCCCGAGAGAAGGCGCAAGCTCCATCGCGCCGTTGAGCGTGATGCATTGCGCCTGCACTCCGCGCGCGGCGAAGTGCCGTTTCGTGACTTCGGGATATTTCGTCGCAATGCGAATCTGGCTCCAGCGCCGCGGATCGTCATGGGCGACCATGGCCGCAGGCTCCGCGACGGCCAGGCGGCAGTGGCCGATATCGAGGTCGAGCGGCGCATAGAGTTCGTCATAACCGAACTCCATAATCACGTCCCGGCCGGCGATGCCGAGCGCCGCCGCACCGAATGCCACGAATGTGGCAACGTCGAAGGAACGGACGCGGATGATCGACACGCCCGGCAGGTTGGTCCGGAAGTGCAGCCGCCGGTCGTCCGGGTCGTCGAATCCGGGTTCCGGCTCGATACCGGCAGCGCGGACCAGGGGCATCGCTTCCGAGAGGATGCGCCCTTTCGGCAACGCCAGGACCAGCGGGCCGGTCACGCCGCGCCCCCGTCGGTCCCGTGTTCCGGCCGCCATACCGTCGGCCAGGGCTCGCCCAGGTCTTCGAGGACGCAGTCGAGCGGCTCGCTGTCCACCCGCACCGTGGCGCCGCCTGCAAAGGCCAGGTCCACCGCTGCGTCGTCGGCCGGCGCCATGGTCAAAAGGCTGAGCAGCCCGTCCGGCCGGCCGCGGTCCACATTGCTGGTATGCACGGCGCGGACATTCTGGAACGACAGCATGGCGTGCGTGCGCTCGAAGGGCGGCCTGTCGCCGGCGCACTCCCATCGGAAGCGGTTGAAGACGATGGCGAACCGGTTCTGGTCCCGCATCCAGGTCATATCCGAGAGGGGTGCAATCGCGTCCTGGATACAGGCCGCAATCACCTGCAATTCCTCAACGGATGTCGCGCGCAATTTGAGCTGCCTGCTCATTGGGCCGCCAGGTCGCCGTCCACGGCAGGCACGACCTCGATATCCGCGCCGATGCTCGCCAGCCGTCCCGGAACATCCGCGTAGCCGCGCTCGATGAAGCGGGCTCCCTGAACCTCGCTTTCGCCTTCCGCGATCAGCGCGGCGAGCAGATAGGCGAAACCGGCCCTGAGGTCCGGCACCTCGATCCGCCGGCCGACAAGCGGCGTCGCGCCCTGCACGACAGCGCTGTGGGGGAAGTTTCGTTCCCGGAAACGGCAGGGCTTGCCGCCGAGGCAGGCGGTGGTCAGCGTGATGTTGGCGCCCATGTCGTTCAGGGTGCCGGTGTAGCCGAAGCGGTTCTCATAGACCGTTTCGTGCAGGACCGAGACGCCTTCCGCCTGGGTCAGCAGGGTTGCCATCGGTTGTTGCCAGTCCGTCATGAACCCCGGATGCACATCGGTCTCGATGTGGATCGGGCGCAGCGTGTCGCGGGCGCGGAAGAAGGTGATGGCGTCGTCCATGATCTCGAAGCCGCCGCCGACCTTCCGCAGCACATTGAGGAACGTGACCATGGCCCGCTGGTCGGCCCCGGAAATGCGGATGCGCCCGCCGGTAGCGACCGCCGCCATGGCGAAGGATGCGACCTCAATGCGGTCCGCCATCGGCCGATGGGTTGCGCCGGAAAGCCGCTCGACGCCCTCGACGACGATTTTCCGATCGGTCTCGATCTGGATGAGCGCGCCCATCTTCTGGAGGAAGAGGACCGTATCGACGATCTCCGGCTCGATGGCCGCGTTGTGGATCACGGTGGTGCCGTCCGCCAGGCAGGCGGCCTGGATGGCGTTCTCCGTCGCGCCGACACTCGGATAGGGCAGGTGGACGACGGCGCCTTTCAGCCGGTCCGCCTTGGCGGTATAGCCGTCCCGGTCGGCATCGATGCGCGCGCCCATCTGCTCCAGGAGGCCGATATGGAAGTCTATGGGGCGCTCGCCGATATGGTCGCCGCCGACGACCGGAACGCGCGCCATGCCCGCCCGATGCAGAAGCGGGGCGATCAGCAGCACGGGCAGGCGGTTGACGCCGGAATAGCGCTGCCCGACGGCGGTCGAGGCGATGTCGGCGGTTCGGATGTCCACTGCCCCGGAGTTGTCGCGGGACACGGTCGCGCCAATCTCCGCCAGCATGCCGAGCGCAAGGTCGATCTCGGAAATATCCGGCACGTCCAGCAGGCGGCAGGGCTCGGCGGTCAGCAAGGAGGCGACCAGCTGCTTGCTGACGGCATTCTTGGCCGTCTGGGCGCGGATCGCCCCGTTCAACGGCCTGCCGCCGCGAATGCGATAGGCTCTGGCGCCGGTTTCGAGCACGAGTGGAGCCCTCATCCTGGATCGCGCCGTGTCGGCGACCGTTCTCCCGGCCGGCGCGGCGTTTTGCGGCCCGCTTGTAGCTTCAGCAGTCCCGTTCGGCAATGTCGCCGGGCGCTTCGGCATCCTCGCCGCCTTCGCCGCGTTGGCGCGCCTTGCGGCGGCGCAGGTTCTGCCTGAGCGCCTCCGCGAGACGCCGTTGCTTGTGTTCCTTCGTCTCCCGGTCTTCCGAGGCGGCCATCTGCGCTTGCCCTCCCGTCGTTCCCTGTGGCATAGACGCGCCCGGCGGGCCGCCGTAGCTCAGGGGTAGAGCACACCCTTGGTAAGGGTGGGGTCGAGTGTTCAAATCACTCCGGCGGCACCATTCCCCGGCGCATGGTGAGCATGGTTTCGCGGGCGGCGGACAGCGCGTCCGCGACCGGGAGGTCGAGGGAACGCTGGAACACCCGCTTGGTCGCGCGCACCGCTTCCCGGTCGAAAGCCGCCAAGGCCTCCGCCATCGAAAGCGCCTCATCAAGAACGTTTTCGTCCGGCACGACCCGGTTGATCATCCCGAGCTCCAGCGCCCGGTTCGCGGAGACGTCCTCGGCGAGCGTCAGCAGCTCGAACGCCGCTTTCGGCCCGATGCGGTGCGCCAGACCCGGCGTGACCATGGTGGCGGCCAGCCCGCGCCGGACCTCCGGATAGCCGAACACGGCGCTTGCGCCCGCCACCACGAGGTCGCAGGCAATGGCGAGATTGCAGCCGCCGCCGAGCGCATAGCCGCGCACCGCCGCGATCAACGGCTTGTCCGTCAGCCGGCCCAGCTCGTAGATCGCCGCCCCGGCTTCCGCCCGGTCCCGGGCAGCGCGCGGGCCTTCGCCGGCATGGTCCGCGGCTTCCTTCATGTCGGCGCCGGCGGAAAACGCGCGCTCATCGCCCTGCAGCACGATGCACGCCACTGCTTCGTCGCCATGCGCGCGCCTGACCGCGTCGCAGATCGCATCGACCAGCGCGCCATTGAGCGCGTTCAGCCGGCGCGGCCGGTTGAGGGTCAGGATGCGCGTGCTGCCGCGGTCTTTCAGGAGCAGGATATCGGCGTCGGCCATGCGGGAGGCGTCCTTGAACGGGCAGGGCAGTGTATGCTCGGCGCCGAGGAACGGAAGAGGGGAAGACAGTGAGCGATCTCAACCAGTGGCTGGAGCGGGTCTACAGCGCCGGGTCCACGGCGGAAAACCAGCGCATTTACGATGACTGGGCGGAGAGCTACGACGCCGATGTCTCGTCGGGCGGCTACGCCTACGCGCCGGTGGCGGCGGGCCTGTTCGGACGCCATGTGGCGCCGGGCGAAACGCCGGTGCTGGATGCCGGCTGCGGCAGCGGCATCATCGGGGCGGCGCTCGCGCGCCTCGGATACGCGAATCTCACAGGCATAGACCTTTCCGACGGCATGCTGCGGGCCGCCGGGCGCAAGGGCGTCTATCGGGACCTGCGCCAGCGGGTCCTGGGCGAACCGCTCGATTTCGACGACGGCGCATTCCAGGCGGTCGTCTGCACCGGCGTCTTCACTCCCGGCCATGCGCCGCCGGAATCGCTGGACGAGCTCGTGCGCGTGACGGCCAGGGGCGGCGTGTTCATCTTCTGCTGCACGGAAGCCGCGCTCTCGGAAGGCGGGTTCCAGGCGAAGATCGACGCCCTGACCGGGGCCGGCCTCTGGACCCTGACCGACACGGCGGGACCCGTCACGGCCCTGCCGCAGGCGGCCATCCGGCACGCCGCGACATTCTTCGTCTATCGGCGCTGAAGCGGGGCCTCGCCATCGTCGGGCGGCAGCTCCTTCATCGGCCTCGCCGCCTTGATGCGCCGCCAGGTCAGCCAGATTTTCAAACCGGCGACCAGCGCCAGCGCGCCGAAAACGACCAGCGCCTCGATGATCATGAAGCGCCCTGGCCGCGTTCGGTTGCATTGACCAGCACGGCCATCTGGCCGGCGGCGTGGCGGTTTTCGTGCATCAGCTGGTGGGCGTGGCCGAGGTCGTCGAAGTCGAACACCTCCGAGAGGCAGGGGTCGATCTTGCCGTCGATGACCAATTGGTTGACCGCCGCGGCCTGCTCGTCATTGGACAGGTGGCTGCCCTGGAAGCGCTTCTGCCGCATCCAGTGGTAGCGCAGGTCGAGGGTCACATTGTAGCCGGTGGTGCCGGCGCAGATGACGATCATGCCGCCGGTGTCGCAGACGAATTCCGAGGTCGGCAGGGTGGCCTCGCCCGGATGCTCGAACACGATCTTCGGGCTCGCGCGCTCGCCGAGCGCCTCCCAGATTGCGCCGCCGAAGGCGCGGGCGCCCTTCGCCCAGGCGCCGTAGGCGGCGCCGTCGGTCGTGTCCGGCATCGGCCCCCAATGGTCGAAGGCGGTGCGGTTGATGACGCCGACTGCGCCCATCTCCATGCACCAGTCGCGCTTGGCGTCGTCGGAGATGACGGCGACCGGCCGGCCGCCGAGCGCGGCGGTGATCTGCAGCGCCATCGCGCCGAGGCCGCCGGACGCGCCCCAGACAAGCACCGCATCGCCCGGCTCGACCGTGTGCGGCGGCCAGCCCATCAGCATCCGGTAGGCGGTCGAGGCGCAGAGCAGGTAGCAGCCCGACTGCTCCCAGGTCAGGTGTTTCGGGCGCGGCTGGCACTGGTGCGCCTGCGCCTTCGCGAACTGGCAATAGGAGCCGTAATTGGTCTGGTAGCCCCAGATCCGGGTCGAGGTCGCCAGCATGGGGTCCTTGCCCGACAGCACCCAGGGGTCGTCCGGCTCCCACCAGCCGGAGTGGATCACCACCTCGTCGCCGGGCCTGACATTCGTGACCTCGGAGCCGACCGCCTGAACGATGCCGGAGCAGTCGCTGCCACCGGCATGGAAGTCCTCCGGCTCGCCCTTGCGCATCCGCTCCCCGATCACGTCGATCGGATATCCCAGCGCCGCCCAGACATTGTTGTAGTTGATGCCCGTCGCCATGACATAGACGAGCACCTCGTCCGGTTTGAGGTCCGGAACCGGGACGACCTCATGCTGCCAGGCGTCCTTCGGTTCCCCGAACCGGTCCTGGCGCACAAGGAAGGCGTGCATCGTCTCGGGCACCTCGCCGAGCGGCGGCTGTTCGCCCAAAGCGCAGAGTTCCATAGGGCCGGCTCCTTCTTCGTTTCGCATCGGCAGGAATACGCTCTAGGCGGTTGCCGTCCGGAATTCAATTCCCGGCGCCCGCCTCGCCGGCGCTGCTGCAAAGATACCGCTGCAAGTGTCATGGAAATGGGATGGACGCCTCCCTCTGACAGCTGTTGGTGATCGGTAGGGTTGAAGTGGACCCTCACGGGCCGACGGCATCACAGTGCCAAGAGGGAAGAGCAAGCTCTTCACAGGCAAACCGGAGGGTCCGAGATGGAGACTAACAGAACGGTCGTTGGCGTGGATACGGCGAAGCGAGTGTTTCACCTGTATTGGGTGGATATGGAGACGGGCGAGATCGTGGATTTGAAGCTGACGCGGGCGAAGTTCCTGGAGCATTTCGCCGGGCGTGCGCCTTGCGTGGTGGCGATGGAGGCGTGCGGCGGCTCGCAGCACTGGGCGCGCGCGCTTCGGGCGCTCGGCCACGAGGCCAGGCTGTTGCCGGCGAAGGCGGTGCGGCCCTTCGTGGCCGGCAACAAGAACGATGCCCACGATGCGCGGGCGATCTGGACGGCCGTGCAGGTGCCGGGCGTGAAGACGGTCGCGATCAAGAGCGAGGAGCAGCAGGCGATCCTGGCGCTGCATCGCATGCGCCAGCAGTTGGTGAAGTTCCGCACCGCCCAGATCAACGCGCTGCGCGGTCTGCTGACCGAATACGGCGAGGTCATGGCGAAGGGCCGGGCCGGCCTCGCGCGTGCGATCGTTCCGGCCCTGGAGCGGGTCGCCGAGCGGCTGCCGGCACCGATCGTCGAGACCCTGCGCGAGCAGTGGGCGCGGGTCGGCCAGCTCGACAAGGAAATCGCCGTGATCGAACGACGGATCGCGTTGTGGCACCGCAGTTGCCCCGACAGCCGGCGGATCGCGGAGATCCCCGGCGTCGGCGTGCTCACCGCGACCGCCGTCGTCGCCACGATGGGCGATCCCGCCGCCTTCAGCTCCGGGCGCGAGTTCGCCGCCTGGCTCGGCCTGGCCCCGCGCCACACCGGCACCGGGGGACGGGTGCGCATGCTCTCCATCTCCAAGCGCGGCGACAAGTATCTGCGAACCCTGCTGATCCACGGCGCCCGCGCCGTGCTCACCAGAAGCAAGGCGCCGCCCGAATGGGCACAGCGCCTCGCCGAGCGCCGACCGCCCAACGTGGTCACGGTCGCGCTGGCCAACAAGACGGCGCGCACCATCTGGGCCTTGCTGGCCCATGACAGGGAATACTGCGCCAACTTCATCAGCCGCCCGGCATAGGCCGCGACCGGCCACAGGACACCAACCGACACAGCGAACCGACACAGCAGGAGGACGCCAAAAAACTGCGCAAGGCTCGACAAGAAGTGATGGCAAACAGGTCAGACCGCGATCCGCCAAGCCTGCATGACGTTCAAGGGCGAAAGGCCCGGCATGGAAATAAGGCGCGGATCGGCTCATCCCATCAGGGCCAGCGGGCGCTAAAACCCGCACAAAAAGGCCGGATACAAAACTGCAACCTGCTAACCCGCCGCAACTAATCGATCCTTGCATCACCGGAGGCGTCCATACAAACGTCATGTTCCGTCATGCGATGTCATGATCTGCATTCGCACGACGCATAGGGACTGGTCCTTTCGGGCATGAAGCCGTCGTTTCGGGCGGGGGCTCCGGGTATGCCGTCCGGTTTTTGCCGCCTTGTATCTCCGGCATAGGTCTCTCCTTTCGATCCGTCTTCGTTCCCTTCTCCACGCCGCCGCGCCGAACATTGCGGATGGCGGCGTTGGCGCCGCCGCGCCGGGACCCTTTTTCGCGCGTAATACGCGCCGGCGCTCGCGCGCCCGCCCCCGCGCGTTTCGCGGCGGCGCGGTTTGCGCGCCTGATTGCGCCTGCGCTCGCGCGCGCGAGCCGGACGCAGGGCGCACTTCGCCTGTTGGCCGAATCAGGGGCTTTTTCGCGCCGGCGCCGACGCGAAGAACGGATGCGGCCCCGCCGATGCCGCTTCCCTTCTCCGATCCATATTACGACTGGCGCGAAGAATTTCAAGCTTAATTTAGGACTAATATCAAATTTCTTGAACAAACAGGTTTCCCGCACTGTCTTGCCCCTGCCCGCCTTCCCGCTTGCGGCAAGGGCCGGGGGTGGGCTTTCCGCATCCCGGCAGGTGCGCGCCGGCTTCCTCCCTTGCCGCCGAGGTGCTATCCATCCGGCCCCAGCGGAAGTGGAGGGATCGTCATGGCCGGAGCATATGAGACCGCGTTCCGCCGCTCGCTAGACGAGCGGGAGGTGTTCTGGGCGGAAGCCGCCGCCGACCTGCACTGGTACAAGGCGCCGACGCAAATCCTGGAAACGGAATCCACGCCCGCCGGGCGCTGGTTCGTGGACGGCGTGACCAACACCTGCTTCAACGCCCTCGACCGGCATGTCGAGGCGGGGCGGGGCGAGCAGGCCGCGATGATCTACGACAGCCCGGTGACCGACACGGTCTGTTCCTTCACTTACCGCGAATTGCGGGACGCCGTCGCCGTCTTCGCCGGCGCGCTCAAGAGCCGCGGCATCGGCAAGGGCGACCGGGTCGTCATCTACATGCCGATGATCCCGGAGACGGCAGTCGCCATGCTTGCCTGCGCCCGGCTCGGCGCAGTGCATTCCGTGGTCTTTGGCGGGTTTGCCTCCAACGAGCTGGCGGTCCGCATCGACGACAGCGCCTGCAAGGCGGTGATCGCCGCGTCCTGCGGCATCGAGCCGGGACGGGTCGTGGAATACAAGCCGCTGCTCGACGGCGCCATCGAGCTGGCGGAGCACAAGCCCGAATTCTGCGTCGTCTTCCAGCGGCCAGAATGCGAAGCCTCGATGGTGGAAGGGCGCGACGTTGACTGGGAAGAGGCCGTGGCCGGCGCCGAGCCGGCGGATTGCGTCCCGGTCAGCGCGCTCGACCCGCTCTACATCCTCTACACCTCCGGCACGACCGGCCAGCCCAAGGGCGTGGTGCGCGACAATGGCGGCCATATGGTGGTGCTGCACTGGACGATGAAGAACGTCTATGGCGTCGAGCCCGGCGAGGTCTTCTGGGCCGCCTCCGATGTCGGCTGGGTCGTCGGCCATTCCTACATCGTCTATGCGCCGCTGCTGGCCGGCAACACGGCTATCCTGTTCGAGGGCAAGCCGGTCGGCACGCCGGACGCAGGCGTCTATTGGCGCATCATCGAGCAGCACAAGGTCGCCGCGCTGTTCACCGCGCCCACGGCCTTCCGGGCCATCCGCCGGGACGATCCCGAAGCGAAATTGCTCGAAGGACGCGACCTCTCGCATTTCCGCACCCTGTTCCTCGCCGGCGAGCGCAGCGACCCGGACACGCTGAAATGGGCGGAGGACGTGCTGGACCGTCCGGTGATCGACCACTGGTGGCAGACCGAGACGGGCTGGCCCATGTGCGCCAACTGCATCGGCATCGAACTCCTGCCCGTGAAGCACGGCTCGCCGACGCGCCCCGTGCCGGGCTGGGACCTGCGTGTGGTGGACGACAGCAACGAGGAAGTGCCGGCCGGGACCATCGGGGCGCTGGTGGTGAAGACGCCCATGCCTCCGGGCTCGTTCCCGACGCTCTGGAACGCGCATGAGCGCTATCTGGACACCTACTTCACCGAGTTCCCCGGCTACTACAAGACGGCCGACGCCGGCTATATCGACGAGGAAGGCTACGCCTACATCATGGCGCGCACCGATGACATCATCAACGTCGCCGGCCACCGGCTCTCGACCGGCGCCATGGAGGAGGTGCTGGCCGCGCACAACGATGTGGCGGAATGCGCCGTGATCGGCGTCGCGGACCAGTTGAAGGGCCAGATTCCCGTGGGCTTCCTGGTGCTCAAGGCGGGCGTCAACCGGCCGTTCAGCGAGATCGAGACGGAGGTCGTCGCCCTCGTGCGCCGGCGGATCGGCCCCGTCGCGGCGTTCAAGACGGCGGTCGTGGTCGAGCGGCTGCCGAAGACGCGCTCCGGCAAGATCCTGCGCGGCACGATGCAGAAGGTCGCCGACCGGGAGACCTGGAGAATGCCGGCGACCATCGACGACCCGGAGATCATGGCGGAGATCGAGTCCGCGCTGAAACAGGTCGGCTATGCCGGCGGCGCGGCGTCGCCGTAGGTCCCGATCAGAGATGTTTGCGTGTCCTTGTACCGAGCCCCCTATCGTCATGCCCGGACTTGTTCCGGGCATCTCCCTTGGCGCAGATGCGGCCGGGGAAGTGGATGGCCGGAACAAGTCCGGCCATGACGGCGGGGTTGCCGAAGCGAAGAAGCCGCACACCCCTATCGAAGTCATGCGAATTTCTGACCCACGACACTAGCTCCAACCCCTTACCGGAAGAGCATCCGATGCCCGATTCCATGAAACAGAAGCGCGCCTCCTTCGTGTGGGAGGACCCGTTCCTGCTCGGAGACCAGCTGGACGAGGACGAGCGGCTGGTGAGCGAGACCGCGCGGCGCTTCGTCGCCGACACCCTGGCGCCCGGCGTACGCGACGCCAACCGCAACGAGACTTTCGACCCCGCCCTGATGAAGGCTTACGGAGAAGCCGGGTTCCTCGGCGTCGGTCTCGACGGCTATGGCTGCCCCGGCGGCAGTTCGGTCATGTACGGCCTGATCGCGCGCGAGGTGGAGCGCTGCGACAGTTCCTACCGCTCGGCGATGAGCGTGCAGTCCTCGCTGGTGATGTTCCCGATCCACAGCTACGGCTCGGAGGCGCAGAAGGAGAAATACCTCCCGAAGCTGGCGTCCGGGGAGTGGATCGGCGCGTTCGGGCTGACCGAGCCGGACCACGGCTCCGACGCCGGCGGGCTGACGACGCGCGCCCGCAAGGTGCCCGGCGGCTACCGCCTCACCGGCGCCAAAATGTGGATCACGCAGGCCAATATCGCCGATGTCTTCGTCATCTGGGCGAAGGACGATGAGGATGTCATCCGCGGCTTCGTGCTGGAGCGCGGCATGGAGGGCCTCACGACCGCCAAGATCGAGGGCAAGTTCTCCCTGCGCGCCTGGCCCACGGGCGAGATCGCGATGGACGATGTGTTCGTGCCGGAAGAGAACCGCTTTCCGCATGCGCGCGGCCTCGGCGGCCCGTTCGGCTGCCTCAACAAGGCGCGCTACGGCATCGCCTGGGGGTCGATGGGCTCGGCCGAGTTCTGCTGGCACGCGGCGCGGCAATACACGCTCGACCGGCACGCCTTCGGCCGCCCGCTGGCGCAGACGCAGCTCATCCAGAAGAAGCTCGCCGACATGCAGACCGAGATTGCGCTCGGGCTCCAAGGCGCGCTGCGCGTCGGACGGCTGATGGACGAGGGCAGGGCGGCGCCGGAGATGATCTCGCTCGTCAAGCGCAACAATTGCGGCAAGGCGCTCGACATCGCCCGCGTCGCCCGCGACATGCACGGGGGCAACGGTGTGAGCGACGAATATCATGTCGTGCGCCACTCGATGAACCTGGAAGCGGTCAACACCTATGAGGGCACACACGACGTCCACGCGCTGATCCTCGGCCGCGCCCAGACGGGCCTGCAGGCGTTTTCCTGAGAGGCCGCCCCTGTCCGATCTTCTCAATAACAATAGATAGTTACAGGCGCTTTCTCATGTAGATGCGCGGGAATCCTCGCTCCGTGCGGCGCTCGACCTCCTCGTAGCCGTTGCGCGCATACAGGGCGAAATTCTCCGTCATGAGTTCGTGGGTATAGAGGTCGATGCTCTCGTATCCCAGCCGGTGCGCCTCGCCCTCCGCATGCAGCATGAGGCGGCGGCCGACCCCCTCGCCCTGGCGCGACGGCAGCACGGCGACATTGTCGAGCAGGATCGTTCCTCCCTTTTCGATCAGGACGACCGCGCCGGCGATTTCGCCCCCGCCTTCGGCCACGAAGACCCGGTGGTCGCGGACGACCTGCCGGTAGTCGTCCAGCATCGGTCCCGGCGGTTCGCCAATGCGCTCGATGTAGCGGGAGTAAGCGGCCTCGACGCATCGGGCGATTGCCGGGGCATCCGCGGCGGTGGCGGGACGGAGTTGAAGCTCGTCCATCGGCAGCCCTTTACCGCCGCCGCGCCCGGCCTCGCTTCTTCCGGCCGGCGACGGCGCCCTTAGCGATACGGTTGATCGGCTTCGCCATGGCGGCTTCAAGGCCGAGGTCCATCGATTTGAGCCGCTTGATCTCGTCGCGGAGCCGCGCCGCCTCTTCGAATTCCAGGTCCGCCGCGGCGGCGCGCATCTGCTTTTCGAGGTCGGCGATGGTTGTTTCGAGATTGTGGCCGAAGACGGCCGGCTCCTCGGCGAAGCCTGCCTCAACGGTCACGCTGTCGCGCGCATAGACGCTCTTGAGGATGTCGGCGATGCCCTTGCGCACGCTTTCCGGCGTGATGCCCCTGGCCTCGTTGTAGGCGTGCTGTTTCTCCCGCCGGCGCGTCGTCTCCTCCAGCGCCGAGCCCAGCGACCGCGTCTCCCGGTCCGCATAGAGGATGACGCGCCCGTCCACATTGCGGGCCGCGCGGCCGATGGTCTGGATGAGCGAGGTGTAGGAGCGCAGATAGCCTTCCTTGTCCGCGTCGAGGATCGCGACCAGCGCGCATTCCGGGATATCCAGCCCCTCGCGCAGCAGGTTGATGCCGATCAGCACGTCGAAGGCGCCGAGCCTGAGGTCGCGGATGATCTCGATGCGCTCCAGCGTCTCGACATCGGAGTGCAGGTAGCGCACCCGGATGCCGGCCTCGTGCATGTATTCGGTCAGGTCCTCGGCCATGCGCTTGGTGAGCGTGGTGACGAGCACGCGCTGCCCCTTCTGCGCGGCGTCCCGGCATTCGGCCATCAGGTCGTCCACCTGGTGCTCCGTCGGCCGGACGAGGCAGACCGGATCGATGAGGCCGGTCGGGCGGACGACCTGCTCGACGACGACGCCCTCGACGCGCTCCAGCTCCCAGGGGCCGGGCGTCGCCGACACGAACACCGTCTGCGGGCGCATCTCGTCCCATTCCTCGAATTTGAGCGGCCGGTTGTCGATGCATGACGGCAGGCGGAAGCCGAACTCCGCGAGCGTCGATTTGCGGGCGTAGTCGCCGCGGAACATGCCGCCCACCTGCGGCACCGACACATGGCTCTCGTCCACGATCAGCAGCGCGTCGGGCGGCAGATACTCGAACAGGGTGGGGGGCGGCTGGCCGGGAGCGCGGCCGGTGAGGTAGCGGGAGTAGTTCTCGATGCCCGCGCAGGAGCCGGTGGAGACGATCATCTCCAGGTCGAACACCGTGCGCTGCTCGAGCCGCTGCGCCTCCAGCAGCTTGCCCTGGGCCGTCAGCTCCGCCAGGCGCTCGTCCAGCTCGGTCCGGATGCTCTGGGCCGCCTGCATCAGCGTCGGTTTCGGCGTCACATAATGGCTGTTGGGGAACACGCGGATGGCGCCGAGCGCGGCCGTGCGCTCGCCCGTCAGCGGGTCGAATTCGTGGATCGCCTCCACCTCGTCGTCCCAGAGCGTCAGCCGCCAGGCGCGGTCCTCCAGATGCGCCGGGAAAATCTCGATGCTGTCGCCCCGGACCCGGAACGCGCCGCGGTGGAAATTGTTGTCGTTGCGCCGGTATTGCAGCTCGACGAGGCGCTTGAGGAAATGGTCCCGGTCGAGGCGCTTTCCCGCTGTCGCCACGGCCGTCATCTCCGCATAGGTCTCGACCGCGCCGATGCCGTAGATGCAGGACACGCTGGCGACGATGACGACATCGCGCCGCTCCAGCAGGGCGCGCGTCGCCGAGTGGCGCATCCGGTCGATCTCCTCGTTGATCGACGCTTCCTTCTCGACATAGGTGTCGGTGCGCGGGACATAGGCTTCCGGCTGGTAGTAGTCGTAATAGGAGACGAAATACTCGACCGCGTTCTCCGGAAAGAGGCTCTTCATCTCGGCGTAGAGCTGGGCCGCCAGCGTCTTGTTGGGCGCCATGATGAGGGTGGGACGGCCCATCTCGCGGATGACATGGGCGGCGGTGAAGGTCTTGCCCGAGCCGGTGACGCCGAGCAGCACCTGTTCGCGCTCGCCGCGGCGGAGGCCGGAAAGGAGCTCGACGATGGCCTCCGGCTGGTCGCCCGCCGGCTCGAAGTCCGAGGAGATGCGGAATGCGGCCCGCTCCGGAGCCGGCATGCCGGCTTGCGCGGCGAGCGGCGTCTGAAGCGGTACAGCCATCGCAGCCGCCGGTCAGAGCCAGCCGGGAGCGGGCAGGCCGGCCTCCTTCAGGAAGGCCGGGTTCCAGATCTTGGCGGAATAGCGCTGCCCGAGGTCGCAGAGCAGGGTGACGACGGTGTGGCCGGGGCCGAGCTCCTTCGCCGCGCGGATGGCGCCTGCCACATTGATGCCGCTGGAAAGGCCGACGCAGAACCCCTCTTCCTTCAGCAGGTCGAACACGATGGGGAGCGCCTCGGAATCGGGTATCAGATAGGGGAAATCGACCTCCAGGCCCTCCAGATTGGCCGTCACCCGCCCCTGGCCGATGCCCTCGCTGATCGAACTGCCCTCGGATTTGAGCTCGCCGTTCGCATACCACTCGTAGAGCGCGGCGCCCTCGGGGTCGGCGAGGCCGATCTTGATGTCCGGGTTGCGCTCCCTGAGGCCCATGGCGGTGCCGGCGAGCGTCCCGCCGGTACCGACGGCGGAGACGAAGGCATCGACCCTGCCGTCGGTCTGGGACCAGATTTCAGGGGCGGTGGTCTCGATATGGATCTGCCGGTTGGCCACATTGTCGAACTGGTTGGCCCAGATGGCGCCCTGCTCATGCGTTGCGGCCAGCTCCTCGGCCAGCCGGCCGGAGACGCGCACATAGTTGTTCGGGTCCCGGTAGGGCACGGCGGGCACCTCGCGCAGATCCGCCCCGCAGAGCCGCAGCATCTGCTTCTTCTCTTCCGACTGCGTTTCCGGGATCACGATGACGGTCCTGTAGCCGCGCGCATTGCCGACCAGGGCGAGCCCGATGCCGGTATTGCCGGCAGTGCCTTCGACGATGACGCCGCCGGGCTCCAGCTGTCCCCTGTCCTCGGCGTCGCGGATGATGCCGAGCGCCGCGCGGTCCTTCACCGACCCGCCGGGATTCAGGAACTCCAGCTTGACGAGCACATCGCAGCCCGTCAGCTCGGAGGCTTTGCGCAGGCGCACCAGCGGCGTGTTCCCGATGGTATCGACGAAGCCGTCGCGAATGTTCATTGCCGTCCAACCCTTGCCGCGCGCCAAACACAGGTCATATAAGCGGATTATCGGCGGCGAGGAAGGGCGCGCGGCGATGGGCCTGTTGAAGGAGATCGACAGCTATATGGACCGCGACCCGGCGCTGCGCTCGCGCCTGGAAGTGGTGCTGGCCTATCCGGGTTTCCACGCGCTCGTCTTCTACCGCATCGCCAACTGGTTCTGGCGCAAGCGCTTCTATCTCGTCGGCAGGGTCATCAGCCATCTGGGGCGCGGGTTCAGCGGCATCGAAATCCATCCGGGCGCGACCATCGGCAAGCGGCTCTTCATCGACCACGGCATGGGCGTCGTCATCGGCGAGACGGCCGAGATCGGCGACGATGTCACGCTCTACCAGGGCGTCACGCTCGGCACGACCTCGACCGCGAAGGGCAAGCGCCACCCGACGCTCGCCGACGGCGTCATCGTCGGGTCGGGCGCCCAGATCCTGGGGCCTTTCACGGTGGGCGAAGGCGCGCGGATCGGCGCCAACGCCGTGGTTCTCAAGGCCGTGCCCGCCGGCGCGACCATGACGGGTATCCCGGCGAAGATGGCGCAGCCGCGCAGCCGCAAGCAGCCGGAGAGCTTCGTCGCCTACGGCACGCCGGAGAGCGTGACCAACCCCGACACCCGCTCGATCCGCACGCTCGCCGAGACGGTGAAGCGGCTGGAGGCGCGGGTGGCCGAACTGGAGCGCGAACCGGGCGAACGCGGCGGCGAGGACCGCAGCGGGGACCGTCCGCCGCGAATCGGCGCCGCCGGCTAGGCCCGGCGCCGTACTGCCCGAATCCCGAAAAGGAGAAGACCGCCATGGCGCGCCTGCCCATGCCCGAAACCCTGACCGAACGCCAGCAGGAGGTCCTCGACGCGATCTCCGCCGGTCCGCGCGGCGGCGCGCGGGGGCCCTTCGCCGCCCTGCTGCGCAGCCCGGAGCTTTGCGAGCGCGCCCAGTTGCTGGGGGCGTTCTGCCGGTTCGGCACCGGGCTGGGGCCACGCCTTTCCGAGCTCGCGATCCTGGTGACGGCGCGGGAGTGGACGGCGCAGTATGAGTGGTATGCCCATGCGCGGCTCGCCCGCGAAGCCGGTCTGGACGAGGAGATCATCGAGGCGATCAAGGCCCGCCGGCGTCCGGAAGGCATGGCGGCGGACGAGGCCGCGGTCTACGACCTGTCCACCGAGCTCTATGCGACGAAGCGCGTGAGCGACGCCACCTATGACCGCGCGGTGTCGGCCATAGGCGAGAAAGGCGTCGTCGAGACCATCGGCGTCATGGGCTATTACTGCCTGGTGTCGATGGCGCTGAACGTCTCCGGCGTCGAACTCCCGGAGGGCGAGCCGGAGCCGCTCAGCCTGTAGCCGGCTAGCCCTTGCGGCCGCCGTGCCGGCGGCTCAGGAGGTCGTCGAGGGCTTTGCGCTGCTCGTCGCTCAGCGTGCCGTACCAAGTATTGAAGGCCGGCCTGACGTCGCCGAGTACCGCAGCCGCCGTCTTCGTGGCGGCTTCCGCCAGGGCGAGCTTCGCCGGAAGCGTCTTCTCGGCCCGGAGCGCTTCGGTCTCCGTGCAGGTTGCGCCGATCTTCTCGCCGCCGGCCCGCACCGCGCCGGTCAGCTTGTCCCAGGCGGCGCGCTGCTCGGGCGTGAACGCCATGAAGGTCTCGGCGAAGGTGATCGCGGCCTCGATATGGTCCGTGCGGGCGTCGCTGCACAGCTTGCGCGCCATGCCGCCCCGATGGCCGCGATGCCCCCAGCCGTGGCGGTGGCCGACCAGCGTGATCGCGGCCTCGCCGGCTTTCACGCCCTGGCGCACGTCGCTGGAGAGAGCATAGGCGCCGACCGCGCCCAGGCTTGCCAGGCCGAGGCCGCCGGCGATGATGATGACCTTGAGTTTCATGGATTCTGCCTCCTTCGGTTCCGCCGGCCAGCACGGCCGGTTCGGGACCTGTATGGGGTCTTCGTGTAACGGGGCCATGTCCCGGCCGCCGCCATTTGGCAACGATCCGTTGCCCGGGCGCGCTCCGTTACGCTTCGTTACAACAAAACCTCCGAAGGGGCGCCCTCCGGTCCTAAACTCCGGGCGATGAAGGACGGGCCGCATATCCTCGTCGTCGATGACGACCGCGAAATCCGCGACCTGCTGGCGCGGTTCCTGCGCAAGCACGGCTTCCGGATCGAGACCGCCGCCGACGGCAAGGCGATGTTCCGGACCCTGTCGGCAGGGCGCTTCGACCTGGTGGTGCTCGACCTGATGCTGCCCGGAGAAGACGGCCTCAGCCTCTGCCGCAAGGTCCGCGCGGAGTCCGACCTGCCGATCGTCATGCTGACGGCCATCGGCGAGGACACGGACCGGATCGTCGGGCTGGAGATGGGCGCGGACGACTATCTCGCCAAGCCGTTCAACCCGCGCGAACTGCTGGCCCGCATCCGCGCCGTGCTGCGCCGCGCGCCGGATCTGCGGGGGGCCCCGGACGCCGATCCGTCCCGGAGCTTCGGGTTCCAGGGCTGGGTGCTGGACGCCGGGAGGCGCAGCCTGCATGCGCCCGACGGCGCGCTGGTGGACCTGACGGGCGGCGAGTTCGACCTGCTGCTGGCGCTGGTGGAGCATCCGGGCCGGGTGCTGAACCGGGACCAGCTTCTGGACCTCACGCGCGGGCGCGAGGCCGGGCCGTTCGACCGCAGCGTCGATGTCCAGGTAAGCCGTCTGCGCCGCAAGATCGAGGACGACCCGAAGCAGCCGGAGCTCATCAAGACCGTGCGCGGCGGCGGCTACGTGTTTGCAGGCAAAGTGCAGGAACGCCGATGACCCGCTGGCTGCTGCGCCTCTGGCCGGAGGGCATCGCCGCCAGGCTGGGCCTCCTGCTGCTCGCCGGGCTGGCGGTATTCGGCATCGTTGCGGGGCTGTTCTATCTGGACGAGAGGCGCGACCGCGCTGTCGAGCACTTCGGCAGGGTCCTGTCCGTGCGCATGCTCGCCATCGTGGAATTGCTGGAGGATGCGGCGCCGGCGGAGCGGCGGCAATTGCTCACGGCGCTTTCGGACCGGCGCCTGAGGATCAGGCTGCTCCTCGAACGGCCGCCGGGGTCCGGGTGGCAGCCGCCGGAGGGCATCGACGAGGACGCCGCGCGCCACCTGCAGCGGCTGAACCCGCGGCCCGTGCTTATGCGCGTTGGAGACATGCCTTCTGAGGAGCGGCACCGCGGCCGGCGCATCATGATCGCAGTCGGGTTGAAGGAAGGTGTGTGGGCGGAGTTCTCCGTCCGTCCGGGCTACTGGCCGCGCGCCGGGCCGTTGATCTGGCTGGGCGCAGTGGCGCTCCTTGTGGTGCTGGGGCTGGTCTGGGGCGCACACCGGACCACCCGCCCGCTGCGCCGCTTCGCGGAGGCGGCCGACCGGCTGGGGCTGGATGCGAACCTGCCGCCCCTGCCGGAGCGGGGCCCGCGCGAATTGCGCAACGCCACCCGCGCCTTCAACCGCATGACCGCGCGCATCCGCCGCCTCGTGGACGACCGCACCCTGATGCTGGCGGCGGTCTCGCACGACCTCAAGACCATGCTGACGCGCTTGCGCCTCCGGGCGGAATTCATCGAGGACGGCGAGCAGAAGGAGAAGGCCGCGGCCGATCTCGACGAGATGCAGGCCATGCTGGAGGCGACGCTGTCCTTCGCGCGCGACGATGCGGCGGACGAGCGCCCGGTGCCCGTCGATCTGGCGGCCATGCTGCAAAGTCTTGCCGCCGATCTCGCCGATGCGGGGCGCGCGGCCTCCTATGACGGCCCGGACCGGCTGACGCTCAGGGGCCGGCCGGTCGCGCTGCGACGCGTCTTCGAGAACCTGCTGGACAACGCGCTCCGCTACGGCGAAGAGGCGGCGGTCTCGCTGCGTCAGGCGGACGGGCGGGCCGAAGTGCGGATCGAGGACTGCGGGCCCGGCATCCCGGAGGCGCTTCGGGAACGGGTGTTCGATCCCTTCTTCCGCGTGGAGGCGTCGCGGAGCCGCGACACGGGCGGCAGCGGCCTCGGCCTCGCCGTGGTCCGCGCCATCGTCCAGCGCCACGACGGCGAAATCGCGCTCGAGGACCGGCCCGGCGGCGGGTTGCGGGTGCGGGTGGCGCTCCCGATTGGCAGCGCGGCGGATTGAACCGGTTCGTCCGGCTTTCTGGTGCAACGACTGCCGAAGGAGACCGGCTGCATGGACGGGGCGCCGGCTCCTGTCGCAGACTGGTTGCATGGAATGTTGCCGGGGCTGCCGGAACGGCTGCTTGCCCCTGCGGCGAGGAGCGGGCGGGGCCGGCCGGAGATGCGCTGAGCGATGGAGTTCCTGTCTCCCGAATTGTTCGCCGCCCTCGGCGTTGCGGCTGCGGCCGGGCTGATGCGGGGCTTTGCGGGCGTGGGGTCCGGCATGCTGATGGCGCCGGTCTTTGCCATCCTGTTCGGCCCGGTGCAGACGGTCGCGATCATCGTCCTCATGGAAATCGTCGTCACGGGCCAGCTTCTCCCCGGCGTGCGCCGCGAGATCGACTGGAAGGTGATCGCCCCGATGGGCATTGCGGCCGCCTGCCTGATGCCCGTCGGAAGCTGGCTCCTGGTGTCGCTGGACCCCGACCTCATCGCACGGGGGATTGCCCTGGTCGTGGTGGCGTTCTCGGTCCTGCTGATGGCGGGGTGGCGCTATGAGGGCGGGAAGAAACTCTGGGCGACGCTCGGCGTGGGGGCGTTGTCGGGGGTGCTGATGGCTTCGACCAGCCTCGGCAATCCGCCGGTCATGGCCTACCTGCTGTCCAGCCGGGATTCGGCGGCGACCAACCGCGCGAATTTCACCGGCTACTTCGCGGTCACGCTGGTGGCGCTGATCGCCATGATGGCGGCGGCTCGCCTGATCGACGGCAGGGCGCTTCTGACAGCAGCCCTGTTGCTGCCCGTGTTCATGGCCGGCGCCTGGGCCGGCTCGCGCCTCTTCCGACGGTCCAGCGAAGTGCTCTACCGCCGCGTAGCCCTCGGCCTCCTCCTCTGCGTCGGCATGTACGGCCTGCTTCGGTGAGGCGGTATGGGACTCAGGTGTCGTCTGCGAACAACGGTGCGGCGGCCCGGTATCTGACCGGGTTGGTCCGCCGGACCATTCGCCCCTCGTCGACCGCTCGTTTCAGCCAGTCCCCCGCCTGGCTTTCCCTTACTCTGAGCTGCGCGGCGATATCGCCGATCCGCGTCGGAACGGTCGATGCGATCATCAAAGCGCGGCCGAGAAACAGCCCGTAGAATTCGCCGTCCGCAGGGCTGCGGGGGGCGCATGGCGGCATGCTGTATTGTCCGCGTCGCTTATGTGCGACGATCTGGCCGTTCGAGACTGCACGCTGCAGCCAGTCTTCCGCTTGCGGCTTCTTCAATCCGAGGCGTTTCGCGATGTGCTGCACGCCGACCGGCTTCTCCGCCGTCAGTTCGGCCATGCGGGCGAGGAAGAGCGCGTAAAGGCCACCGTCCGCCGGCGCGGGCGCGCAGGGCTCCGGCTCTTCCCGCAATTCCGCGGCGGCGGGTTCCAGCGGCAGCCGGTCCTGTCCGGCGGCACGTGCGCCCTCCACCAGTTGCGAAAGCGGGAAGGGTTTCTCCGGCAGCCACTCCGCGCCGCGCCGGACAAGCTCCGGGTTGCCGGAACCGGGCGCGTCGTCCGGCCTTGCCCAAAGCGGCGCCCAGCCGTGCTTCAGGTTTTCTTCCGCGCCGCTCCAGGTTCCCCCCTTGCCCGCTTCGCTGCTGACGACGACTGCGGCATCGGCGAGGCAATAGATATGGGCGTTCCGCGCCATCGCATTGCCGACATGGAAACGCGCTTCGGGATTGAACGGCGAGATGAGGGTCAGGTCGCCCGACAGGATGTATTGGCGGTAGTCGGCGGCCATCACCGACCGGAGCAGGCTGTCAGCCAGGACGCCCAGCGCCGTGCCGTCCCGTTCGAGCGCGCCCCGCATCGCATACCTGTCGACGCCGCGCGCGCCGCCGGAAACAAGCGAACAGCCTTGCGCGGCAGCCTCGGAGCCGAGATTGGAGGCGAATTCGAGGCCGTCCTCGCCGGCGTTCCGGGAGCCGACGACGGCGATGCCGCCGCGGCCGAGGAGCGACCTGTTCCCGCAACCAAAGATGACAGGTGGCGCCGCCCTGCCGAGGCGCCGCTTCAGGCGCTCCGGGTAATCGGCGTCGGAGCGGGTCAGCACCCAGAGCCCGGCGCGTTCCCACCGTTCGAGCGAGAGGCCGAGCGCGGCGCCCCGGTTCAGGAGCGCGCGCAGGCGGTCTCGCGTGACGGTCCGGTCCTCCCAGCCGTCGAGCAGCGCGTCGAGATCGCCTTTCAGCAGAACGGACGGCTCCAGCCCGTTATCGTGCAGCCAGGCGGCGAACCGCGCCCATTCCTGCCGGGAGAGCGGCCTGCTGCCGCCGGAGTCGGACTTCCCGAGGGAGACATTCAACAGCAGCACAGCCTGGGCTTGGCGTGTCAGCAGCATGGTGCGCTCCTATCGGGCCGTCGCCAGGGCCAACGGCCATACGGGACCGCTGCCGGCCTGCCGGAGCAGAGCGGCCACGACCGTCATCGTCCAGGCCGAGTCCACGACATCATCCACAAGCAGGACGGGGTCGGTGGGCGGCTTGCCGGTGACGGTGAACACGCCGTCGAGATTGCGGCACTGGTGAAACCTGTTCTGCTGGAACTTCTGCGGCTCGTTGTCCTTTGCCTTCTCCACCAGCGGCAGGAACGTCAGTCCGAGTTTTTCTGCGAGCCGGGCTGCGAAATCGGGCACCAGCTCGGGCCGGTTTCTGGAGGGTATGCATGTCACCCACGCCGGCTCCGGCATCGGCCGCCAGCGGCCTCGGATCATTTCGGCCGCGGCAACGACCAGATCGTCGTCGAAATGTCCCTGATGCTTGCCTTCGGCGACCAGTTCTCCCCAGCCCGTGTCGTTCCAGCGTGACAGGGCGCGTCCCTTCTGGGCCTGCATCTCGTCAGAAAGCCTCCCTTCGAAGCCGTATTGGGCGAAGGCGTCCCGCGCGACCCACTTCTTGCATCTGAGATCGGTCTCGGACCGGCGCAGAAAACGTATCGCGTCTTTTTCCAGGCGGCCCTTGTAGGAGCGCGCGACGATAGGGTCTCCGACGCAGTTGGCGCATTTCCCGCACCGCTGGGGGTCTTTGTCGTCGAGTGAGCGGGCCAGGAACTCCATCAGGCAGCCGGGTTCGTCCAGAAAGGTCCGGACCTCGTTCCATTCGACTCTGCGTTGAGCCGTCAGCCGTCGGATGCGCTCGAGGTCCATCCGGTAGTGAACGGCTGTCCGATGCCATTTCGCGCCATCCCTGAATACCGGGGCCGGCGCCTCCATCGAGAGGAACTTGAGCGCCTGCTCGATTTGCCCGCGGCGCAGATTGACGGCCTCTTCGAGTTGGCGAAGCGACATCCCCTCGCCCTTTTCCAGAGCCGTGAGGATCGACTCGACCCATTGCTCGTCGGGAAAGGCATTGCTGCGGAACCAGTCGTGTATGTCGTCGTCTTCCCGGCCGGACATGAGGACGCAAACGGCGCGGTCGATGGCCCGCCCGGCGCGGCCCACCTGCTGGTAGTAGGCAATGATCGAGCCGGGTGCCTGGTAATGGATGACGAAACCGAGATCGGGCTTGTCGTAGCCCATGCCGAGCGCCGTCGTCGCCACTAGCGCCTTGATCCCGTTGCCCAGAAGAAGGTCTTCGAGATGCTGCCTGTAGCCATTGCTGTCGGTAAACCTGTCGCCGGTCACGCCGCTGTAATACGGTTTGGCGGCGATGCCGTTCCGGTTCAGCCAGGCGGAGACCTGGTCCGCGTCGCGCTTGGTCAGAGTGTAGATGATCCCGGTACCGGGAAGCTCGTTCAGGTGCTCCGCCAGCCATGCGAGGCGAATGGCCTGACTCGGTACGCGCATCGCCTGCAGTTCGAGCGATTGCCTCATCAGCGGACCGCGCTGCACCTTGATATTGCCGAGTTGGGTCTGGACGTCCTCGATGACTCTGTCGTTCGCCGTCGCCGTCGTGCCGACGACGGGCAGATTCTCGGGCATCGACCGCAGGATATTGACCAGGCGCCGGTAGTCGGGGCGGAAATCGTGTCCCCAGTCCGAGATGCAGTGGGCCTCATCGACGACCAGCAGCCCGATATTTCCGGCAATCGGCATCAGCACTTCGTTCGCGAACTCGTCATTTGCCAGGCGTTCCGGCGAGATCAGGAGGGCGTCGGCTTCGCCTGCCCGAATGGTTCGCTGAAGCTCCGGCCAGTCGTCCCGGTTCGCGGAGTTGATCGTCAACGCGCGGATGCCGAGCCGTTCGGCCGCCTCGATCTGGTTGCGCATCAGAGCCAGCAAGGGCGATACGATAAGCGCCGGGCCCTGACCCCTGTTCCGGAGAATCCGGGTCGCCACGAAATACACGGCGCTCTTGCCCCAGCCGGTCCGTTCCACGACCAGCAGCCGCTCCCGGCGGTTCGCCAGTGCGTCGATGGCTTCCCACTGGCCGGGGCGGAACGATGCCGTCGGATCGGCCAGCGCGGTGCGGAGCATGGCAAGCGCGGCGGTTTGGGTCGTGACTCCCATCGGGCCGTTTCGACCGACTCTCCGCGAACCTCCCGCCCCTCCCCTGCGGCTCCTCATTCCGTTACCGCCTCGCGGGGCCGGCCGGCGGGATGAACCTCATCGGCGACTCCTCAAACCAACGGCTGCCGGCCGCCATTGTCGCCGAAGGCCTGTTCGCGGTAGAGGCCGAGCGCGCGCATGACCGGGAGGTCGGAGAGGCAGAACAGGCAGGCGTCTTCGGTCTCCGAGGCGTTCGCATGCTCGTGCCAGGCCCAGGACGGCACGCAGAAGATGTCGCGCTCGGACCAGTCGTAACGCTTGCCGTCGATGATCGAGTGGCCGCTTCCCATCGCCACATGGTAGAGGAAACTGCCGGTATGGCGGTGCGCCCGGGTGTGCTCGCCGGGCCGCAGCAATTGCATGCTGGCGCCCATGGTCTGCATCACCGGCCCGTTGGTCGCCGGGTTCACGTATTCCATCAACACGCCGTCATGCGGCGAGCCGTCGGTGCATTCGGCGTAGTTGCGCAGCGCCTCATAGGTGGGCCACCACTCATATTTGAACAGGGGCGAATAACCCTCGGTCCAGGCGCCGCCCGCCGGGGTGAGCCCCGGATTGCCCCAGGATTTCGTCACGTCGTCCACCTCGAAGGCGACGGCCTGGGCGAGGTCCGGATGCACCTCGTAGAAATTCGCCTCCATGGCGTTGACGAAGGGGATGTCGAGGCCGTCCTGCCAGATGCAGGTGCTTCCCGCCGCCTCGACCCCGTGTTCGTGCCAGGTGCCGTTCGGGGTCAGCACGAAGTCGTTCCTGCCCAGCGTTATCTTGTGGCCGTCCACGACCGTGTAGGCGCCTTCGCCCTCCATGATGAAGCGGATCGCGGAGGCCGAATGGCGGTGCGCGCTCGCGGCCTCGCCCGGCTTCATCGCCTGCAGGCCGGCATAGATCCAGCCCACCGCCGCCGCCACGTCCCGGCGGCCGGGATTGTTGAGATAGACGACCCGCCGGCCCGCCTCTTCAGGCGTCACCAGGTCGAGGGACCGCAGCACATGGCCGCGCAGCGCACGGTAACGCCAGACGACGGGGACGGACTGCGAGACGGGCTCCCACGGCTCGATCCTGTTGGCGACCGTCCACAAGGCGCCGGCGTCGAGCCCGTCGAGCTCGTCGTAATAGGCCAGCAGTTCCGGCGTATCCGCGACATTCGCCCTGCCGGGCGTGTCCTCCCGGTAATTCTCGTGCTTCCTGTCCATCTGCCGCGCCTCCCGACGATGACCGCCAACAGGCCCGCCGCCTCACTCCGCCGCGGCCTTGCGCGCCTCTTCCCTGGCGATTTCGGCGGCGATGGCTTCGGCGGCGGTGCCGACGAAGAGTTCCCGGTTCTCGTGGCTGTAGTCGTAGGACTCGCGCCTGAGCGCGTTCGAGCCGTGGAAATGCGGCATCACATAACGCTGCACCAGCTCGAAATGGCGCCTGGTCGCGGGAAAGTCGGCCCAGTTGTGCGCCAGTTCCAGAAACGCGCCGAAGCCGCCGGAGCCTTCCTGCAGGCGTTCGATATGCTCGATCATGTCATCGGGCGTGCCGATGACCGCCATCCGGTTCTCCGTCAGATAGGCGATCGGGTCGTCGATCTCCGGCGGCACGATCGGGAAGGTCGCGATCTCGCGGAAATATTTGGCCCAGAGCTCCAGGCCGAATTCGACGTTCCGGTATGCCTGCTCGCGCGTCTCGGCGATATGGGCCAAGGTGACGATGCGCCAGTTCCCGCGGTCCACCGCCTTGCCGTTCTCGGCCGCCGCCCGCTCGCAGAGCTTCCAGTTGTTCGCGTGCGCCTCCAGCGCCTCGGGCGAGGTGCCGCCGATGGAGAGCATGCCGAGCCCGTGCTTGCCCGCCGCCAGTCCGCCCGCCGGCGAGCGCGCGCAGGCCACCGCCATTTCCATGTGCGGCCAGCTGTAGTTCGGCATCTGGAGCTGCGCCTCGCGGAGCTCGAACCAGTCCGTCTTCATCGAGATGCGCTCGCCCCGGAGCAGCGCCATCAGCGCGTCGAGGGCTTCGTTCATCATCCGGCGCTGCTCGCGCGGGTCGATCCCCATGCGGAAAGCGTCGCCCGCAAGCGCGCCTGGCCCCACGCCGAACATGGCGCGCCCCTTCGTCATGTGGTCGAGCTGCACCATCCGGTCCGCCAGCGCGAAGGGGTGGTGGTAGGGCAGCGAGATGACGCCGGTGCCGAGGCGGATATGGCGGGTCCGCTCGGCGGCGGCGGCGATGAACAGTTCCGGGCAGGCGATGATCTCGAAGCCGCCGGAATGGTGCTCGCCGACCCAGACCTCGTGGTAGTTGAGCCGGTCGAGATGCTCGATCAGTTCCATATCCCGGTCGAGGCAGGCGGTCGGGTTCTCGTTCACCGGGTGAAACGGAGCGAGGAAGATTCCGAAGCGGAGCGGGGCGGGCATGGAGATTCGGGTCCTTCTGGCAGGTAGCCGCTCATAATGGGCCTCGCGCCCGGATTAGAAAAGACGCACGCTCATGGCGGCGCGGGCGCGCGCCAGGGGCGGAGCGCGGGGATGGCCAGCAGCACCAGCGCCATGCAGACAAGCCCTTCCGCCGCCATGATGCCGACGGCGGTCTGGGGGCCCAGATGCTCCGCCATGAAGCCGACATGCAGCGTGCCGACCGGCCCGCCGGCGCCGATGGCGACGGTCATCACCCCCATGACCCGCGCGCGCATCGCCGGCGCGGCGCTGTGCAGGATGAGGGCGCCCTGCATGGCCGCGAAACCGGCGAACCCGATGCCGCTCGCCAGCAGCACGGCCATGGCTTCGCGGTAGCCGGGAGCGAAGGAGAAGCCCAGGACGCAGGCGAGGAACGTCGCGCCGGCAATGACATAAAGGCGCAGGAAATGCCGCGGCCGGACGAGCGCGGCGATGACCAGCGCGGTCGCAAACGCGGTCGCCGCCTCGGCGGACATGAGCGAGCCGGTTGCCGTTGCGTCCAGTTGCAGGGTCTGGCGGCCGATGACCGGGAGCATGTTGAGATAGGGGAAGCCGAAGACGTTCATCACGATCGTAAGCAGGACGGTGCCCAGCACCGCCGGCGCATGCGGCAGATAGGCGAAGGCATCGCGAATGTCGGAGAGGACGCCGCGGCCGGCGGGCGGGCCGGACGGCCGCCGGTATGAGGCGGAGAAAAGGAGCGCCGCACTGCAGGCGAAGCAGGCCGCGCCCGCCAGGTAGGCGCCGCCGATGCCGATGGTGTCCATCAGCACGCCGCCCACGAGCGGCCCCAGCATACGGGTGAAATTGGCCGTGGCGCTGTCGAGCGCCATGGCCGTGCCGATGCGGGGCCGTCCGGCGAGGTCCCCCAGCATCGTGCGCCGCACGGGAAAGTCGAGCGCCCAGAATACGCCGCTGCAGAACATGCCGACCGCCGCGTGGCGGACTTCCAGTTCGCCGGCGAAGGCAAGCAGGCAGAGCGCGCCGTTGACGACGGTCATGGCGAGAAAGCCGGCGAGCAGGATCAGCCGGCGGTCGCTGCGCTCGGAAAGCGCGCCTGCAAAGGCCCCGAGCAGGAACATGGGCGCAAGCCGCAGGAAGAGTACGAGCGACACGATCATCGGCGAGCCGGTCTCGTCGGTGACGAACAGGCCGATGGCCAGCACTTCCAGCCAGCGCACGCCGCCCGCCACGGCCCCGGCCGCCCATGCGCGGCGGAACGGCCTGCGCGCCAGCAGGCGCAGCGGAGCGGGCAGAGCCCGGGGGTTCATGGAAGCGCCGGCCCGGCGGTGCCGCCCGGCCTATCGGCAAAAGGCCCGGCGCTCGGCCGGGCCTTTCGGGCGGGTTGGTGGAGCCAAGGGGATTCGAACCCCTGACCTCTTGAATGCCATTCAAGCGCTCTCCCAGCTGAGCTATGGCCCCCCGGCATGTCCGCGCGACGCGCAAGCCTGCTGCCGGCGCATTGCGAAACCTCTATATAGTCCCTGCCGCCGATTGCCGACAAGGGCGGGTCGGCGGTTCAGCCGTCGTCCTCCCCTTCCTTCTTGGCGCCGCCGGCGACGACATCGCCGAGGTCTTCGTCGTCGTCCAGGTCCTCGACGTCCCCGTCGTCCTCGTTCTCGTCGTCAAGAGCGATATCGTCCTCGCTCTCGTCCTTCGGCGGGGGCTGCTTGGGCGCGGGGCGCGGGGCGGGCGGTTTGGCGCGGCGGGGCTTCAGGAAGCTCGCCTGGGGATGCTTCGCACCGCATTCCGGGCAGGCCGCAGGGTCCTTTCCAAGGTCGTAGAACTTGGCGCCGCATGAGGGACAGACACGCTTGCTGCCGAGATTCGGACGGGCCACGGGCGGTCTCCGAAAATTATATGAAACGAAAGCGGCGAGCGTTTGCCAGAAGGGCGGCGGAGTGTCAAAACGAATTCGACAGGGCGGGGCAATGAGTCCGGAGGTTCGATCGGTGACCGGGACTGGCAGGGCGGTTTCGCATCCCTGCGGCGCGCTTCACGGGGAGGCGCGCGCGCCGGGCGACAAATCGGTTTCGCACCGGGCGCTTATGCTCGCCGGCGTCGCCGTCGGCGAGACGAGGATCGACGGGCTGCTCGAAGGCGAAGACGTGCTGGCGACTGCGGCCGCCATGCGCGCGCTGGGCATTGAAGTGGAGCGCACCGGGCCCGGAAGCTGGCAGGTCAACGGACGCGGGGTCGGCGGGCTGACCGAGCCGGAGGACGTGCTCGACATGGGCAATTCCGGCACGGCGGCGCGCCTTTTGCTCGGCCTGCTGGCGACGCACAGGCTGACCGCGACCCTGACGGGCGACGCCTCGCTCCGGTCCCGCCCGATGCGCCGGGTGAGCGAACCGCTGTCCCGATTCGGCGCGGCCTTCCACGGCCGGGCGGGCGGCATGCTGCCGCTTACCGTCGTCGGCACGGGCTTCCCGGTTCCGGTGCGCTACGAGCTGCCGGTCGCCTCGGCGCAGGTGAAGTCGGCGGTGCTGCTGGCAGGGCTCAACACGCCGGGCGAGACGGTGGTGGTGGAGCCTTCGCCGACGCGCGACCATACGGAGCGCATGCTGCGGCATTTCGGAGCATCCGTGCAGCAGGAGGAGGACGGTGTCGTGCGGCTCACCGGCGAGCCGGAGCTTGTCGCGCGCCCGGTATCGGTGCCGGGGGACATTTCCTCGGCCTCCTTTCCGCTCGCCGCTGCGGCCATAGTGCCGGGCTCGCGCGTGACGGTCGCCGGCGTCGGCCTTAATCCGGGACGCATCGGGCTGATCGAGACGCTCCGCGAGATGGGGGCCGACATCTCCGTGACGGATGAGCGCGTCGAGGGCGGCGAGCCGGTGGGCGACATCACGCTCGCCTGGAGCCGGCTTGCAGCCGTGGATGTCCCGCCGTCGCGCGTACCGAGCATGATCGACGAGTTTCCCATCCTCGCGGTAGCCGCCGCGTTCGCGGAAGGAACCACCCGCATGTCGGGCCTGGCCGAACTGCGCGTCAAGGAAAGCGACCGCCTGGGCGCAATGGCGGCCGGGCTCGCGGCCTGCGGCGTCGAGGTGCGGGAAAGCGCCGACACGCTGGAGGTCACCGGCGGGCAACCCCGCGGCGGCGTCGAGATCGCGAGCCGGCTCGACCACCGCATCGCCATGGCCTTCCTGGTGCTGGGCATGGGCGCGCGCGAAGCGGTGCGGATTGACGATATCGCGCCGGTGGCGACTTCCTTCCCCGGCTTTGTCGGGCTGATGAACGAACTCGGCGCGGCGGTCGAGATGTGATCGTCACCATTGACGGGCCGGCGGCGGCCGGCAAGGGCACGCTGGCGCGACGGCTCGCGGCGGCGCTTGGCTATGTCTATCTGGACACGGGCGCGATCTACCGCGCGGTCGCGAAATCGGTGCTGGACGCCGGCGGCGACCCGGACAACCCCGGAGAAGCCGCCGCGCACGCTGAAGCCCTGGACCCGGCCATGCTCGACGATCCCGGCCTGCGCGGGGAGGCGGTGGGCGATGCGGCTTCCCGCGTGGCCGCCCTGCCGGCCGTGCGGACCGCCTTGCTTGCCTTCCAGAGGCGGGTGGCGGCGACGCCGCCCGGGGCCGTGCTGGACGGGCGGGACACCGGCACCGTCATCTGCCCGGACGCGGAACTCAAGCTGTTCGTTACGGCCGGCCTGGAGGAGCGCGCGCGCCGCCGTCTGGAAGAGTTGCGGTCAAAGGGGGAAACGCTTATGTTGCCGGAGGTTCTGGCCGAGGTTGCCGCGCGCGACTCGAGAGACCGCGCGCGGCCGACCGCGCCATTGCGGCCGGCGGACGATGCCGTCGAGATCGACACCTCGGGGATGACCCCGGATGCGGTCTTCCAGCGGGCATTGCTGCTGGCGACGGAGCGTCTCGCGGCATTGCAAGGCGGGTCGGGCCCGGGTGGACGATGAGGAAGGATCGGCCTGCCTTTCGCCGATGAGGGCGGATGGCGAGCCGGTTTGCAGTTGGAAAGGAACGCAGCAGCCGAATGGCTACTTCTCTTGCCGAAGCCGGCGCGGCAGGCGCCGAAAAAGAAAATTTCGCAGCCCTTCTGGAAGAGTCGCTGGATGCGACCAAGGGCTTCGAGGGAACGGTCGTCAAAGGCCGGGTGATCGCGGTCGAAAACGACATGGCGCTGATCGATGTCGGGCTCAAGGCGGAGGGGCGGGTGCCTCTCAAGGAGTTCGCGACCCCGGGCCGGCCGGCGGAAATCTCGACGGGCGACGAGGTCGAGATTTACGTCGAACGCCTTGAGGACAAGAACGGCGAAGCGGTGCTCAGCCGCGACAAGGCCAAGCGCGAAGAAGCGTGGAGCCATCTGGAAACCGCGTTCAAGGCGAACGACAAGGTCTCGGGCGTCATCTTCGGCAAGGTGAAGGGCGGGTTCACCGTCGATCTGTCCGGTGCGGTCGCGTTCCTGCCGGGCAGCCAGGTGGACATCCGCCCGGTGCGCGACATCGGGCCGTTGATGGGGGCGCCGCAGCCCTTCCTGATCCTCAAGATGGACCGCTCGCGCGGCAATATCGTCGTGTCACGGCGCGCCGTGCTGGAGGAAAGCCGCGCCGAGGCGCGCAACGAGCTCATCGCCAATCTGCGCGAGGGCCAAGTGCTGAACGGCGTCGTCAAGAACATCACCGACTACGGCGCGTTCATCGACCTCGGTGGCGTGGACGGGCTGCTGCATGTCACCGATATCGCCTGGCATCGCGTCAACCACCCGAGCGAAGCTCTCAGTATCGGCCAGACGGTCGAGGTGCAGGTCATCCGCTTCAACCTCGAAACCCAGCGCATCTCGCTCGGCATGAAGCAACTCCAGGTGGATCCGTGGGAGGGTGTGGCGCTCAAATATCCGGTGGGGGCCAATTACCGCGGGCGCGTCACCAACATCACCGACTACGGCGCCTTCGTGGAGCTGGAGGCGGGCATCGAGGGCCT
>JAJEIH010000155.1 GCA_022827685.1 Alphaproteobacteria bacterium
AAAACGCTATTGTGGTGGCGCATGGCATTGAGCCTCCTTCCTGTCCAAAACGTTCGCAAGCGCTTGGACGCCAGTAGAATCAATGCCATGCAACCCGTCCACAAAAATAAACCGGATAGCCGTGGACTTGTTCCGGGCATCCATGCGGCCGTCCGTCGGGAACGGTGGAGGGAGATGCCCGGAACAAGTCCGGGCATGACGGACAGGCGGTACCCGGGCATGATGGAAAGGGAGCGGACGGGAGAGGTCGCGCATCCCGAAAACCCGGCCGACCTCCAATCTGCTTCGCCCGATGGCTAAACCGGACAGCAGTGGACTTCACCCGGAAATGACGCGCACCGGGCTCCCGGCCAGCCAGGCCTGCACGCATTCGAGCGTCTGCGGGTACATGACGGCGAAGGTGTCCGTCGTCACATAGCCCAGATGCGGCGTCAGCACGGCGTTGTCGAGGCTCCTGAGCGGGTGGCCGCGCGGCAGCGGCTCGGTGTCGTACACGTCGAGGCCGGCGCCGGCGATGGTGCGGTTGCGGAGCGCGTCCACCAGCGCCGCCTCGTCCACGATGGGGCCGCGCGAGGTGTTCACCAGCACGGCCGAGGGCTTCATCAGGCCGAGCTCGCGCGCGCCGACCAGCCCCCGCGTGCGCTGGCTCAGCAGCGTGTGGATCGACAGCACGTCCGACTGCCGGAACAGCTCGTCCTTGTCCACGCGAGCCGCGCCGTGCTCGGCCGCGCGCTCCGCCGTCAGGTTCTGGCTCCAGGCGATGAGGTTCATGCGGAACGCCTGCCCCACGCGGGCAACCTCCGAGCCCAGCCGCCCGAGGCCCAGCAGGCCGAGCGTCGCGCCCGCGAGCCCGCGCCCGACGGTCGTCTGCCAGGCGCCGGCCTTCATCGCCCGGTCCTCGGCGGGGATATGGCGCTGGAGCGCCAGGATCAGCCCCCAGGTGAGCTCGGGCGTGGTGTGCGCGCTGCCGGCGGTGCCGCAGACCGTGACGCCCTGCTCGCGCGCCGCCTCCACATCGACCGCAGCGTTGCGCATGCCCGTCGTCACCAGCAGCTTCAGCTTCGGCAGGCGGGAGATGAGCTCGCGCCGGAAGGGCGTACGCTCGCGCATGATGCACACGATCTCGAAGTCCCTCAGCCGGTCGGCCACCACCGCCGGGTCCGCCACATGGTCGTGGAAGACCTCGACCCGGCACCCGTCCGGCAGGCCGTCCCAGTCGGCCATCTGCATGGCGATGCCCTGGTAGTCGTCGAGAATGGCGATGCGGGTCATGCGCGCGCTCCTTCGGTGGCGAGCCAGCGGGTCAGTATGGTCACGGCGGCCATGAAGTCGTCGAGCTCCATCGCCTCGTCGGGATTGTGGCTGCCGTTCGGGTTGCGCACGAACAGCATGGCGGTCGGCACCCCGGCCGCGGCGAAGGCGGCCGAGTCGTGGCTGGCCCCGCTCGCCATCTCGTTATGCGGAATGTCGAGGCGCCGCGCGCAGTCGAGCAGCCCGGCGCGGATGGTCTCGTCCAGCACGCCGGGGGCGGCGCGCGTCGGTTCGCCCAGCTCGAAGGCGACGCCCCGCCGGGCTTCGATCTCGCGCGCCGCCTCAGCAACCCGGCCTTCCAGATCGTCGAGGAACGCGCCGTCGAGCGAGCGCATATCCAGCGAGAAGCGGCATTCGCCCGGCACGATGGTCATGGCGTGGCGCTCGGGGTCGGTGGCGAGCTTGCCGACGGTGAAGGCGAAGTCCTCGCCCGCCGCCTCGCGCTCGTCCCAGAGCCGGTCGAGCCGGGCGATCAGGTCCATCGTGGCCATCACCGCGTCCTGGCGCGAGCGCCTCGGCATGCCGCCGCAATGGCTGTAGGCGCCGAGGCAGCGCGCGGCTGGCAGGCGCCGGTTGCCGCGTATGCCGGTGACGATTCCGACCGGCAGGCCCTGCTCGACCAGCACCGGGCCCTGCTCGATATGCACCTCCAGGAACGAATGGACCCGTCTCGCGTCGAGGAAGGGCGGGTCGAGCGCGTCCGGGTCGCCGCCCGCCTCGCGCATGTGCTCGGCGAGCGTGCGCCCGGTATCGGCCCGCCGCGCGGTCTCCGTCGCGCCCGGCGGCAGGGCGCCCAGCGCCGCGCGGCTGCCGATATAGGAGGTGCCGAACCAGGCGCTCTCCTCCGCGCGGATGCCCATGACGCGGATGTCGCGGCCGGGCGCGGCCCCGCTTTCCCGCAGGGAGGCGATCGCCGCCAGCCCGGCCACCACGCCCGCCGCGCCGTCGAAATTGCCGCCCTCGGCCACCGAATCGAGATGCGAGCCGATGATGACCGGCGCCGCCGCGCGGTCGGCGCCCGGCAGGGTCATGTAGGTGTTGCAGGCCGGGTCGGTCTCCACTTCGAGGCCGAGCGACCGGGCCGCGCGCGCGACCGCGCCATGCGCGAACGCCTCGCCCTCGCCATAGCTCGCCCGCGTGATGCCGACGCCGTCATGGGTGGCCTCGGCGAGCTCGTCGAAGAGGCCTGCGGCCAGTTTTCTGGGCTCCATGAAACGCCCCTGCTAAGTTCCCGGCCATCGAATCGCCAGCCGCCGCCGGGGTCAAGGCTTTCCGCCCCGTCCGCCGGCCGGCCCAGCAGGAGCGCAGCCGCCCATGCCGCTTTCCGGCCTCACCGTCATCGAGATCGGCCAGAACATCGCCGGCCCCTATGCGGGTGCGATCCTCGCCGATCTCGGCGCCGACGTCATCAAGATCGAAAAGCCGGGCGGCGACGACGCCCGCTTCTGGTTCGTCGAGAGAGACGGCGAGCGCCACCCGCTCGCCTTCCACATCCTCAACCGCAACAAGCGCTCGGCGGTGGTGGACTTCAAGGAGGAGGCGGCGCTCGCCCGCTTCCTTGAGCTCGTCGAGCGGGCGGATGTGCTGCTTCACAATCTGCGCCCCGGCCTCGCCGAAACCCTGGGCATCGGCCATGCGGCGCTCGAGGCCCGCAATCCGCGCCTCGTCTATTGCGAGGTGGGCGCGTTCGGGCGGACCGGGCCGCTTGCCTCGAAGCCCGGATACGAGCCGCTCGCCCACGCCTATGCCGGCGTCATGGCGATGAACGGGCCGGTGGAGGGGCCGCCCATGCGCGCCGGCGTCTCGATCGTCGATCCGGGCACAGCGATGTGGGCCGTCATCGGCATCCTCGCCGCGCTCCGCCGGCGGGAGCGGACCGGCAGGGGCGGGCGGGTCGATGTCTCGCTCTTCGAGACCGGCCTCGGCTGGGTCTATCAGCCGCTTTCCGACTATCTGTTCACCGGGCGTGAGCCGGAACGCCAGGGCAATGGCAACTCGATGCTGACGCCCTACCAGGTGTTCGGGACGGCGACCGACCCGGTCATGATCGCGGCCGGCAACGACCGGCTCTACCGGCGGCTCTGCGCGGTGCTGGGCCGGCCGGAATGGGGGGAGGACGCGCGGTTTGCGACCGTGCGCGACCGGCTGACGAACCGCGCGGCGCTGATCCCGCTCATCCAGCTCGCCCTGCTGACCCGGCCGCGCGCCGCATGGCAGGCGGCGCTGGAGGCGGCGGGCGTGCCCCATGCGCCGATCAACAAGGTGAGCGAGGCTGCCGACGACCCGCAGACGGCGGCGCTCGGCGCCATGCTGACAGAGCCGGAAACCGGCTATCCCCTGCTCGGCCTGCCGGTGAGCCTGGACGGCGAGCGGCCGCCGGTCCGCAGCGCGGCGCCCGCCCTCGGCGCGCATACGCGCGACGTATTCGCCCCCGATGCCTGAGCGGGGCGATGGCGCTTCACCAGATTCTCGCCCTTGTCGTCCTCATCGCGCTTGGAATTGCGGTGGACGCGGGGGTGAAGCTCGTACGCGCGAAGAAGCGTCCTCACACCGACACGGCATGGCAGCGCCGCCGCCTCGCGCTGGCGCTCGCGGTCTTCCTGGCGCTGGCGGCGGCGTTCCTGGCGGTCAATCCCGACGGGCCGGGGACGCCGCCGGGCCCGTCGTCGGAAGGAGCGGCTGAATGACGGAGCGGGACGACTGGCTCGCCGCCCTGCCGAAGGCCGAGCTGCACCTGCATCTGGAAGGCGCCATTCCGCTGCCGGCGCTGTTGGAGCTGATCGGGGCCGCCGGCGGGGACCCCGCCGTCCCGACCCTGGAGGCGCTGAGGGAGCGCCTGGCCTATCCCGATTTCCCCGCCTTCATCGACGCCTGGATCTGGAAGAACGGCTTCCTGCGGAGCTATGACGACTTCGCCTTCATCGCCGAAGCCGTCGCGGCGGAGCTTGCGCGCCAGAACATCCGCTATGCGGAGCTGTTCTTCTCCCCGGGCCGGTTCGCGGACCGGGGCCTGACGCCCGCCCGCCTCGCCATGGCCATCCGCAGCGGCTTCGACCGGGTGCCGGACGTGACGCTCTGCCTGATTGCCGATCTCGTCCGCGACCTCGGGCCCGAAAACGGGGCCGTCACCCTGGCGGAGGTCGTCGAGGTCGCGGGCGAAGCCGGCATTCCCGGCATCGGCATCGGCGGCTCGGAGCATCTCTATCCGCCCGAACCCTTTGCGCCGGTCTATGAGGCGGCCCGCAAGGCGGGGCTCAGGACCAGCGCCCATGCGGGCGAGGCGGCCGGGGCGGCGAGCGTCCGCGGCGCGGTGGAGGTGCTCGGGGTGGACCGCGTCGGCCATGCGCTGCGCGCCGAGGAGGACGAGGCCGTCGTCGATCTGCTGGCGGAGAGCGGCGTCGTGCTGGAGCTCTGCCCGCTCTCCAACCTCGCCACCGGCGTCATCGGGCGGATCGAGGACCACCCGGTGCGCCGTTACTGGGAGCGCGGGCTCAACATCACGGTCAACACCGACGACCCGGGCATGTTCCACAACAGCCTTGCCGGGGAATATGCCGTGCTCATGGACGTGTTCGGCTTCAGCCGCGCCGAGATTCGCAGGCTTGCAGCAGCCGCGCTGGAGGGCGCGTGGTGCG
Organism: Alphaproteobacteria bacterium; assembly: GCA_022827685.1. GTDB lineage: Bacteria > Pseudomonadota > Alphaproteobacteria > Bin95 > Bin95 > Bin95. The sequence goes on from JAJEIH010000155.1 coordinate 4,947, forward strand.
GGCCGGAGGAGAAGGAGAGGCTGCGCCCGCTCTTCGCCGCTTGACCCGCCCCGCCCGGACTTGCCACTAATCGGGCTGCGGAGGGGAATCCGGTCCGGTGGCCGGCTCGGTCTTCAAAACCGCTGCGGCGGCGCATCGCTGCCAGGTGGGTTCGACTCCCACTCTCCTCCGCCAGTCCGGCCGGGCCAGGCCGCGCTCCACGCCCCCTTCGGCAAGCCCGGGGCAGGCTCCTTCGACAGGCTCAGGACAGGTTCTTTCGTCACCCCGACCTCCGATCCGGGGCTGTCGTGAGAACCGGGTGGCGAAGACATATGACGAATTGTTCATGAAATTTAAGTAATATTTCTCTGTTTGGGACTTGCATTTTCAGAAACAGTGGTATGATGGGTCCGAGGGAGGCGAAGTCCGCGCGGACCGCTTCTCTCCCCGCGCCGGCCCGGTGCGGAACGACCCCGATTCAGCCGACAGGCGAGGTGTGTCCTGCGTCTCGCGCGCGCAATCAGGCGCGCGAGCCGCGCCGCCGCGATACGCCCGCCCCCGCCGGCGCAGGCGCGCGCGCAGGATAC
>JAJEIH010000077.1 GCA_022827685.1 Alphaproteobacteria bacterium
GTATCCTGCGCGCGCGCCTGCGCCGGCGGGGGCGGGCGTATCGCGGCGGCGCGGCTCGCGCGCCTGATTGCGCGCGCGAGACGCAGGACACACCTCGCCTGTCGGCTGAATCGGGGTCGTTCCGCACCGGGCCGGCGCGGGCGGGAAGCGGTCCGCGCGGACTTCGCCTCCCTCGCACCCATCATACCACTGTTTCTGAGAATGCAAGCCCCAAACAGAGAAATATTACCTGAATTTCTGGAATAATTCGCTATCTACACCGGCTGGACCAAAGCTTCCTGGTCCGGGGGCCTGCGGCATGCATATATCTTCAGCGTTGGCTTCGCACCGCAATGGCCCCCATCTGTTACCCCGGCCCCCGAGCCGGGGTCCAGCTTCGGGTCTTGCGGCATGTTCAGCATTTGAGCTTGTCCTCCACCGGCGGCGACGGCATCGGGAGCCATGGATGGACCCCGGCTCGGAGGCCGGGGTGACAAAAACGGGTGTGGGGACAAGGCGAAACGGGATGTGTGAATCCGGTAGGGTTCGAGAGTCGGGGTGACGCCCGCCTTCGCGGGGGCAGGCGCAGCGCCGGGTCGAAATTGGCTGGAGCCATGCGGTACGGAGGCCCCGGACCGCTGCTGATGCGCCGTCCGAGGCGACGGTCGAGGTTCTGCGGACGGGGCCGTTTCAACCCGAACGGGTCGTACCCCTCAGCTGCACCCGTCCGTCTGGCCGCAGGTCATGCATTTCATGCAGGTGCCGTTGCGGACCATGGTGAAATTGCCGCAGCTGCCGCAGGCGTCGCCCTCATAGCCCATCATCCGGGCCCGGCGGATCGCCGTGGCGCTGCCGCCGGAGGCCGAAACCCGGACCGGCTCGGCGACCGCGTCTTCCCCGGCCTCGCCGTCCTGCGTTCTGAGCGCCGTTTCGGCCGGCCGTCCGGGCGAAATGACATAGAGGTTGTCGCGCACGAAGCCGCGGCTGGCCGCCGTCGGGATCGGCTGGCCCATTTCGCGGTCCGCCAGCGCCGCCTCGTTCTCGCCGCCGCCCAGGCTGTCGGGCCGGACATCGTCCGGCATGACGTGGCTGAGGTCGCCGCGCCCCAGATAGGAGATCGCAAGCTCGCGGAAGAGATAGTCCAGGATCGAGGTGGACATCTTGATCGCGTCATTGCCCTCCACCAGGCCCGAAGGCTCGAAGCGCGTGAAGGTGAAGGCCTCGACATATTCCTCCAGCGGCACGCCGTATTGCAGGCCGATGGAGATGCCGATGGCGAAATTGTTCATCAGGCTGCGGAAGGCCGCGCCCTCCTTGTGCATGTCGATGAAGATCTCGCCGAGCTTGCCGTCATCATATTCGCCGGTGCGCAGATAGACCTTGTGGTTCCCGACCGTGGCCTTCTGCGTGTAGCCCTTGCGGCGGTCCGGCAGGCGCTTGCGCTCGATCAGGCGGCGCTCGACGATCCGCTCCGCGAGCACGGGCGCGCGCGCCGCCGCCGGCAGCTCGGCGATCTCCTCGGCGAGGTCTTCGCCGAGCGCCGTCGCCGCGAGCGGCTGCGAGAGCTTGGACCCGTCGCGGTAGAGCGCGTTCGCCTTGAGGCCGAGGCTCCAGGAGAGCCGGTAGGCCTCGATGCAGTCCTGCACGGTTGCGCCGTTCGCCATGTTCACGGTCTTGGAGATCGCGCCCGAGATGAAAGGCTGCACCGCGCCCAGCATCCGGATATGGCTCTCGGTCGAGAGGTGGCGGATGCCGTTCCGGCCGCAGGGATTGGCGCAGTCGAACACCGCCAGATGCTCTTCGCTGAGCTCCGGCGCGCCCTCGACGGTCATCGCGCCGCCGCAATGGAGGTTGGCGGCCTCGATCTCCTCCTTCGAGAAGCCGAGCGCGTCCAGCAGGTCGCCGCTCTCCAGCTGCTCGTCCGTCAGGCCCAGCGCCTCGCGGCAGGCCTCCTCGCCGAGCGTCCACCGGTTGAAGACGAAGCGGATGTCGAAGGCGCCCGGCAGGGCGGCCTCGAGCGCATCGATCATCTCCGGCGTAAAGCCCTTCGCGGCCAGCGCGTCATGGCCGATAGCGGGCGCGCCCTTGAGCGTGCCGCGGCCGACGGCGTAGCGCTCGATGGCCTCGATCCGCGCGGAGTCGTAGCCGAGCGCGGCGAGCGCCGCCGGCACCAGGCTGTTGATGATCTTGAAATAGCCGCCGCCCGCGAGCTTCTTGAACTTCACCAGCGCGAAATCCGGCTCGATGCCGGTGGTGTCGCAGTCCATCACCAGGCCGATCGTGCCGGTGGGCGCGATGACCGTGGCCTGGGCATTGCGGTAGCCGTGCCTTTCGCCGGAGGCGAGCGCATCGTCCCAGGCGGCGCCGGCGGCCGCGGCGAGGCCGTCGAAGGGACACGCCCCGGAATCGAGCGGCTGCGGCTGCGTGTTCAGCCCCTCATAGCCCTCCGTGCCGCCATGCGCCGCGCGGCGGTGGTTGCGGATGACCCGCAGCATGGATTCGGCATTGGCGGCGTAGCCCGCGAACGGGCCGAGCTCGCCCGCAATCTCCGCCGATGTGGCGTAGGCCGTGCCGGTCATCAGCGCGGTAATGGCGCCGGCCGCCGCGCGGCCCTCGCCGCTGTCATACGCGATGCCCGACGCCATCAGCAGCCCGCCGACATTGGCGAAGCCGAGGCCCAGCGGACGGTAGCGGTAGGAGCGGTCGGCAATGCGCCGCGAGGGGAACTGCGCCATCGACTCCGAGATTTCGAGCGCGACCGTCCACAGCCGGACGGTGTGCCGGAAGCCCTCGATGTCGAATTCGCCGTCCTCCTGCCGGAACGCCATCAGGTTGATCGACGCCAGGTTGCAGGCCGTGTCGTCCAGGAACATGTATTCCGAGCAAGGATTCGAGGCGTCGATCCGCCCTTCGGCCGGGCAGGTGTGCCAGTCGTTGACGGTCGTGTCGAACTGGACGCCGGGGTCCGCCGAGGCCCAGGCGGCATGGGCCACCTTGTCCATGAGGTCCCGCGCGGAAACGGTCTTCGCGACCGCGCCGTCCGTGCGCCGCGTGAGCGCCCAGTCGCCGCCGGTCTCGACGGTCCGGAGGAACTCGTCCGTCAGCCGCACGGAGTTGTTGGAATTCTGGCCGGCGACGGTCCGGTAGGCCTCGCTGTCCCAGTCGGTGTCGTAGATGCGGAAGTCGATGGCCGTGAAGCCCTGGCGGGCGAACTGGATCACCCGCTGGATGTAGCTCTCCGGGATCGCGGCTTCGCGCGCGCCCGCCACCGCCTTGCGCAGCGCCCGGTTGCGCTTCGGGTCGAAGCGGTCCGCCTCGTCGATCCCGCCCGCGCCGGGTCCGCCGGGGGCGCAGGCGGCGATCACGCGGCCCAGATGCTTCTCGCAGGCCTTCGAGCCGGCCACCAGCGCGGCGACCTTCTGCTCTTCCACGACCTTCCAGTCGATATAGTCCTCGATATCGGGGTGGTCGATGTCGAGCGTGACCATCTTGGCGGCCCGCCTCGTGGTGCCGCCGGACTTGATGGCGCCGGCCGCGCGGTCGCCGATCTTGAGGAAGCTCATCAGCCCGGAGGAGCGCCCGCCGCCGGAAAGCGGCTCGCCTTCGCCGCGCAGCTTCGAGAAATTGGTGCCGGTGCCGGAGCCGTATTTGAACAGCCGCGCCTCGCGCTGCCAGAGGTCCATGATGCCGCCTTCGTTCACCAGGTCGTCGGAGACGGACTGGATAAAGCAGGCATGGGGCTGCGGGCGCTCATAGGCGGACTCGGACGCGCGGCATTCGCCCGTGGCGGGATCGACGAAGTGATGGCCCTGCGCCGGACCGTCTATGCCATAGGCCCAGTGGAGGCCCGTGTTGAACCATTGCGGCGAGTTCGGCACCGCCATCTGCCGGGCGAGCATGGCGCGCATTTCGTCGTAATAGGCGCGCGCGTCCTCCTCGCCGGAGAAATAGCCGCCCTTCCAGCCCCAGTAGGTCCAGGCGCCGGCAAGGCGGTGGAAGACCTGGCGGGCGTCGCGCTCCCCGCCGAGCTCCGCATCCGCGGCCGGCCGGCGGCGGCGGAGCCACTCCGGCACGCCGTCCTCGGCGACGGGCTCGGTCCGGTCCGGGACCCCGGCCTTGCGGAAATATTTCTGCGCCAGCACATCGACGGCCACCTGCGACCACTCCTGCGGCGCCATGATGTCGTCGGCAATGAAAACGGGCGTGCCGTCGGGGTTACGGATTTCGCTGTTTCTGCGAACGAACGCAACGCCGTCATAGGCCGAGGCGCATCCGCCGGTGTGGTGACGCTGGAAACGCAACGCGACGCTCCCCTCGAATCGGTTAAGCCGCAAACAGACGACCAGCCTAACCGAAAACCGCAAGATTTTGTAGTCAAACTTGAGAAAAACACTATTGGCGGTATCGTTAGTTCGCGGTGCGCCAATCGAAACGGCTTGTTTTCTCCGGACATTGACCCGGCCGGCCGGGTAGTGCGATAAGGGCCCGAGTTCTGGAGGGACCCGGCCTGTGACTTCCATCGGAACGCGGCTTTACACCTGGATGCAGGGCGAGTTCGTCGGCGAGGACGAGCAGGGCAACCGCTATTACCGCAGCCGCCGGGGCCGCCTGCACGGGCGCGAGCGGCGCTGGGTCGTCTATGACGGGCGGGTCGAGGCCTCGCGCGTGCCGCCGGAATGGCACGCCTGGCTGCACCGCATGGCCGACGAGCCGCCGGCCGCCGACCGGCCGCGCTATCCCTGGCAGCGGCCGCACGAGCCGAACCTGACGGGCACGCCGGAGGCCTACCGCCCGCCCGGACACGATTTCGCCGGCGGGCGCCGGGCGTCGGCGACGGGCGACTACGAGGCCTGGACGCCCTGACGATGCGGCGCAGCCTGCTGGAGACGATAACCGGAGCGGCGGTGCTGCTGGCCGCGGCGGCCTTCGTGTTCTTCGCCTATTCGACCGCCGATCTCGGCCGCGGCGGCGGCTATGAGGTCACGGCCGAGTTCGACAATCTCGGCGGGCTCGCCGTCGGCGACGACGTGCGGATGAGCGGCATCAGGATCGGCACCGTCTCCGGCCAGCATCTCGACCTCGACACCTTCGCCGCGCTGGTCACCTTTTCCATCGACCCCTCCGTCAGGCTGCCGACCGACAGCTCCGTCAAGATCGCGAGCGAAAGCCTGCTCGGCGGCAAGTATGCGCAGGTGACGCCGGGCGCCGAGGACGACACCATCCCGCCCGGCGGCAGCTTCCGCTTCGCGCAGTCCTCGGTCAGCATCGAGGACCTGATCGGCCGCTTCATCTTCGGCGGCGCCGATGACGAGAAGGGCTGAGGCCCGGGGCCGACGGCCGGCCGCCTGCCGCCGCAACATTCTTCCCGCATCATGGCGTTTCGGCGTGTTCGGGGCGCTGCTTCTGCCGCTGCTGGCCGCCGGGGCTGCGGCGGCCGAAGGGCGCCAGACCTTCACCTATCGCGAGATGGGGGTGGCGGTGCTCCAGGCGCTCGACAAGGTCACCGCGCGGATTTCCACCCTGACGATTCCGCTGGAGCGGACCAGGCGCTTCGGCACGCTGGAGGTCAGCGTCTGGGCCTGCCGGAAGCGCCCGCCTGAGGAACCGCCGGAAAGCGCGGTCTTCCTCACCATCGTCGAGCGCAAGCGGGGCGTTCCGCCGGCGCGGCTGTTCCAGGGGTGGATGTTCGCGTCGAGCCCCGCCATGTCGGCGCTGGAGCACCCGGTCTATGACATCTGGGCGCTCGACTGCATCGACGCCCCGATGGAGTAGCGCAGCCGAAAGAAAGGGCCGCCGCGCCAGGCGCGGCGGCCCCGGTTACCGGCTGGCGCGCAGCCTGACGGTCAGGCGAACCACCAACGCTCGATGATGCGCGCCGAGTCGAGCGCCCAGACATTGCCCAGATGCTCGCCATGGGCCAGCTTCTTGGACTTGGCGTCGATCCAGTTGGCATACATCGGCACGGCCACGCCGCCCTCGTCGCGGGTGATGACCTGCATCTCGTAATAGAGCTCCCGGCGCTTCGCCTCGTCGACTTCGGTCCGCGCCTCGGCGAGCAGCTTGTTGAAGCGCTCATGCTCCCAGTAGCTGTCGTTCCACGGCTTGCCGGCGGCATAGGCGGTCGAGAACATGATGTCCTCGGTCGCGCGGCCGGACCAGAAGCAGGCAACGAACGGCTTCTTCATCCACACATTGGACCAGTAGCCGTCCGCCGGCTCCTTGATGACATTGATGGACACGCCGCCGGCCTTCGCCGATTCCTGGAAGAGCTGCGAGGCGTCCACCGCGCCGGCGAAGGCGGCGTCGGAAGCGGAGAGGTCGAGCTGCAGGCTGTCCACCCCGGCCTTCTTCAGATGGAATTTGGCCTTGTCGGGGTCGTAAACCCGCTGTTCCAGATCCGCATGGTAGAAGCGGTTGGCGGGCCCGATCGGGTGGTCATTGCCGACCTTGCCGTGCCCCAGCAGGATCTTGCGGACCAGGTCCTCGCGGTCGAAGAGGTATTTGAGCGCGAGGCGCACATCGTTGTTGTCGAAGGGCGCCGCCGTCGTGATCATCGGGAAGGTGTAGTGCTGGTTCCCGGTGACCTCCGACACCTCCACGCCGGGATTGCGGTCCAGCAGGCGCACCGACTTGGCGTCGATGCGGCTGATCGCGTCCACCTCGCCGGTCATCAGCGCGCTGACGCGCGCCGCCGGGTCGGTGATCGAGATCGCCTCGACCTCGTCGAACCAGGTCTGCTTGTGGGCGTTCGGATTGCGCTCGAGCTGCAGGCGCACGCCCGGATCGAAGCCGAGATTGCGGTAGGCGCCCGTGCCGATGCCGTCGCGGATGCTCTCGTCCACCATGCCGGCCGGGTGGATCAGGATGTGGTAGTCGGCGAGCAGGTAGGGGAAGTCGGCATTGCCGGCATTGAGGACGAACTGCACCTGGTGGTCGTTCATCTTCTTCATCTCGACGATGGGCTCGACCAGCGGCTTGGCCGGCGACTTCGCGCCTTCCGCCACATGCAGTTGCAGCGATTCGATCACATCGTCGGCGCCGAAGCTCTTGCCGTTGTGGAACTCGACCCCCTTGCGCAGGTTGAACGTCCAGGTCACGAGGTCGGCCGAGGATTCCCAGCTCTCGGCCAGTTCGCCGACCAGCGAACCGTCGGCGGCAACCTCGGTGATGCAGTCGAACACGGCGCCCTGGGCCGCAACCTGCATGAACACGTCGGAATGGGTGCGCCCATCCCAGCTGTCGGTGGTGTTGCCGCCCGAAAGGCCGAGCCGCAGGGTGCCGCCCGTTTTCGGACCGGCGGCCGACGCCGCTCCGGGCCCCACGCCTGCCGCCAGCGCCGTGGCGGCGGTCGCCTTCAGCAATGTCCGTCTGTCAAGTTTGAGATTCATGGGAGTCCTCCCTCAGATATTTCCGTCGGTCGTGCAAACCCGTTGCCGGGCATTCTAGTCGAGCCTGACGCGCGCCGCCTCCCCGATATTGTCGACGCCGCGCTGCTCCAGCAGCCGATCGAGCCAGTCCGGGTCCATTTCCGGCACGGAGCTCAGCAGCAGGTCGGTGTAGTCGTGGTGCGGCGGGGTGAACATTTCCGTCTTCGGTCCCGCTTCCACCACATGGCCGTCCTTCATCACCACCACCTCGTCGGCGATGGCGCGCACCGTGGCCAGGTCGTGGGTGATGAACATGTAGGCGAGGTCGAGCTCGTTCTGGAGCCGGTCCAGCAGCTTCAGGATGCCCTCGGCGACAAGCTGGTCGAGCGCGGAGGTCACCTCGTCGCAGATGATGAACTGCGCATCCGCCGCAAGCGCGCGGGCGATGCCGACGCGCTGCTTCTGCCCGCCCGAAAGCTCCGACGGCAGGCGGTCGATATAGCGGTCCGGCTCCATCTCGATCTGCTCCAGCAGCTCCTCCACCCGCCGGCGCAGTGCGGCGCCCCGGAGCCCCCGGTAGAACTGCACCGGGCGCCCGATGATGTCCCGTATGCGGAGCTTCGGGTTCAATGCCGTGTCGGCCATCTGGTAGATCATCTGGACTTGGCGGAGCTGGTCCTTGCTGCGGTTCCGGTAGCTGGCGGGCAGGGCCTCGCCGTTGAACCGCACCTCCCCGCTGCGCGGCGGCAGCAGGCCGGTGATGCAGCGCGCGACGGTCGATTTGCCGGAGCCGGACTCGCCCACCACGGCCACGGTGCGCCCCGCATGAATGTCGAAGGACACCTCGTGCAGCACATCGGCGGCCGCGCCGTAGCCGGCCGTCACGCCGGATACGGCGATCACGGGCTGCGCGCCCCCGCCGGCCGGCGGCTGCTCCGGCCGCCGGAAGCTCCGGACCGCCCAGAGCGACTTCGTGTAGTCCTCCTGCGGGTCGGACAGCATGGAGCGCGTGTCGTTCTCCTCCACCTCGTCGCCCTTCAGCAGCACCTTGATCCGGTCCGCCATCTGCGCCACCACGGCGAGGTCGTGGGTGATGTAGATGGCCGCCGTGCCGAACTGCTCCACGATGTCGCGTATGGCGGCCAGCACCTCGATCTGCGTGGTGACGTCGAGCGCCGTGGTCGGCTCGTCGAAGATGATGAGGTCCGGGCGGCAGGACATCGCCATCGCTGTCATGGCGCGCTGCAACTGCCCGCCGGAGACCTGGTGCGGGTAGCGGAAGCCGATGCTTTCCGGCTCGGGCAACCGGAGCCGGGCGTAGAGCGCCATCGCGTCTTCCTGGCTCTCCTGCTGCGAGGACACGCCGTGCAGCACCGGCCCTTCGGTGTGCTGGTCGATGAGCCGGTGCGCGGGGTTGAAGCTCGCCGCCGCCGACTGCGCGACATAGGCGATGCGCCGGCCGAGCAGGCTGCGCCTGGTCTCCTCGGATGCCGCGACCAGGTCGATATCGTCGAACTCGATCGATCCGCCGGCGATGCGGCAGCCGTCGCGCGTGAAGCCCATGGCGGCGAGGCCGACGGTGGATTTTCCGGCGCCCGATTCGCCGATGAGGCCCAGCACCTCGCCGCGGGCGAGATCGAGGTCGATGCCGTTCACGATCGGCAGCCAGTCCTCGCCCGCCAGGCCTTCGATCTTGAGGTCCCGGATCGTTACCAGGGGGCGGCCGGTGCGCATCGTCCCAGTCTCCTCGGTTTCAGTCCTTCAGGCCCGAATAGCGGTCGAGCATCCAGTCCACGGTGAAGTTGATGGCGACCGTGAGCAGCGCGATGGCCGCCGCCGGCAGCAGCGGCAGGGACGCCGCCTGCCAGTCGCCGTATTCGGCGTAGCCGATATAGATGGAAAGCTCGCGCACCATCGTGCCCCAGTCCGCCAGCGGCGGCTGGATGCCGATGCCGAGGAAACTCAGCGCCGCGATCAGCAGGAACACGAAGCAGAAGCGCAGCCCGAACTCCGCCAGCAGGGGGGCGGCGGCGTTCGGCAGGATTTCCTTGAAGATCAGGTAGCCGATCCCTTCGCCGCGCAGCTTCGCCGCCTCGATATAGTCCATCACGACGATATTGCCGCCGACCGCGCGGGCGAGGCGGAAGACCCGCGTCGAGTCCAGCACGGCGATCACCAGGATCATGTTGATCGTGGACTGCCCGAAAATGGTGAGCAGCAGCAGCGCGAAGATGAGCTGCGGAATCGCCATCAGCACGTCCACCGTGCGCGACACGACCTGGTCCAGCCAGCCGCCCAGCACGGCCGCGATGAAGCCGAAGGTGGCGCCGATGAGAAAGGCGAGCGCCGTGGTCACGAAGGCGATGCCGATGGTGTTGCGCCCGCCGTAAAGCAGGCGCGTGAGCAGGTCGCGGCCCAGCTGGTCGGTGCCGAGCACGAAATCCGGGTTCTCGCCGGGGAAGAGGTTGAACTCGTCGAAGACCTGGGACTCGCCATAGGGCGCAATCACCGGCGCGGCCAGCGCCGCCAGCACATAGAGCAGCACCACGGTGAGCCCGAAGGCCGCGGTCAGCGGCATGGCGCGGAAGACGGCGCCGAAGGGCCCGGCGATGCCGCGGAAGCCGGCGCGGGCCGTCCAGGCGATCCCGGTCAGGACCGCCAGCGGCAGGACGACATAGGTGAGGAACCCCATCGCGCCCGCCTATTTCGGGTGCCGGAGGCGCGGATTGGTCAGCACCGACAGCACGTCCGCCAGCAGGTTGAGCAGGATATAGGCGGCGGCGAAGACCAGGCAGCAGGCCTGCACGGTCGGCATGTCGCGCAGCTTCACCGCATCCACGAACATCTGCCCGATGCCCGGATAGACGAACACCACCTCCACCACCACCACGCCGGTAACCAGGTAGGCGAGGTTGAGCGCGATGACATTGATGATCGGGGCCAGCGCGTTGGGCAGCGCATGGCGCACGATCACCCGCCAGCGCGGGACTCCCTTGAGGCGCGCCATCTCGATATATTGCGAGGCCATGAGGTTGATGATCGCGACGCGCGTCATGCGCATCATATGGGCGGTGACGACGAGCGTGAGCGTGAGCGCCGGCAGCACGGTGCGGTAGAGCCGTTCCCAGAAGTCCAGATCGGCATGGATCTTCGAGATCGAGGGGAAGATCGGGTTCGCCGCCGCCAGGAAGAGGATCAGGATATAGGCGACGAAGAATTCCGGGCTGGAGATGGAGGTGAGCGTGCCGACATTCGCCGCCCGGTCGAAGATCGATCCCCGGTAGAGCGCCGCCAGAATGCCGAGCGCAAGCGACAGCGGCACCGCCACGGCCGCCGCCGTGGCCGCAAGGAAGATGGTGTTCGCAAAGCGGGGCGCCAGCTGGTCGGCGACGGTCACGATGTCCCGTTCGCCGGTCTGCCCGTATTGCGACTGGAAGCTCAACTGGCTGAAGCTGACGCCGAAATCGCCGCTGAACACGCCGCCGAGCCATGCGAAGTAGCGTTCGACCGCTGAGCGGTCCATGCCGAGGCTTTCGCGGATGGCGGCGACCGCTTCGGGCGTGGCGCCCTGGCCCAGGATCGCCTCGGCGAAGTCGCCGGGAAGCGCCTCGATGGCGGCGAAAATGACCATGGAGACGATGAGCAGCGTAAAGGCGCCGAGCGCCAGCCGCTGCCCCACCATGCGCGCCAGACCCGACATGTTCCTCCCCGCTGCCGACGCCGCATTAGGGCACGGCCCCGCCGCCTCGTCCAGCCTGCCGGGGGGAAAGGTCTTGCAGAGCGCCGTTCCGGCTTCTGCCGGGCCGCTTTTGCCGCCCCCGCGATATCGGGATACGCAATGCAGCGCTCATGCGAGGGGGCGTTCCCGCATGCTTCCTACCCGTTCGGCGCTGGCGGATTCGCACGTCTCCGTTCGGTGGTGTGGCATGGCATGTCCCCCATCCGTCGGTCAACCATGCCCGAACACGCCCCTCCGTCATGCCCGGACTTGTTCCGGGCATCCATGCGGCCGTCTGTCGGGCGCTGTGGAGGAAGATGCCCGGAACAAGTCCGGGCACGACGGGAAGAGGGCCGGGGACCGGGCGGCGTGACCCTGCGCGTGTATATCGTCGCGGGCGAGCCGTCGGGCGATGCGCTTGGCGCCCGGCTGCTCAGGGCCTTGCGCGAGGGCGGGCCGGTGGAGGCGGCGGGCGTCGGCGGTGAGCTCATGGGCGCCGAGGGCGTCGCCAGCCTGTTCCCGCAGGCGGAGACCGCCGTGATGGGCCTCTTCGAGGTGCTGCCCCGCGCCCGGAAGCTGCTGCGCCGGATGGACGAGACCGCCGCCGACATCCTGCGTTTCCGGCCGGACGCCGTCGTCACCATCGATTCGGGCGGGTTCAACAAGGGCCTGGCGAGGCGCCTGATCGCGGCGGGCTCACCGGCGGCGCGCATCCACTATGTCGCGCCGATGGTCTGGGTCTGGGCGCCCGGCCGCGCGCGGCGCATGGCGCGGCTGTTCGACCACCTGATGACGCTCTGGCCGTTCGAGCCGGCGCTGTTCGAGCGCGAGGGGCTGCCCAGTACATTCGTCGGCCACTCGCTGGTCGAGGCGGAGCCCGGCGACGGCGCAGCCTTCCGGGTCCGGCACGCCGTCGCGCCGGAAAGCACGCTGGTGTCGGTGCTGCCGGGAAGCCGGGCGGGCGAGGCGCGCCGGCTGCTGCCGGTGTTCCGGGAGGTGCTGGAGCGCCTTTCCGGCGACATCCCCGGCCTGCATCTGGCGGTGCCGACCGTCGGCACGGTGGCCGACCGGGTGAGGGATGCCGTCTCGACCTGGCCCTGGCCGGCCGCGGTAACGCTCGGCGAGGAGGACAAGCAGGGCGCCTTCGCGGCCAGCCGGGCGGCGCTCGGCGCTTCCGGCACGGTCGCGCTGGAACTCGCACTCGCCGGCGTGCCGCAGATCACGGCTTACCGGCTGAACCCCGCAACGGCGCTCATCGGCCGGTTCGTGATCCGGCGGCGCCGGTTCTGTCCCGTCAACATCCTGCTCGACCGCCCGGTGGTGCCGGAACTGATCCAGGGGGCGTGCCGCCCGGGGCCTCTCGCAGAGGCGCTCGGACCGCTGCTGTTCGACGAGAACGCGCGCGCGGCGCAACTGGCGGCGTTCCGCGAGCTGGCCGGCGAACTCGGCGGCGGCGCACGGCCCAGCCTCCGCGCGGCGGAGACCGTGCGCCGGATCGTCCATGAAACGCATCTGTCATCGAACCGATAACGGACCGTCATGCCGGCCGGTGTATGCCATCATCCATCGGGGCCGAAACGGAGGAGCATCATGCCCGACCATGCCAGCGAACTCTCGTTCGACGAATTCGACGAACTGAACGACCCGCGCGACGAGCCGACCGGGTTCGAACGCATCGTCTCCCGCCGCCGCTTCCTCAGCGGCGCGGCGGCGCTCGGCGCGGCCGGCGCCTTTTTCGGCCTGGGCGCCTTCCGTCCGGCGCATGCGGCCGGCACGGGCGGCCTCGTCTTCGAGCCCGTCGCCGCCAACAGCCTGGACACGGTGACCGTGCCGTCCGGCTTCTCCTGGCACAATGTCATCGCCTGGGGCGATCCGCTCTGGTCCGACGGCAAGCCGTTCGACCACGCCACGCGCGGCGACGGCGCCAGCCAGGAGCGCGCCTTCGGCGACAACAATGACGGCATGTCCGCCTTCTTCACGGACGGCAGGACCGTGCTCGCCGTCAACAACGAATATGTGAACCGCCCGATCATCTACGGCAACCGCGCCACCGGCCTGCCGGAAAACGCCGACGACGTGCGCAAGGGCAAGGCCGGCCACGGCGTCAGCATCCTCGAGATCGAAATGGCGGATAGCGGCTGGCGGCCGGTTATCGATTCGCCCTTCAACCGGCGCATCACCGCCGACACGCCGGTGGCGATCACGGGCCCCGCGCGCGGCCACGACCTGCTGAAGACGGCGGCCGATCCCTCGGGAACCACGGCGCTCGGCACCTGGAACAATTGCGGCAACGGCAGGACGCCCTGGGGCACCTATCTCGCCTGCGAGGAGAATTTCAACGGCTACTTCTCCTCCTCGGACCCGGACTACGCCGTGCCGGACGCGATGAAGCGCTACGGCGTCGGCCTGAAGGACTGGGGCTATGCCTGGGCCATGGCCGACGAGCGCTTCGACATCTCGAAACACCCGAACGAGCCGAACCGGGCCGGCTATGTCGTCGAGATCGACCCGCTCGACCCGGAATCCGCGCCGAAGAAGCGCACCGCGCTCGGCCGTTTCAAGCATGAGAACGCCGAGGTCGTCACCGCCGCGAACGGGCATGTCGTGGTCTATATGGGCGACGACGAGCGCGGCGAGTTCATCTACCGCTTCGTCTCGGAGGGCCGCTATGCGGAAGGCGGCGACAATTCCGGGCTGCTGGAGTCGGGTTCGCTCTCCGTCGCGCGCTTCGACGAGGACGGCGGCGGCGAGTGGCTGGCGCTGACGCCGGAGACGACCGGCATGGCCTCGGCGGCCGAGGTCGCCGTGCATGCGCGCATGGCGGCCTCCGCGGTCGGCGCGACGACCATGGACCGCCCGGAATGGGTCGCCGCGCATCCGAAGCGCGCCGAGGTCTATTGCTGCCTCACCAACAACAAGAACCGCGGCAGGAAGCCGAACAAGGGCGGAGACCCGACCCCGGTCGGCGGCCCCAACCCGCGCGCCGGCAACAAATACGGCCAGATCGTACGCTGGCGGCCGGCAGGCGGCGACCACACGGCCGCCGGCTTCGAGTGGGACCTGTTCGTCGTGGCCGGCAACCCGGCGGTGCATGACGGCGCCGATGCCGGCTCCGCCAATGTCACCCCGGACAACATGTTCAACGCGCCGGACGGGCTGGTGTTCGACAGCCGGGGCGGGCTCTGGATCCAGACCGACGGCAAGTACAGCAATGAGGGCGACTTCGCCGGCCAGGGCAACAACCAGATGCTCTATGCCGACCCCGACACGGGCGAGATAAACCGCTTCCTCGTCGGCCCGAAGGAGTGCGAGGTGACGGGGCTCTGCTGGTCCCGGGACCGCAGGACCATGTTCGTCGGCCTCCAGCATCCGGGCGAGAAGGGCGGCAGCCGCTTCCCCGGCGGCGGCGGCACCGCGCCGCGCTCCACCGTCATCGCCGTCACCCGCGACGACGGCGGCGAGATCGGCTGAGGCCCGATCCCCCCGCCCCTTCCCGCCGGCGCGCTATGGGCATGGCGCGCGCCGGCCTGTATATCGGGGCCGACGGGTCGGCGGGAAGGACGCGGGGGACGTGCCGGAAGAAGCGGTCAAGCAGCGCCGTCGCGGGCGCACGCAGCCCAAGGGGCGCCAGGTCGAGCCGGAGGCGCTGGCGGAGGTCCGGGACCTGCTGGGCGATGCGCCGCGCGGGCGCGAGTTCCTGATCGAATATCTGCACCTGCTCCAGGGCCGCTTCGGGCATCTCTCCGCGCGGCACCTGGCGGCGCTGGCGGAAGAGATGCGGCTTGCCATGGCGGAGGTCTGGGAGGTCGCGACCTTCTACGCCCATCTCGACACGGTGAAGGAGGGCGAGGACCCGCCGCCGGCGCTCACGCTCCGCGTCTGCGACAGCCTCTCCTGCGAGCTGGCGGGCGCGCCGGCGCTGCTGGACTCCCTGCGCGCGGCCTTCCCGGAGGCGCGGGTCGTCACCGCGCCCTGCATGGGCCGCTGCGACTGCGCGCCGGTCGTCGAGGCCGGACACGGCCATGTGGACCGGGCGACGCCGGAGACGGTGCGCGCGGCCGTCTCGGACGAGGCGGGGCATGCGGTCCCGGCAGCGCCGCATGGGGATTACGCGCAGTTCCGCGCCTGCCTCGAAGGCCGGCGGACCCGCGAAAAGGTGACGGCCGAGATCGAGGCGGCGGGCCTGCGCGGCATGGGCGGCGCGGGCTTCCCGAGCGCGCGCAAGTGGGGCTTCGTGCGCGCGGGGCCGAAGCCGCGCCACCTGACCGTCAATGCCGACGAGGGCGAGCCCGGCACCTTCAAGGACCGCCATTTCCTGGAGACCGCGCCCGGCGCCGTGCTGGAAGGCGCGCTGATCGCGGCCTGGGCGGTCGAGGCGGACACGATCACCATCTATCTGCGCGACGAATATCCCGTGGCGCGGGAGATCATGGCGGCCGAGATCGCGCGGCTCGGCGAGCTTGCGCCGCCCGGCGGGGTGCATCTGCGCCGGGGCGCGGGCGCCTATATCTGCGGCGAAGAGTCCGCGATGATCGAAAGCATCGAGGGCAAGCGCGGCCTGCCGCGCCACCGGCCGCCCTATGTGGCGCAGGTCGGCCTGCACGGCCGGCCGACGCTCGTCCACAATGTCGAGACGCTCTACTGGATGCCGGCGATCCTGGAGCGGGGCGCGGCCTGGTTCGCGGAGACGGGACGCCACGGCGGCAAGGGCTGGCGCGCCTATTCCGTCTCCGGGCGGGTGAAGGAGCCTGGGGTGAAGATCGTGCCCGCCGGCGTCACCGCGCGTGAACTCATCGAGGAGTTCTCCGGCGGCATGGCCGAGGGCCGCGCGTTCAAGGCCTACCTGCCGGGCGGCGCTTCGGGCGGCATATTGCCGGCGAGCCTCGCCGACATCCCGCTCGATTTCGGCAAGCTGGAGCCGCATGGCTGCTTCACCGGCTCGGGCGCGGTGGTCGTGCTGGCGGAGGGCGACGATGTGGGCGCGGCGGCCCTCAACCTGATGCGCTTCTTCGCCTATGAGAGCTGCGGGCAGTGCACCCCCTGCCGGGTCGGCACGGAAAAGGCCGCGCGGCTGATGGCGGAGCCCGCCTGGGACCGCGGCGTGCTGGAGGACCTGGCCGCCGTCATGGCCGACGCCTCGATCTGCGGCCTCGGCCAGGCCGCCCCCAACCCGCTCCGCTGCGCGATGAAATACTTCCCGGAGGATGTGGGGCTGTAGCCGCTTCCGACGAAAAGATGACCATGTCTCTTTCCAGCTACTTCCGTTCGCTCGGCGCGCCACTCAAGAACTACCGCTGGTCGTGGGGCGCCGTGTCCCCAGCCGGAGACATCTACCTGCGGGTCTGGACCGATGAATTGGGCATCATCGACGAGACCTTATGCGCACGACTGACCAACCACGAGGCCTACGCCGACGGAGACAGGCAGTCGCCGGGCTATGAGGAACGCAAGGAACACGTCACGCGCATCGGGGCCGGCGCTCGGGCCTTTTGCATCCTATGCGAGGCAATCGATGCGCGATCGTCTCCCCGGAAGATCAAGGCGTTCAGCAAGAGGCTGTTCCCGGGAATTCGGGTTGTCGATTTCGACGGCGACCAGTGGCTGGAACTCTGAGAAGCGTTCCGCCGCCCGGACGGCTCCCGACCTGTCGTTGCGCTTCTTTAGAGCGATTCCGGGTCAGGGAATCAGTTTAACGGCCGCAATCATCAACCCCACGGCAGCCGACATCCCGCCTATGAACCACTTGATGAGCCGCAATTCGAGAGCTGCCAAATCCGCCTTGGTCGCCAGTTCGTTCCTGCCGGAATAAGCGCCGGTCTTGACGACATCGGCAATCGCCTCGAATGCGGCTTCGGCCATGGATCGCCTTCTGTAGCCGGGTAGCGGCGGGAACCCCGTCCGAACAGGACATACCGCCGCGCCGCCGGCGGACGCAAGCCCCGCAGGCCGGATGCGGCGGGCGGTTCTCCGTCAGGAGATGAGCCTGGCGGCGACGATAAGCGCGGCGAGAATGCCGGCGACGGCGTAGAGTCTGTTGGTGAAGCGTAATTCGAATTCCGTCAGGTCCGCTTTGGTCGCAAGCTCTTCACGAGCGATTTGAGCCATTGTCCCCTCCCCTACCCGCGCGTGAGCGGTTTGTAGCGGATGCGGTGGGGGTTGTCGGCTTCCGCGCCGAGGCGGCGGCGGCGGTCGGCCTCGTAGTCGGCGTAGTTGCCCTCGAACCACTCCACATGGCTGTCGCCCTCGAAGGCGAGGATATGGGTGGCGATCCGGTCCAGGAACCAGCGGTCGTGGCTGATGACCAGCACGGAGCCGGCGAAGGCGAGCAGCGCCTCCTCCAGCGAGCGCAGGGTCTCGACATCGAGGTCGTTGGTCGGCTCGTCCAGCAGCAGCAGGTTGGCGCCGGACTTGAGCATCTTGGCGAGATGGACCCGGTTGCGCTCGCCGCCGGAGAGGCTGCCCACCTTCTTCTGCTGGTCCGCGCCCTTGAAGTTGAAGGTGGAGACATAGGCCCGGCTCGCCACCTCGCGCGCTCCGAGCGCGATCATGTCGAGGCCGCCCGAAATCTCCTCCCAGACCGTCTTGTCGGCGGCCAGCGCCTCGCGGCTCTGGTCCACCGCGCCGATCTCCACCGTCTCGCCGACGCGCAGAACGCCGCTGTCCGGCGCCTCCTCGCCGGTCAGCATGCGGAAGAGCGTGGTCTTGCCGGCGCCGTTCGGCCCGATCACGCCGACTATGCCCGCCGGAGGCAGGCGGAAGGAGACACCCTCCATCAGCAGCCGGTCGCCGAACGCCTTGGCCACGCCTTTCGCCTCGATCACCACGTCGCCCAGCCTCGGCCCCGGCGGGATGACGATCTCGGCCGTGTCGAGCGCCCGGCGCTGGCCCTCGGCCAGCAGCTCCTCATAGGCCCGGAGCCGCGCCCGGCTCTTGGCCTGCCGGGCGCGCGGGCTCTGGCGGACCCATTCGAGCTCGCGCTGCAGCACCTTGCGCCGCGCGCTCTCCTGCTTCTCCTCCAGCGCGAGGCGGCGCTCCTTCTGCTCCAGCCAGGAGGAGTAGTTGCCCTCGAACGGGACGCCGCGCCCGCGGTCCAGCTCCAGGATCCAGCCGGCGACATTGTCGAGGAAGTAGCGGTCATGGGTGACGGCCACCACCGTGCCCTCATACCGCTCCAGGAAGCGCTCCAGCCAGGCGACGCTCTCGGCGTCCAGATGGTTGGTCGGCTCGTCCAGCAGCAGCAGGTCCGGCCGGGAGAGCAGCAGGCGGCAGAGCGCCACCCGCCGGCGCTCGCCGCCGGAAAGCGTCGCCGTGTCGGCGTCGCCCGGCGGGCAGCGCAGCGCATCCATCGCGATCTCGACCGTGCGCTCCAGTTCCCAGCCGTTGGCCGCGTCGATCCGCTCCTGCAGTTCGCCCTGCTCCTCGATCAGCGCGTCCATCTCCTCGGGCGTCAGGTCCTCGGCGAAGCGGGCGCTCACCTCGTTGAAGCGTTCCAGCAGCCGGGCCGTCTCCGCCACGCCCTGCATGACATTGCCCATCACGTCGCGGCCGGGGTCGAGTTCCGGCTCCTGCGGCAGGTAGCCGACGCGCGCGCCGTCGGCGGCCCGCGCCTCGCCGTCGAATTCGGTCTCGATGCCGGCCATGATGCGCATGAGCGTCGATTTGCCGGCGCCGTTCGGCCCGAGCACGCCGATCTTGGCGCCCGGCAGGAAGGCGAGGCGGATATTGTCGAGCACCTTGCGCCCGCCCGGATAGGCCTTGGCGAGCCCGTGCATCACATAGACATACTGGTATGAAGCCATGGCGCCGCTCATACCCCGCCGCCCGCTTCGCTGCAACGCGCCCGACGGTACCGGGCTATACTCCGCCGCGGTACAAGAGAGGAGATGGGCCATGGATCTCCCGTTCGGCGGCGGCTGCGCGTGCGGCGCCATACGCTACGAATGTTCCGGCGCGCCGGTCTATATGGGCAACTGCCATTGCCGGGACTGCCAGCAGGCCACGGGCAGCGCCTTCTTCCCGGCCGTGGCGGTCCGGGAGCGGGAATTCAGGCTTCTCGGCGGCGAGCCCGCCTGGTTCGAAAGGCCTGCTGACAGGGGCCACCCGATGCGCCGCGCCTTCTGCCCGGAATGCGGCTCTCCCGTGTTCCTGAAAAACGGGGCGTCCGAAGCGGTGCGGGTGCTTTACGCGGGAAGCCTCGACGATCCCGGCCTGTATCGGCCGAGCCGGGACATTTTCGTCGGCAGCGCGCAGGCCTGGTGCCCGATGGACCCCGACCTTCCCAAGGACAGGGGCATGCCGGGAGGGTAGGCCCGGCCGCCGGCGCGCCCGGACCCGGCGCTACAGGTCCGAGCGCAGCCTGCTCAGCTCCCGGGTCTGCTCGATCACATTCGCCACCGACTGGCCGATCAGGTCCAGCCTGCTGACTTGGTCGATGCGCGCGCGCGCTTGGCCCAGTTCGCGCGGCGCCATCATGTGGTCGAGTATGCCGCAGGCGTCGCAGAGGCCGATGATCGCGATGTCGCGGGGGTCCGGAATCTCGTCGGACAGGAGCACGCCCATGATCCGGAGCTTGACCTCCCGTTCCGCCTTTCCGTCCACGCTCGGGTAGCGCCGAGACCGGAAGACCCAGAGAAACCGGTCTTCCTCGCGCGTCAGAATGCCCTTTTCGACGAGCCGGGCGAGCGCGGCTTCGCGGACCGCGTCGGCGTTGTCGGCGCACCTCCACACCCAGTGGTGGGCATCGTGGATGTGTCTGGACGCGGCGATGCGTTCCAGCGTGGGGTCGAGCAGCGGGTCGCCCGTCGGCTTCTCGTCCACGAGGAACAGCGAGCGGGGGTCGGTGTCGATCCGGTCCAGCAGCGCCAGGTCCATCAGCACCGCGCCGGCCAGCGCGCTTTTCAGCGACGACTGCGGCACAGGCAGGAAGCTCCCGTCGCGGTCGTCGAGCAGGAGCAGCATGATCTCTTCGGCAAAGCACAGCATCTCGGTCAGCCCAATCTGAAAACCGCTTCGGTAACGTCTTCTTCTCCCCGGAACGCCCGGCCCTCAGGCGGCCCTCGCCCGCTGCCGCTCCAGGCCGCGGGCGAAATTGTCGAGCGTGATCTTGCGGTCGAGCGTGAGGTCCTCGCGGAGGATGTCATAGACATCGCCCTCCACCGCCTGCATGGAGAGCAGGATGACCGCGCCGTCCGGCCCGCCGCCCTCGACATGGGTTTCGTCGCCCCGGTTTTCGGAGAACGTGCCGGCCGGGCGAATGTCGGGCGCTCCCAGCGCGCCATCCGGCCCCGGCTTGTAGATGCGGTGCTCGCCTTCGAGCACCAGCGTCTTGGTGACGCCGACATGGGTGTGCGGCACGCAGTTGGTGTCGGGGTCGAACTTCATCAGCATATCGACCCGGTTCAGCTCCCGGTCCACGCTCTGGATGGAATAGTAGAGGCCCTCGAAGCCGTTGAACGGCGCCCAGTCGATGGCGCGGTCGTCGAATTTGTATGCGGTCATGGCCAGCCGTCCCCGCTGCCGGGAGTCGCCCGACAGTAGAGCGCAGGAACGCCCCGAAGGGAAGGGCGGCGGGCAGGCTGCTGATGCGCCGCGCCGCTTTTGTCGAAAGCCGGTCACGGGCTTGCCGGCTCCGGGCCGCGGAGGTCCCGCGGAAGGCCGGCCATTGCGGCGGCGGGGAGGTCGGGGGAGTAGTCCTGCCGGAAGGTCGCGTCGGCGCGAAGGCGGTTGCGGAACCAGGTCCGCTGGCGCTTGGCGAAACGGCGGGTCGCAAAGACCGCGCGCCGTTCGGCTTCGTCGAGCGCGATCTTCCCGGCGAGATGGGCATGCAGCTCGGGCAGCCCCAGCGCCTTCATCGCCGGCAGGTCCGGGTCGAGGCCCCGGAGCCGGTCCGCTTCCTCCAGCGCGCCGGCCGCCAGCATGGACCGGAACCGCGCTTCGATGCGCGCCCGCAGCCGCTCGCGCGGCGGATCGAGGAGGATGGTCCAGGCCCTGAGCGGGGCAGGGCGCGGTCCGGCCTGCCAGTCGCTGAGCGGCGTGCCGGTCGCCTCGAACACCGCCCAGGCCCTCAGCAGCCGCTGGCGGTCGCCGGGCGGCACGCGCCGGGCGAGTTCCGGGTCGCGCGCCGCCACTTCGCGGTGGAAGCCCTCCGCCCCCAGCGCCTCGCGGCGCGCGCGGGCGGCGGCCTCGATACCCGGCGCCGTATCGGGCATGTCGGAAAGGCCCTGAAGCAGCGCCTCGATATAGAAGCCGGTGCCGCCGCAGAGAATGGCGGGGCGCGCCTCCTCCCCGGCCAGCGCGGCCAGCGCCATCTCCCGCCAGCGCGCGGCGGAGCAGCGCTCCCATGCGGGCAGGACCCCGTAGAGCCGGTGCGGCGCGCGTTCCTCCTCCTCCGGCCCCGGCCGCGCAGTCAGGACCCGCAATTCGCGATAGACCTGCATGCTGTCGGCATTCACGACCCCGCCGCCGAGCGCGGCCGCCATTTCGAGCGCCAGCTTCGATTTACCGCTCGCCGTCGGGCCCGCAATGACGATGATGGGCAGCATGGTGCGGGGAACGGGCATGGACTGGGTGGCCGTGGCGATGGCGCCGGAAGGCGAGGCGCTGGACGAGGCGATTGTCGCGCGCCTTGCCGGGCGGCTCAAGGCGGGCCCGGTGCGCAGGCTCGGCCCCGATGCGGTCGAGATCGCGGTGGCCGCGCCCGATGCCGAGCCCGGCGAGACGGGAATCGACTGGGCCGTGCTGCCGGCGCGCGGGCGGCGCAAGCGCCTGCTGATCGCCGACATGGACTCCACGATGGTCGCCGGGGAGACGCTCGACGAACTGGCTGCCGAGGCCGGCATCGGCCCGCAGGTCGCCGCGATCACGGCGCGCGCCATGAATGGCGAGCTGGATTTCGAGGCGGCGGTCCGGGAACGGGTCGGCCTGCTGGCCGGGCTGCCGCTGGCGGCGGCGGAACGGGTGCTGGCGCGCCTCCGTCTCATGCCGGGCGCGCGCGCCGCCGTCGCGACGATGCGCGCTTCGGGCGCCCATTGCATGCTGGTGTCGGGCGGCTTCACCCTGTTCGCGGAGCCGGTGGGCGCGCGCCTCGGTTTCCAGGAGGTGCAGGCCAACCGGCTCGAGGTGCGGGGCGGGCGGCTGACCGGCCGCGTGCTGGATCCCGTTCTCGGGCAGGACGCGAAGCGCCGGGCGCTGGAAGAACGCTGCGATGCGCTCGGCCTCGCGCCCGGCGAGGCGCTGGCGGTCGGCGACGGGGCCAACGATCTCGCCATGCTGGCCGCCGCCGGGCTTGGCGTCGCCTTCCGCGCAAGGCCCGCCGTCGCGGCCGCGGCGCGCATCCGGGTGGACCGGGCCGGCCTTGCAGCCCTGCTCTATCTGCAGGGCTACGAGCGGGCCGAATTCGCGCCCTGAACCTCCTCAGTTGGCCTGGCGCTTCAGGAACGCCGGGATGTTGAGCTGCTCGTCGTCCTCGGCCGGGGCCGGCACGGCACTGCCGCTGCCGATGCTCACGTCGAGAACCGGGGGCTCCTTGGCGGTCTCATCCGTCTCCCGTCCCAGAAGGCCCGGCAGGCCGAACCATCCGCGGCGCGGCGGGGGCGCCGGCGGGGTTTCGGGCATGGCGGCGGCCGGAGGCGTGCTGAACAGCTGCGTCTTGCGCGGCGCGGCCGCGCCGTCCGGCAGGAAGGCCTTGCCATAGGCCGGCTTGCGGGCCGGCATCGCCCCGGCATCTTCGGTCCCGGCCGCTGCAGGCTCCGCCGCCGGCGCTTCCTCTTCCGCCGCGTCCGCTTCCCCGGGCTGTTCCGCGGCCACGGCGGCAGCCTCCATCGGGGCTTCTTCCCCGGGGGCCTCGGCTTTCGCGACCACGAAGACCGGCTCTTCGGCGGCTTCCGGCGACTCGTCCGGCGCCGCCGCGTCCATCGCCTCGTCTTCCAACGGCCGATCGACGGCGGCGAGGCCCGGCAGGACGGGATCGGTCTCGCGCTTGAACTCCGACTCGATGCCGGTCGCGACCACGGACACGCGCATCCTGTTGTTCATGCTCTCGTCGAGCGTGGAGCCGAACACGATATTGGCGTTGTCGTCCACTTCCCGGCGGATGCGGTTGGCGGCCTCGTCCACCTCCATCAGGCCCATGTCGAAACCGCCGGTGATGTTGATGAGCACCGCCTGCGCGCCCCGCATGGAGGTGTCGTCCAGCAGCGGATTGTCGATGGCGGCTTCCGCGGCGTCCATGGCGCGGGTCTCGCCTTCGGCTTCGCCCGTGCCCATCATCGCCTTGCCCATCTCGCGCATGACGGAGCGGATGTCGGCGAAGTCGAGGTTCACCAGGCCCGGCTTGATCATCAGGTCGGTCACGCCGCGCACGCCCGATTGCAGCACCTCGTCCGCCATCTGGAAGGCTTCGGCGAGCGTGGTCCTCGGGTCGGCCACCTGGAACAGGTTCTGGTTCGGGATGACGATCAGCGTATCGACGAACTTGGCGAGCTCCTCGATGCCGTTCTCGGCGGCGCGCATGCGGCGCGTGCCCTCGAAGTTGAACGGTTTGGTGACGACGCCCACGGTCAGCACGCCGCGTTCGCGCGCCGCCCGGGCGATCACCGGAGCGGCGCCGGTGCCGGTGCCGCCGCCCATGCCGGCGGTGATGAAGAGCATGTGGCAGCCTTCGATCTCCGCCATGACTTCGTCGAGCGCTTCCTCTGCGGCCGCCCGTCCGATGTCGGGCTCGGCGCCGGCGCCGAGGCCATTGGTGAGGTTGGCGCCGAGCCGGATGCGGTTGGGCGCGTCCGACAGGCCCAAAGCCTGCGCGTCGGTATTGGCCACCAGGAATTCGACGCCCTGGAGGTCGGAGCGGATCATGTTGTTGACCGCGTTGCCTCCCGCGCCGCCGACGCCGATGACCGTGATTCGCGGCCTCATCTCGACATAGTCGGGCGGAGAGTGGAAGTTGATTGTGCTCATCGGATTCTCCTGTCTGGGCAACGTGCCGGCTTGGGGTTCCTCGTCAGATGTGCTGGCGCATCCATGCGCCGAAGCGTGCGAAGAGATGGGTGGAGGCCGGCGCGAGCGCCGGCATGGAGAGGGTGGCGGGCGCATCGCCGCCGAGAGCATGCACGAGCAGGCCGGCGCAGGCGGCGTAGGCGGGGCCGGTGCGGGAGTCGGCGATCCGGAAGGCGGGTCCGATGCTTCCGGCGCGGACCTGGCGTTCCAGGATCAGCTCGCCGAGCCGGGCCGCGCCGACCAGCTGGCTGGCGCCGCCGGCAAGAACGACCCGCCGTCCCGCTTCCATCTGGGCATAGGTCTCGTCCAGACGGGCGCGGACGCGCTCGAAGGTCTGCTCCGTTCGCGGCGTAACGATCTGCCTCAGATAAGGCGGAACCACATGGCGGCCGTTCTTCCCGTAACTCTCTTCCGCACTGGCGTCCGGCAGCGGATCCGTCTCGAAGGGCGAGCCGCTGAGGCAGCTCGCCTCCTTGACCTTGATCTCCTCGGCCTCGCGGAAGTTCATCGAGAAGGCGTAGGCGACATCCTCGGTCAGCCGCGCGCCGCCCTTCTTCAGGACGTCCACGAAGGTCACGCCGCGGTTGTTGAAGACGGCGATTCCCGTGGTCCCGCCGCCCATGTCGGCCACCGCTATGCCAAGCTCGCGGTCCTCTTCGGTGAGCACGGCCAGGCCTGCCGCGTAGGGGGCGGGCAGAATGCCGGCGACCTCGACATGCGCCGCCCTGACGCAAGCTTCCAGATTGGCGATCGGCCCGGCTTCGGCGGTGATCGCATGAAGGTCGATGCCGATGCGGCTGCCATACATGCCGAGCGGGTTTTCGATACCGCCAACGCCGTCCACCGCGTAGTCCAGCGGCCGGACCAGAAGCAGGCGGCGGTCCCTGGTGTCGATGCGCGCATAGGCGGTGTTCTGGACCCCGCGGATGTCGGCGGGGACGATCCTCGGACCCGGGACCGGAAGCTCGACGCGAATGCGCTGGCTTGCCGGCCGCCCGCCGCTGGTCGCCACGTAAATCTGCTGGACCTCGACGCCGGCCATGCGCTCGGCATGGGAAATCGCCGTGGCGATGGCCTGGCCCGCAGCATGGATATCGACGACGGCGCCCTCAATGATGCCGCGCGAGGCGCGGTCGCCGATGCCGATGACGTCGAAGCGTCCCTCTTCGAGGACTCTGGCGATGAAGCAGCAGACCTTGGTGCTGCCGACATCCAGCGCTGCGACGATGTTCTCCCGCGCCATGGTTTCAGCTCCGTTCCGCGGTCTCGTTTCGGACCATGCGCAGGACCATCCGGCCGTCGAAACGCATGTCGATATGGGCGATGTCTCCGTCGAGCAGACGGCGTTCCCGGTTGATTTGCGCCAGGCGGGCCCAGGCGGCCTCGGCGCCTTCTTCCGGCAGCTTTATCCGGATCCGCCAGTCGAGATGGACGTTCCAGCGCCTGCCCGACACATAGGTGAGTCCGGTGACGCGCCGGGCGACGTCCGGTTCCTGTCCCAGCGCGGCGAGAATGGCGGGAGCGGCGGCGGCCGCGCCCTCGCCGCGGACCACGGGCAGGTCGGCGAAGTCGCGCGGATCGAGGTCCGGGATTTCGTGGCCTGTCCTGTCGATGACCGCGAAGTCCCGTCCGCGGTCCCAGACGGCCAGCGTTTCGCGCTCGACCAGCCGCACGACCAGCAGGTCCGGAAGCGCCCGTTCCACTTCCGCCTGCTGCACCCAGGGCAAGGCCTCGACGCGCATGCGCGCGGCGCGGATGTCCACGCCGAGGATGGGCGAACCGGCAACGGCCCCGAGAGCGCTGCGGACCTCCTCCGGCGTCGTCTGCCTGCGGCCGATGACCATCACTTCGCGGACCTCGAAACCGGCGCGAACGGACAGGGCGTAGGCCCGCTCCATGGCGGCGCGGAAATGGCGGGCCGCCCATTCGGATTCGCCCGTGCGGACGGCGGCGGCCGCTCCCGCCGCCAGCAGCAGCGCCGCTACCAGGCGCAGAAGCCACCGCCGGCGCGGCCGGAGCTTCAGAAATCGCATCGGGCCGCCTCCGTCATCAACTGGACGAGGCTCGGAAAATCGATGCCTGCCCAGGCGGCGATTTCCGGCACGAGGGAGAGCGGCGTCAGCCCCGGCTGGGTGTTGACCTCCAGCAGGTAAAGCCCGCCGCCATGCTCGTCATAGCGGAAGTCGGCGCGCGTGATCGACCGGCAGCCGAGCGCCGCGTGCGCGCGTTCGGCCATGTCGAGCGCCTGGGCCGCGACGTCGTCATCGACCGGCGCCGGAACCAGATGGTCCGCGCGCGCTTCGGTATATTTCGTGTCGTAGTCGTAGAAGCCCTGATAGGGCCGGATTTCCAGCAGGCCGAGCGCCCGGCCGTCATTTACCGCGACGGTGAGTTCACGCCCGGGAATATAGCGCTCCACCAGGGCCCTGCCGCCGAAAGGCCAGGTCTCGGGCGAGAGGGGAACGGCGTTGGAGCCTTCCTCGACGATGATGACGCCGACGCTCGAGCCCTCCGAGACCGGCTTGACCACATAGGGCGGCGGCATGGAGCCATGCGCATCCCCGCAGCACACCACCTTGCCGTCGGGCACGGCGATGCCGGCCGTCCTGAACACCGCCTTCGCCGCCGCCTTGTCCATGGCGAGCGCCGAGGCGCGTATGCCGGAATGGGTGTAGGGGATGCCCATGAGTTCGAGCAGACCCTGGATGCAGCCATCTTCGCCGAAGCGCCCGTGAAGGGCGTTGAAGGCGGCGTCGGGTGCCGGGGTCAGCCGCGCCGCAAGCGCCGGGATATCGGCCCCGACATCGATGGGATCGACCGAGTAACCGAGCGTCGTCAGAGCCTCGCACACGGCCTGGCCCGTGGTCAGCGAAACCTCCCGTTCTGCGGACACGCCGCCCATGAGCACCGCGATCCTGTTCATGCCGGTGGCCCTCCCCGGCGGCCGACGCGCTCGATCTCCCAGTCGAGGCCGACGCCCGTGGCGGCGCGCACCCGCGCGCGCACGTCCTCGGCCAGGTCTTCGAGATCGGCGGCGCTCGCCGATCCGGTGTTCACGAGGAAATTGCAGTGCATCTCCGAGACCATCGCGCCGCCGCGTTTCAATCCCCGGCAGCCGGCCCGGTCGATCAGCTCCCAGGCGCTGGCGCCGGCCGGATTGCGGAAGGTGGAGCCGCCCGTGCGCGAGCGGATCGGCTGGCTCGCTTCGCGCGCCGCCGCGATTTCGGCCATGGCGGCGCGCACCTCTTCGGCGGGCCGCCTCACGCCCCGGAAGCGCGCCGAGAGGAAGATGCGGTCCCGGCCCACTTCGTTGCCGCGATAGCGGAAGCCGAAATCGGCATTGAAAAGGCGTTCGATTTCGCCCTGGCGCGTCATGGCATCGGCATCCAGCAGCACATCGGCGGTCTCGCGGCCGTAGGCGCCGGCATTCATGGCGAGCGCGCCGCCGACCGTGCCCGGTATGCCGGAGAGGAATTCGAGCCCGCCGAGTCCGGCATCGGCGGCCGCGCGAGCGACATTGGCGCAAAGCGCGGCGGCCCCGGCGAAAACCGTGTCGCCCTCGGCGCGGATGTCGGCGAAACCGCGTCCGAGCCGCAGCACGAGCCCGTCAACGCCGCCGTCGCGGACCAGTGTGTTGGAGGCGACGCCCAGAACGGTGAGCGGCACATCCCCGGGCAACTGCATCAGCAGGGCCTGCAGGTCGGGCCGGTCCAGCGGGCGGGCCATCGCCTCCGCAGGGCCGCCGACCCGGAACCAGGTGATCCGGTCGAGCGGGGCGGCCGCGCTCACGCGCCCCCGGATGCAGGGAAGGGGGAAGCGCGGGGTCATTTGCGGGCCTCGCGAAGCGATTCCGGCAGGGCGCGCGCCCAGCCGGTGATGGAGCCCGCGCCGAGACAGACGATGGTGTCGCCGGGGGCCGCCCAGGAGCCGGCGCAGGCCGCCAGGTCGTCGGGGCCGTCGATCGCCGCCACATCCCAATGCCCGCCTGCCCGCGTCGCAGCCACCAGCGCATCCCGGCTCGCGCCGTCGATCGGCGCCTCGCCGGCCGCATAGACGGGTGCGATCAACACCTTGTCGGCCTCGGCGAAACAGTGCGCGAAATCATCGAGCAGCGCGTTCAGCCGGGTGTAGCGGTGGGGCTGCATGACGGCCATGACCCGCCCGCATCCCGCCAGCCGGGCCGTGGCCAGCACGGCCGCAATCTCGGTCGGGTGGTGGGCGTAGTCGTCGATGATGCGCACGCCGTCCACCTCGCCCGCGAGCGTGAACCGGCGCTGCACGCCCCGGAACTCGGCGAGCGCCCGGCGAATTGCGTCCTCGGAGATGCCCAGAAGATGGCCGACCGAGACGGCCGCGAGCGCGTTCTCCGCATTGTGGCGGCCGGGCACGCCGACCCTCAGATCCTCGATGTCCGCGAGCCCCGACACATCGAGCCAGCAGCTTGCGGGCTCCAGCACCAGCCCGCTGCCGCGAATATCGGCATCGGGCGCGAACCCGTAGCGAAGCACCGGCCGCCGGCACCGCGCCGCCAGCCGGCGCGAGCCTTCATTGTCCGCGGACAGAATTACCGTGCCGAAGGGCGGCACCGAGTCCGCGAACCGGGCGAAGCACGCCTCGATCTCTTCGAGGTCGCGATAGTGCTCCATATGCTCGGCTTCGATATTGGTGACCACGGCAAGCGTCGCCGGGAGATTGAGGAACGACCTGTCGCTTTCGTCCGCCTCGATGACCGCCCAGTCGCCCCGGCCCAGCTTCGCATTGGAGCCGAGGCCTTCGAGGATGCCGCCGTTGACGACCGTCGGGTCCAGCCCGCCGGCGTCGAGTACGGCCGCAATCATCGCGGTGGTCGTGGTTTTTCCATGCGTGCCAGAGACGGCAATCGGCCATGAGAGCGAGGCGATGGCCGCCAGTGCCTCCGAGCGATGCAGGACCGGAAGGCCCCGCCGGAGCGCCTCCTGCCGTTCGGCGTTGTCGTCCGGAACGGCCGTCGAAACCACGACCGCCGCCGCCTCGCCGAGATTGCCGGCGTCATGGCCGATCCGGACGGTCAGGCCGAGCGCTTCCAGCCGGGCCGTATTGGCGCTCGCCGAGGCGTCGCTGCCGCCGACCGGGCAACCGAGCCGGTGCAGCAGCTCGGCGATGCCGCTCATGCCGATGCCGCCGATCCCGATGAAATGGAGCGGCCCGAAGGGAAGAGGGAGCGGCCTCATGACCCGGCCTCCCGGACTTCGGAAAGGACGAAGTCCACGAGGGCGTCCGCCGCGTCGGGCCTGCCGAATTGCCGCGCGCCCGCTGCGGCGCGCGCAAGCCGGCCGGGCTCTGCCAGACAGGCTTCCACCAGTTCGCGCAGCCGGTCCGGGGTGAAGTCGCGGTCGGGGAGCAGCCAGCCTCCGCCCGCCTCGATGACGGCGCGGGCATTGGCGCTCTGGTGGTCGTCGGTCGCATGGGGATAGGGCGCGAAGATGGCGGGCCGGCCCGCGGCCGCGAGTTCCGCCACGGTAGAGGCGCCCGCCCGGGCGACGACCAGATGCGCTTCGCCGAGCGCGCCTGCCATGTCCTCGATGAAGGGCGCCAGGGATGCCTCGACGCCCTGCCTGCGATAGGCGTCGCGCGCCGCCTCCAGGTCTTCCGCGCGGCATTGCTGGCGGACGACGACCCGGCCGGCGAGAGGGCCGAGCGCCTCCGGCAGCACTTCGGAAAAGATATGCGCGCCCTGGCTGCCGCCGAAGACAAGGAGCCGCAGGGGCTCGCCGGCGGCAGGGGGCGCATAGGGCCGGTCGCGGAGCGCCGCGATCTCCGGCCGGACGGGATTGCCGACCAGGCGGTCTCCCACGCCGGGATAGCTGGCGGCGACCTTGACCCTGCCGCGCGCGAGCAGCCGGTTGGTCCTGCCGAGGAGCGCGTTCTGTTCGTGCAGCACGGTCGTGAGGCCGAGCCAGCGGGCCGCGAGCACGGTCGGCGCGGAGGGATAGCCGCCGAAGCCGACGACCGCGGAGGTGTGCGTCCCGGAGAGCACCTTGCGGGCGTCGAACACGCCGAGCCCGAGTTGGAGGAGGCCGCGCAGGCTGCGGGGCGCCCCGGCCCGGATGGTATGCACCGGCGCATCCCCCGCGAAGGCGGCGCCCCGCCGGTCGGTGACGGCAATGGCCGCTTCGCCGCGGGCGGCGAGGCAGGCGGCGAAGGCGCGGGCGGGGAAGACATGGCCTCCGGTGCCGCCGGCGGCGATGGCGATGGGGCCGGCCATCACAGCACTTCCGCCTGCCCGTCCCGGCGCCGGTTGAGCGCGAGGACGAAGCCGAGCGTGATCGAGGCGGCGAGCAGCGACGAGCCGCCATAGCTGAGGAAGGGCAGGGTGGTGCCCTTGGTCGGGATGACCTCCAGGGCCGACGCCATGTTGATGAACGCCTGAAGGCCGAAGCTCGCGAGCAGCCCGGAGACGGCCAGGAAGGCGAACAGGTTTTCCTCCGCCATCAGCCGGAGCGCGCCCCGGCAGACGATGAAGCCGTAGAGCCCGACCACGGAGATGCAGACCAGGAGGCCGAACTCCTCGCCCAGCACGGCGAAAATGAAATCCGCATGGGCATCCGGCAGGGTGTCCTTGACGGTGCCCTCGCCGGGTCCCTGGCCGACAAGGCCGCCCTGCTTGAAGGATTCGAGCGACCGGCCGATCTGGTAGCGGTCGCCGCCGCTGCCGTCGAAGAAGGCGTTGACGCGGTTCGAAACGTGGTCGAAGCCGAAATAGGCGACGACTCCGCCCATTCCGGCCGCCAGGAAGAGGCCGGCCATCGCCAGCGCCGGCATGCCGGCCAGCGCAAATTGCCCGAACCAGACCGAAACGACCATGAAGGTCATGCCGACATCGGGCTGCAGCAGCAGGGCGGCGGAGACGACGGCCAGCAGTCCGGCGGCGATTACAAGCGCGCGGGAGCCGACGACGATGCGGTGGTGGGCGAACAGCCAGGCGGACACCACGGCCATGCCCGGTTTCAGGAATTCCGAAGGCTGCAGGCCGATGACGCCGAGCGAGAGCCAGCGCTGGGCGCCCTTGTTCTCCAGTCCGACAAGGGCGGTCACGAGCGTCAGCAGCAGGGCGCCGGCGCCTATGAGGCAGGCGGTCTGGAGCACCTGGACCGGGCTCAGCAGCGCGCAGCCGGCCATGATGCAGATGGCGACCGGCAGGAACAGGGCGTGCTTGAACAGGAAGTGGAAGCGGTGGTCGCCGTTCAGCTCGGCGACCGCGGGCCCGGCCGTCGCGATCAGAATGACGCCGAATACGATCAGCGCCGCGGTGGCGCCGATCGTCATCCGGTCCACCGTCCAGACCCATTGGGCTGTCCAGCTTCGGTCCGTGCGGGGCAGGAAGCTCATGCAGCGCCTCCCGCAAGCCCGCGCACGCCCTCGCGAAACGCATCGCCGCGCGCCTCGAAACTGTCCCACTGGTCGAACGAGGCGGCGGCCGGCGCCAGCAGCACGACTTCGCCGGGCCGCGCGTCGCGATGGGCGGCCGCCAGCGCCGCGTCGAGATTGCCCAGGCACTCGCATGCGGCATGGCCGGCAAGCGCCGCCGCGAACGGGGCCTCGGACGCGCCGATGAGATAGGCCTTCGCGATCCGCCCGAACCACGGCCGGACCGCGTCGAGATTGTCGGTTTTGGCCTGTCCGCCCGCGATCCAGCGCACCTGCTCGAAACTGGCGAGGGCAAAGGCCGCCGACTCCGGGTTGGTCGCCTTGCTGTCGTTCACATAGCGGACGCCGGCGACCTCGCCGACGGTTTCCATCCTGTGCGGCAGGCCCCGGAAACCGTCCATGGCGTCGAGCGCGTCCCGGCGGTCGATGCCAAGCGCGCCGAGCGCCGCCAGCGCGGCGGCCGCATTGCGGCGGTTGTGGAGGCCGGGCAGGGCGGGGAGCGCCGGGCCGTCGTCTCCGGTTGCGACGACAGTCCGGCCTTCAGCGCGCAAGCGCTCGGCCAGCCGGCGGCACCAGGGGTCGGATACGCCGGTAATGGCGGTCGCCCGGTTCCTGAAAATGCGAGCCTTGTCGGCGGCGTAGCCATGCATCCCGCCATGCCGGTCGAGGTGGTCCGGAGCGATATTGAGAAGCACGGCGACGTCGAAGGCCGGGCGCGCCGTCAGCGCGAGCTGGTAGGAGGAGAGTTCGAGCACATAGACGCCGCCCGGCCCGAGCGCCGGCAGGCCGAGCGCCGCCGGCCCGAGATTGCCGCCGACCGCATGCGGCAGCCCCAGCCTGTCGAGCGCATGCCCGATCAGGGCCGTCACCGTCGATTTGCCGTTGGTGCCGGTGATCCCGACGAAGCGGCAGTCCGGCATGGCGTCGATGAGCAGGGAGATGTCCGCCTCCGGCCGGACGCGGGCGGCGTCCGCCCTGACCGCAAGCGGATGCGGGCGCGGGTGGAGATGAGGGATGCCGGGGCTCCAGACCAGCCGATCCAGGCCGGACGGATCGAGGGGCTGCGCATCGCCGAAGTCCCGGCGCAGCTCCTCGCGGTCGTCCCAGACATGGAGAGTCGCGCCGGCCGCCGCCAGGGCCGCCGCCGCCGCCCGGCCGGACCGCCCGAGCCCCATGACGCCCACCTCGGCGCCGCGGTATGCCGGCAGCGGGATCATCGCAGCTTCAGTGTCGCGAGGCCGATGAGCGCGAGCACGACGGCAATGATCCAGAAGCGGATCACGATGGTCGGCTCCCGCCAGCCCTTTTGCTCGAAGTGGTGGTGCAGCGGCGCCATGCGGAACACGCGCTTGCCGGTGAGCTGGAACGAGGCCACCTGAACGATCACCGACACCGCCTCGAGCACGAAGAGCCCGCCGACAATGGCGAGCACCAGTTCGTGCTTGGTGATGACCGCGACCGAGCCGAGCGTGCCGCCGCAGGCGAGCGAGCCCGTGTCGCCCATGAAGACCATGGCCGGCGGCGCGTTGTACCAGAGGAAGCCGAGGGATGCGCCCACCAGCGCGCCCAGCAGCACGGAAAGCTCGCCGGCACCCGGGACCGGATGGATCTGCAGATATTCCGCAAACACCGTGTGGCCGGCCAGATAAGCGATGATGCCGAAGCAGCCGGCGGCGATCATGACCGGCACGATCGCGAGGCCGTCCAGCCCGTCGGTGAGGTTGACCGCGTTCGACGCCCCGGTCATCACCAGCACCGCGAAGGGCACGGCGAACCAGCCGAGGTCGATCACGAGGCCCTTGAAGACGGGGATGGCAAGCCCGTAGGCGAGCGGCTCGCCGACAATTTCGGCCGCGGCGATGGCGGCCGCCGCGCTCACCGCAATCTGGACCGCGAGTTTGACCTTGCCCGGCAGGCCGCGGCTGCTGCGGCGCGCGAGCTTCAGATAGTCGTCCGCAAAACCGACAAGGCCGAAGGAGAGCGTCACCGCCAGCACGATCCACACATAGGGATTGGCGAGGTCGGCCCAGAGCAATGTGCTGGCGATGAGAGCCGAGAGGATCAGCGTGCCGCCCATGGTCGGCGTGCCGCGCTTGGTCTCCAGATGCGATTTCGGGCCGTCTTCGCGGATCGGCTGCCCTTCGGCCTGTCTGGCGCGCAGCCAGGCGATCATGCCGGGCGCGAGCAGGAAGCTCAGCGCAAGCGCGGTCAGCGTCGCCGCCCCGGACCGGAAGGTGATGTAGCGGAACAGGTTGAAGAGCTGGAAGTCTTCGGCCAGTGGCGTGAGAAGGTTGTAAAGCACGGCGGCTCAACCTCCTTCCCCTGCGCGGCGCTCCAGCGCCTCGATCACGGCCTTCATGCCCATGCCGAGCGAGCCCTTGACGAGCACGATGTCGCCCGGCGCCACCGCGTCCGCGACCAGGGGAGCGAGCGCTCCGGCATCGGGACGGTGCGCGCCGCCCCGGGCACGCGGCAGGCGGTCGAACAGCCGGCGCATCTCGGGCCCGGCGGCGAAGACGAGATCGACCCCGGCCTCCTCGAGCGGCGCTGCGAGTTCGGCATGGGCGGGGCCCGCATCCGCGCCCAGCTCCAGCATGTCGCCCAGAACCGCGATCCGCCGCCCGCCGGGACCGGGTTTGCAGAGCCCCAGCACGCCGATGGCGGCGTTCATCGCGGCCGGGCTCGCATTGTAGCTCTCGTCGATCAGCGTCCAGCCGCCCAGATCCCTCCGGGCGCCGCGGCCGGCGGGCGGGCGGAAATCGGCCAGGACCTCGGGGTCCGGCGCGACGCCGAACGCCTCCAGCACCAGCAGAACGCCGAGCGCATTGAGCGCCCAATGCGCGCCGGGGGCACCCAGCCGGAACGCGAACCGGCGGCCCCGGATTTCGGCCGTGATGTCGCTGCCGGAGGCATCGAGCGAGGCGTGGAGCAACACCGCATCGCCCGCCCGGCGCGAGAACCGCAGGACATCCGCGCCGGCGCGCTCGGCCGCGGCTTCCAGGCGTTCGATATGCGGCGTGTCGGCATTGAGCACCGCGGCGCCGCCCGGCTCCAGGCCCGCGAATATCTCGGCCTTGGCGTCGGCGACCCCGGCGAGGCTGGAAAAGAACGCCGTGTGCGCGGGCGCGATGGCGGTCACCAGCGCCGCATGGGGGCGGACTAGGCGGGAAAGGGGCGCGATCTCGCCTGCGTGGTTCATGCCGAGCTCGAAGACGGCGAAGGCCGCCTCGCGCGGCAGGCGGGCGAGGGAGAGCGGCGCGCCCCACTCATTGTTGAGATTGCCCCGGCTGGCCTCCGTCGCGCCGGCGCGGGAAAGCAGATGGAAGAGCAGGTCCTTGCAGCCGGTCTTGCCGACGCTGCCAGTGATGGCCGCAATGCGCGCCGTGGAGCGCGCGCGCGCGGCGCGGGCGAGCGCATACAGGCCCGCGCGCGTGTCCGGGACATGGAGCGAGGGCACGCCCCTGCCGCAGTCGCGGCTCACCATCGCCGCCGCCGCCCCGCCTTCCAGCGCCTGGCCGACGAAGCAGTGCCCGTCATGGTTCGGCCCGGCCACGGCCACGAAAAGGTCGCCGGCCGAGACCGCGCGGCTGTCGATGGCGACGCCCGAGGCCTCCCAGCCGCCCTGCGGCGCGCCTCCGGTGGCGGCGGCGGCTTCGCTGGCGGTCCAGAGCGTCATGCCGCCTGCTCCGCCAGCTGCCGCGCGACGGCCCGGTCGTCGAACGGATGAACTTCCGCGCCGACGGTCTGGCTCGTTTCGTGTCCCTTTCCGGCGATCAGCAGGACGTCCTCCGGGCCGGCGTCGTCCATGCCTGCGGCTATGGCCGCCTTCCGGTCGCCGATTTCCGCTGCGCCGGGGCAGGCGGCGAGAATTGCGGCCCGGATCGACGCCGCATCTTCGGTGCGCGGGTTGTCGTCGGTAACGATGATCCGGTCGGCCAGGCGCTGCGCGACGGCGCCCATCTCCGCCCGCTTGCCGGGGTCGCGGTCGCCGCCGGCGCCGAAGACCAGCACGAGGCGGCCGCGCACGAAGGGACGGAGCGCCTCCAGCACTGCGGCGAGCGCCCCCGGCTTGTGGGCGTAATCGACATAGACCGGCGCGCCCGAAGCGGCGCGCGCCGCGAGTTCGAGCCGGCCGCGAACGCCGCTGAGCCCCTCAAGGCAGGCGACGACGGAATGGGGGTCTTCGCGTTCGCCCGCAACGGCGCCAAGGGCCGCGAGCGCATTCTCCGCCTGGAACGCGCCGACGAGGGGCATGCGCACGCGGTGGCGGCGGCCGAGGAAACGGAACGCCGCAACCTGTCCTTCTTCGGCGGGCTCAAGCCGCTCGATCGCGATCTCCAGCGCCGGTCCGGTTCGCCCGAAATGCCAGACATCGTGCCCGGCGGCGCGGGCCGCCTCGCCCGCCGCCATGCCGGCCGGGTCGTCCGCATTGACCACGGCGAGCCCGCCCGGCGGCATCACTCTGCGGAACAGGCCGAGCTTAGCGTCCAGGTAGCTCTCGAAGTCCGGATGGTAGTCGAGGTGGTCGCGCGAGAGGTTGGTGAACACGCCCGTCGAGACCTTCACGCCGTCGAGGCGGTGCTGGTCGAGGCCGTGGCTGGACGCCTCCAGCGCCACCCGGTCGATGCCAGCCTCCGCCAGCCGGGCGAGGTCGCGGTGCAGCTCGACCGGATCGGGCGTGGTGAGCGCGCCCGCGCGGCAATGTCCCGGCGCGACAAGGCCGAGCGTGCCGAGACTGGCCGCCGGCAGGCCGAGCAGGCGCCACAACTGGCGGATGAAGTCCACCACCGAGGTCTTGCCGCTGGTGCCGGTGACGGCGGCCACCCTTGCCGGCTGCGTCCCGAAAAACCGCGCCGCCAGCCGGGCGAACAACCGGCGCGGCGCCTCGTCCAGAATGACGGCGACGCCGGCCGGCAGCGAGTCGACGGCCGTGCCGGCGGGAGCGAGGATTGCCCTGGCGCCCCTGGCGAGCGCGTCCTGGATGAAGGCCCGGCCGTCCGCATTGGCGCCGGGAACGGCCAGGAACAGGTATCCCGGCCGGACCTCGCGGGAGTCGGCGGTCATGCCGCAGATGCCGAGCGCATCGAGATCGATCCGGCACCCGGCAGCGGACATCAGGCTTCTTCGTCCAGGAACAGCCGCGACAGAAGCCGGTCCGGAACGACGCGCTGCATCCATGCATCCGAGTCCGGGCCGGCCACCGGGACGCCGAGAACCGATCCGATGCGGGGGATCACGGCCCCTGCCGCCGGAACGGCATTCCAGGCGGCGGTCGCGAAACCGTGGGTCCCCTTAACGGCCTTGGGCTCGTCGAGCATGACGATGACCGCAAAGCGCGGGTCGGCGATGGGGAAGACGCCGACAAAGGAGTTCAGCCGCTTGCTGCTGTCGTAGCGGCCGTTCACTACCTTTTCGGCCGTGCCGGTCTTGCCGCCGACGGGATAGGAAGCGTTGTCCGCCCTGGACCCGCTTCCGCGCAGCACGGACTGGCGCATCGTCCAGCGCACCTTGTCGGAGGTCTCGGAAGAATAGACCCGCCGGGCCGTCGGCGGCACGGTGCGCCTCAGCAGGGTTACCGGCACCGCCATGCCGTCATTCGCCAGCGCCCCGATGGCCGATGCGGTCTGCAGTGGGCTCACGGAAAGACCGTGGCCGAAGCCGACCGTCATCGTCGTCAGCGGATGCCAGGTCCGCGGCACGATCGGATGGCCGACTTCCGGCAATTCCAGCGCCGGGCGGCTCAGCAGGCCCAGCCCGTCGAGATATTCCTTGAAGGTTTTCGCGCCGATTTTTTCGGCCATCCGCGCGGCGCCGATATTGGACGAGTGGACGACGACCTCGGCGGCCGAAAGCACGCGGTTCTTACCGCGATAGTCGCGAATCCTGTGCCCGAACGCCCTGATGGGCGCGGTCGCATCGAAGCGGCTGGTCAGGCGCGAAATGCCCCGGTCCAGCGCTGTGGCGAGCGTGAGAAGCTTGAATGTCGAACCCATCTCGGCAACCAGAAGCGAGGCCCGGTTTGCCCGCGCTTCGTCCATCTTTGCCTGCCGATTGGGGTCGAAATCGGGCAATGAAACCATCGCCAGCACTTCGCCGGTGCGGATGTCGAGCACCAGGCCGGCGCCGCCGATGGCGGAGAAATGTTCGACCGCCCGCGTCAA
The DNA here is from genome assembly GCA_022827685.1 of Alphaproteobacteria bacterium. Taxonomy (GTDB): domain Bacteria; phylum Pseudomonadota; class Alphaproteobacteria; order Bin95; family Bin95; genus Bin95. Next base: position 37,626 of record JAJEIH010000077.1, read on the forward strand.
CTCCTCGCGGATGATGTGCTGGACGCGGATATCGATGGAGAGCTGCACGCTCTGCGTCGGGTCGGAGAGAATTTCGTTGAAGCGCTGCTCCGCGCCGGCATTGCCGACAAGGCCGTCGTCGCTCGGCTTTGTGCGTCCGAGCACATGGGCGGCGAGACGCCCATGTGGGTAGATGCGCATGTCTTCGGACCGGAGGCCGATGCCCGGCAGGCCGAGGTCGAGCACCGCCTTCTGGTCGCGCGGGGTCAGGCGCCGCGTGACGAAGACGAATTTCTGTTTCAGCGACAGGCGTTGGCGGGCTTCCTCGAAACTGAGCCAGGGCAAGGCGGTCGAGAGCTGCGCGGCAACCGCCTCGACATCGTCGATCTCCGGCGGCCAGGCCACCAGCGCTCGCGACACGACGCTGGTGGCGAGCAGCTGTCCGTTGCGGTCCACGATGTCGCCGCGTTGCACCGGATGTTCCGAGGCGGCCGTCCGGGCGGGCGGCGGGCGTTCCTCGGCCAGGGCGCCGAGTTCGACGAGCTTGATCGACAGGACGGCGAGGCTTGCCACGAAGGCGAGCACGCCGAATGCGAGGCGGTTGCGGGCCAGCGCAAGAGCCGGCGCCGCCGAACGGTGCGGGTTCATTGTCGATCTCCCGTCCCGGCGGTGAAAGACAGGCGGGACGACAGCTCCGTCGGGAGTCCGGAGCCGGCAAAGTCGTCCCGCCCGGCGTGCGCCCCGCTCAGAGGCGGTTCGGGAGAGCTGACCGGGCGAGCCGGGAGGAAACTCGGCCGGTGAAGCTGATCCGCCTCGATGGGGACAAGGCCCAGGGCGCGCGCATTCTGGAATTCGAGGGTTTGCGGCTGCGTGAGGAACGCGAGCTCGCTGCGTAGCACCTGGATGCGCTCGCGCTCGGCGAGAACCAGGCGGTTGAGTTCGGCAAGGCGGTCCTTGCGGTCGCGAACATGGTCGCCGACCGCGAACAGACCGGCCGCCATGGCCGCGGCGCCGATGCACCAGAAGAATGTCGTTCTGGCGCTCATGCCGCGAGCCTCTCGGCGGCGCGCATCCGCGCGGACCGCGCGCGGGGATTGTCGGCGACTTCGGCGGCGCTGGGACCGACGGCGCGCCGGTGAAGGAGCCGGAAGGAGGCCGGCGGAGGCGGAGCCTTGGGCGGGCGGTGGCGGGAGGGCCCCGGAACCGCGCCGCTGCGCTCGCGCAGGAAGCGCTTCACCGCGCGGTCCTCCAGCGAATGGAAGGAAACCACGGCAAGCCGCCCGCCCGGCGCAAGCAGCCTCTCGGCGGCCGCGAGGCCGCGGTCGAGCTCTCCGAGTTCGTCGTTGACGGCGATCCGCAGCGCCTGGAAGGTCCGGGTCGCCGGATGAATGCGTCCGTCGGCAGGCACGACGCGCGCGACTATCGCGGCCAGGCGGTCCGTGGTGCGGATCGGCGCTTCGTTTCGCGCGGAGGCGATCGCGCGCGCCACCCGGCGGGCGCGCGGCTCCTCGCCATAGCGGCGGATAAGGTCGGCCAGACGGCCTTCATCCAGACCGGCGACGAGATCGGCCGCGCTGGGACCTTCGCCGCTCATCCGCATATCCAGCGGACCGGACGCGAAGGAAAAGCCTCTTGCGGGATCGTCGAGCTGTGCGGAGGACATGCCGAGATCGAACGCGATGCCGTCCGCTGGCGCGAAGGCCTCGTCGGCGGCAATGCCCTCCATTTCGGAAAAGCGGGCCCGGCGGAAACGGAAACGGTCTCCGCAGTCCCGGCCAAGAGCGGCGGCCGCGCTTTCGGCTGCCGGGTCGCAGTCGAGCGCGAGCACGCGGCAAGGGGCCGAAGCCAGCAACGCGCGCGAATAGCCGCCGCGGCCGAAAGTGGCGTCCACATAGCGCCCGCCGGCCCGCGGCCCTATGGCGGCGACGACCTCCGAAGCCATGACCGGGACATGCGCGCCGGCGGTCATGACCCGGACTCCGACCGGAGGAACCCGCCGAAGCGGATGAGCGCCTTCGTGTCTTCGTCGAGTTCGGCCGTTACGTTTCCGACCCATTCGTCATGGGCGGCCGGCTTCCAGATCTCGATAATGCCGACATTGCCGATGAAGCGGACTTCATTATCGATCTTGCAGGCCTGACGGAAATCCTGCGGCAGCAGCAGGCGGCCCTGTCCGTCGATTTGCGCGTCGCGCGAGCCGCCGACGAAAAGGCTGACGATCTTGCCGGAGTCGATTGATTTGCCGCTTGCAGTTGTGGCGCCCTGCAGTTTTTCATGGATGTCTTTAGCCCAATTCTGTAAATAACTCTCTTCGCAGAAAAAGATGGCGTCGCGGTCGTCAAAAACGGGCGCGGCCAGCAAGCGCATTTCGGCATCCTGGGGAATCGCACGCCTATGGGCCGCAGGCACAATCACCCGACCTTTGGCATCCAGTTTCGCGTCGTATTGGCCCGAGACCCGCACCGGAGACTCCACCTTTCATGTTTTAGGCGAGAGGCATCGCCCCTTTTCAGCCACTCCGCCACCACTTAGCCACCACTTTCTTCCACTTTGCCACCACTCGTCAAGCCTTGCGCAGAAAAAATCTGCCAATGCGAATTGGCACTCTCCGCGCTGTAATGGAACAAAAAGCGTATCGACTTAGGGTATTCACTTTCATCTTGTGGATGACTTTAAGTCGGGCTTACTAAATCGAGGGTGTATCGCCCTTGCGGAGCGGCATCCGGAAGCGCGTAAACGCTGTTGCCCCGGGGCCGGGGCGGCCGGTTTGAACAGGGCCCGGACATGCGGAAAGGCCAGTAAACCAAGGGTCCCGGGGAAACGGTTTCGGTCTTTCCGCCTGACCGGAGTATGCGGTGCGAGCGCCCCACCTTCCAGGTTCAGTTCTGATCTGAGATTCACCTCTGCGATGTAAGCAGGAGGTGAGAGTCTGAATGCAGACCTCAATTTCGACTCTGAGGAGCGTCGAGGTGCTGCCGGTGCTTGGCG
>JAJEIH010000044.1 GCA_022827685.1 Alphaproteobacteria bacterium
AACCCCGCCGACAGGCATGTCGGTGCGCTACAAATACAAGACGGCCGACGGCTCGGCGGTCAAGGACGAGGATTACGAGGCCGCCACCGGCACGGTGACGTTCCCCGCAGGAGACACGGAGGAGACGGTCAGTGTGGAGACGCTGGACGACAGTGATGTCGAAGACACCGAAGACTTCAAGCTCGAACTCTACGACCGGCAGTTCCAGGCGGCCTATCTCGGCACCTCGGCCTGGGTCGAGTTGCAGCAGAATTTCGAGGGCATCCCGACCACGATGACACTGACCGGCGAGATCGAGGACAACGACTAGACGGCCCGCGCGCCCGAAGCACCCGGCCCGCAGAGCGAAACCCAAAGGATGAAATGCATGACGAACCCGCGAACCCGAACCCGGACGCAGAAATCCCTCCCCCGCAAGCGCCATGGACCGCTGGCGCTCTGCGCGGCGCTCATGCTTCCGGCGCTCGCCGGCGGCTTCCTGGCCGCGCCGGCTGCCGCTCAAGATGCGCTTGGCGGGAACCAGAACCAGAGCGGGGTGTCGGCGGCTGCAAACGCGACGCCTGCTGCCCCGGAGGTCAGCTTCAGCCGATCCTCGTATTCCATGAACGAAGGCCAGGATGCGACGGTGACGGTCAAGAAGACCGGTTCCGGCGAAGCCGCCGTCAACTACACCACCGCCGACCCTCCCTCCGGCACCAATAACCCGGCGACCGCGAATACGGACTACACGCCCGCCTCGGGACAGTTGACGTTCGACACGGACGAGACCGAGAAGACCTTCACCGTGTCCGCCCTGACGGACTCCGATCTGACCGAGTCTTCCGAATCGCTCATCGTCAAGCTGTCCCTGCCCGATTCCAGCGACGCGCCGGAGACCGAACTGGGATCGGTGCGTCAGGCGGCAGTCGTCATCCACAACGTCGTTCCAGCGGGGAGTACTACAACCCAGAGCGGAGGCGGCAGCTCCAGCGCCCTGACGGCCCAACAGTGCCTCGATGCCTGGGGCGACAGCCAGGCTTCCAATCACTGCCCTACCGGCGCCAACCAGTTCGAGATGGTGGTGACCTCGGACGACCAGTGCAGGGTCAACACCAGATGCTGGGATTCGAACGGCAATGCCTCTGTACCGCACACCGTGACCGGCAGTCTCCAGGACATGCGCGATCTGGAGAGTTGCAACGGCTCACTGGAAATCGGTTGCATCGCCGCCGCCCAGGCCGCCGCCGCCGCCTGGGCAGCAGCCCTCCCGGCCAAGTGCAAGGATGCCTGGGACGAGAGCGGCGCCAGCCAGCAATGCGGTTCGTCCTACGGGGACCACAGCGTGGGGGCGTCGAACCAGCAATGCGATGTCTCGACCTCCTGCGGGACCCCGGCGACCGCACTGACCTACTCCGGGTCGATCGCTGAGGTGAAACAGCTCAACTATTGCGATGGCACCTTGTATGCCGGCACCTGCGAGGCCCTCGCCCTGGCTCAACTGGCAAGCGCCTGCAATGTTGCATGGTCGGACAGCTCGGCAAGCGGTAGCTGCGGCACAAGCGCCGACCTTGGGTATCATAACGTGTCGCCGGCAACCCCGGCCTCCGACGGGCAATGCGAGGTCAAGACCTGGTGCCACGGAGCGGCCAATCAATATGGCTTTGCTCCGGTGCATTACAACGAGTCTTTCAAGGGAACGCCGGCGCAAGTGAAGACGCTCAGCAACTGCAACGGGACGCTGACGGAAGGCTCCTGCTAGGGCGTTGCAGGGATTGGCGGCCCGGCATCGCCCGGGTCGCCTGTCCCGCGCCGCCGCTCCGAAGCGGCGGCGCGCTACTTTCCCTGGAGGCCCGCTATGGGGTCGAGCCGCGAGGCCTGGTGGGCGGGCTGGAAGCCGAAGAACAGGCCGACCGCCGCCGCGGTGCCGAGGCCGCTCGCCACGGAGAGGCCGGAGACGAGGAACTCCCAGTCCGTGAACCGGCAGATCGCCCATGTGGCCGCCAGGCCGAGCAGGACGCCGAGCGCGCCGCCGGTGACGGTCAGGATGACGGACTCGATCAGGAACTGGCTGCGGATGTCCCGCTGCCGCGCGCCCAGCGCCCGGCGGATGGCGATTTCCACGCGCCGCTCGGCCACGGACACCAGCATGATGTTCATGATCCCGATGCCGCCGACGATCAGCGATATGCTGCCGACCGCGCCCAGCAGCAGGGTGAAGATGCCCATCTGCGACTCCATCTGGGCGATCAGCTGCTTCGCGGTGACGATGTCGAGCGAGAGGCCGGGCGCCCGCTTGCGAAACCAGGACCGGATATCCCGCACCGCCGTCTCGTAATGGACGCCGGCGGCGGACCGGGCGACGATGACCTCGACCCCGGGTTCGGGGGCGATCCGCTGCGAGGTGGTGATCGGGATGAAGACGGACTTGTCCGCCTTCACCCGGACCGGCAGGGCGTAGCCTTCCTGCTTGCGGTCCAGCACGCCGGCGACGGTGAAGAGCGCCTCATCGACCTCGACGATCCCGCCGAGCAGGCTGTCCACCGCCCGCCCGCCGCGCATCGCGTCCGCCACTTCCGCGCCGATGACGGCGTAATACCGGTCCGTATCCAGGTCCGACACGAACCGCCCCGCCTGCAGCGACAGCCTGTTCACGCTTGCAAAGGACCGGGTGACGCCCTGGATCGCGCCCCGCCCGACCTTCCTGCCGGCGAACTCGAACTGCCCGCGCCCCGATATCCGGGGCGCCGCCTCGGTAATGGACGGCACCGCCGCCGCCAGTTGCACGGCGTCCGCAAGGGCGATGGCGCGCACCCGGCCGCCCTGCCCCTTGCGGACGATCACGATATCGGTGCCGAGCGCCTCGAACTGCTTGCGGGCCTGCTCCCTGGCGATTTCGCCGAGCGAGACCATCGCGATCACCGAGGAAATGCCGATCATGATGCCGACAAGGCCCAGCACCGTGCGCAGCCGCGCCCGGCGCAGGCTTTCGGCCGCTTCGCGGGCATTGGCCCCGAGGACCGAGAGGGTTCTCGACACCGCGCGTTCCGCTTCACGCCCGGGACGCGGCGCCCGGCTCGAACAGCCTGCCGCCCTGAATGCGCGTCTGCCGCGCGCACTGGCCCGCCACCGACGGGTCGTGCGTGATGATCAGCACCGTAATGCCCCGCTCCGCATTCAGCCGCCGGATCAGCCCCATCACCTCCGCGGCCGTGTCGGTGTCGAGCGCGCCGGTGGGCTCGTCCGCGAGCAGCAGCGCCGGCTCGCCCACCAGCGCCCGGGCGATGGCGACCCTCTGCTTCTGCCCCCCGGACAGCTGGTCCGGCCGGTGGCCGGCCCGCTCCGCCATGCCGACGCTCTCCAGCACGGCTGCGGCGCGGCGGCGCATCTCCGGGCGCGCCATGCCCCGATACACCAGCGGCAGGCAGACATTCTCCAGCGCCGTCAATTGCGGCAGCAGGTGGAAGGACTGGAACACGAAGCCGATATGCCGGTTGCGCAAGGCGGACAGCTCGTCGTCCCGCAGGCCGGCGACATCGCGCCCGTCGAGCAGGCAGGCGCCCGAACTCGGGCGGTCCAGCAGGCCGATAATGTTCATCAGGGTCGTCTTGCCGCTGCCCGACGGCCCCATGATCGACAAAAGGTCGCCCGCGCCGACCTCCAGGTCGACGCCCCGCAGCACCTCCGCCGTGACCGGCCCCACCCTGTAGGACCGGCGGACATCCGCGAGCCTCAGCATTCCGCCCGGCGCCTTGCCTCCGCCGTCATCGGGGCAGGACGACCCTGTCGCCGGCGGAGAGGCCCGCCACGACCTCCACGGAGTCCAGCGTGGTGAGGCCGAGCTCGACCGCGCGCCGCTCCGGCGTCTCGCCCGCGAGCACGCGCAGCCAGGCCTTGCCGCCCGCCTGCTCCACCGCGCCGATCGGCACCAGCAGGGCCGCGGGACGGTCATGGACGACGATCGTGACATAGGCCGACATGCCCACCCGCAGCCGGTCGCGGGCCTCGGCCGCCAGCCGTTCCAGGGCCGCGACGACCTCGAATTGCGGCGTGCCGCGCCGCCTCTTCGGGTCCGCCCGCGACGAGACCCGGGTCACGGCGCCCTCGATCCTGAGGCCGGGAAATCCCGGGCCGGTAATCCAGGCCCGCTGGCCGGCCCCGACCTTCCTCACATCCACCTCGTCCACTTTCGTGACCACGGAGAGGCGCTCCAGGTCCGCGATGGAGAGCATCAGCTCCCCCTGCGCCACCGGGCGGCCCTTCGCCAGCGGCCTCGCCCTCGGGCCGTCCGGCGCCATGACGATCCCGGCCATCGGCGCGGTGACCCGGGCGAGGTCCAGCTTCTCTTCATGCGTGCGCAGACGGTCCTCGGCCGTCCGGGCCTCCAGCCGCGCCACCCGCCGGGCCTCCTCGCCGCCCCGCGCCTTCACCGCCTCCAGCTCCCGCCCGGCTTCCTCGAGGTCCAGCACCCGGTTCTGCCGCTGGCGCTGCGCGTCCTCATGCTGCGAGGCGGGCACGAGACCCTGCTCCAGCAGGAAGGCGGTCCGCCCGAGATGCCGCTCCGCATCGTCGAGCGCGATCTTCGCCCGCCGCAGGGCGCGCCGGGCCCGCGCCATGTCGGCGCTGTCCTCCCACGCCTCGATCTCGACAAGCCGGTCCCGCGCCTTGATATGCTCCACCTGGGCCCGGCGGTGGTCCGCGGCCAGTTGCCCCGTGTCGAGATCGACCAGCGGCGCGCCTGCCGCCACACGGTCCCCGGGGCTCGCATGCACCGCGCTCACATGGCTTTCGATCGGGCTGACGATCTCCGCGACGCGGCCCGGCGCCAGATGGCCCTGGAGCGCGATGGTGGACCGGAACGCGCGCGGCTCCACCGTGATGACCGCCAGCGCGGCCGGATCGCCGGCGTCCGGGCCGGGGTCGAGCGCCGCGGTGGCGGTGAAGTAATCCAGCGGCCGGACATACCAGGCGCCGATGGCGAGGAACAGCACGAGGACGAACAGCATCGCGGCGGCGCGCGCCCTGCGAACGCGCTTCGTCATCGCCGAAAACGCCTCGTTCCGGGCCTCCAGGTCGCGATAGGCGCCCCGGAGCTCGTCCAGCTGCGTCTCGATGACCCCCGCCTGGCGCAGCTCCGTCTCGCGCAGCTCCCGGACCTCGGTGATGTCGGACACCACCACGATCATCGCCACCCGCTCGACCGTTCCGCGCTCCCGGTCCTCCGTCGTCAGGCGGGAGGTCGTGACGGAAAGCGACCGCGACTCCTCGCCGACCTGGACCCGCGTGACCCGCCGCGCCATGTCGCTGCGCTCGGCCACGGCGTCGAGCACGATCTGGGTGAACTCGTCGAAGCCCTCGAGCGCGATGAAGACTTCCCCGAAACGGCGCCCGACCGCCTCATCGGGGTCGAGCCCGAACATCCGGCAGAAGGCGGCGTTCGCCAGCCCGACCGTCCCGTCGAAACCGATGACCATCACCCCGTCGGACAGGTTCTCCAGCAGCGTGCGGTAAATATCCGGCTCGCGGTCCGTCATCGCGCCGCCGCCTCAAGCCGGATGCCCCACCGGTCCAGCGTGCGCCCCGCCGTCCGGTCGAGCCGCGTCAGCGCGTCGAGATAGGCGAGGATGGCGTCCGCCTCGGCCTGCTCCGCCCGCACCAGCTCCTCCTCCGACGCCGCCACCTCGAAGGTGGACGACAGGCCCTGGCCGAACTTCGCCTCCTCCACCGCAAGGTTCCTTTCCGCCAGCGCGCGCGCATCGCCCGCCAGTTCCGCCACGCGCAGCCCGACCTCGACATCGTTCACCGCCTGGCGCAGCGCGACGCCGATCGACTCGCGCAGCTCGACGACGCTCCTCTCCGCCTTCTTCAGCGTGTTGCGGGCCCGCAGGCGTTCAAGCTCGGGCGCCCGGTCGTTCAGGGAAATCGTGGCGTCCATCCGCACCGTGCTGTCCGTCCGGCCCGCGTCGTTATGGTCCCACTGGACGCTGAGGGAAAGGTCCGGCAGCAGGTTGTTGCGGGCCACCGCCAGCGCGATCCTGGCGCTCTCGATCCGTAGCCCGGCCTGCAGGTAGTCGGCGCGGTCGCGCAGCGCCTCCTCCAGCGTCGGCTGAAAGGCAGCGTCCCGCCGCTCGGCCTTCAGCTCCTCCAGCGGGCGGATCCGCACCCGGCTGTCCAGCTCCAGAATGCCGATCAGCCCGAACTGCGCCGCCTCCAGCCGGTTCCGCGCCCGGACCAATGCCAGTTCCCGGTTGGCGATCGCCGCCTCCGACCGCCCGGCTTCGCGCTCCGCCACGCGCCCCGCGCCGATCAACGCGCGCGTCGCCGCAAGCTGTTCGCGCGCGCGCCGCAACGAGGCCTCGCCGATCTCCACTTGCCGCCCCGCTCCGATCAACGCCCGATACGCTCCGATGACGGACACGACCAGGTCCGCCGCCGTGTTGCGGAAGGCGAGCATGTCGCTCCGCTCCGCGAGCCGCGCCTGGCGCACCGGCGCGCTGTCGATATCGGCCCACGCGCCTTTCAGCAAGGGCTGGGTGAAGCCGAAGCTCTGCGAGGCGGCGCCCTCGAACCGCCGGGACAGGGTCTCGTCCCAGCCGAGCGAGAACGCCCCGCCGGTGGGAACGCGCAGCTCCGTCCGGGCGCCCACGCCGGCCTTGTGGTCCTGACGGTCCCTGCCGGCGAAAGGACCGACGGTCACCCGGGGGCTCCAGCGGTCCTCGGCCACATCCAGAGAAAACCGCCGCACCTCCCGGTCGAGCCGGCTGTTCAGAAGCGGACGGTTGCGCTCCAGAGCCAGGGCGATGGCGTCCTCCAGCGTCAGTTCGCAGACATTGCCCTCGCAGGCAGGGCGCTCCTGCGCCCATGCAGGCATGGGGGCGGAGGGCAGCGCCCAGAGGCACAGAAGGGCGCCGCCAAAACGCCTCGCAAGGCCGCCCGCCATCCGCCGGGTCCCCTTCAAAGCGTCCGCACGGGACGGAAACCGGATCGCAGAGAAAACATGGCCCCCCGAAGGGTGTTCAACTCGGGCGGGAATTGGCGGGAGTCCCGAAAGGCGTGTCAATCCCTTTCCCGCCGAACCCGAAACTCATCCCACGATGGCGCTTCCCCACCCACCGGGTGCTGGATTGAAGCCCGGCAGCCGCTCGACAGACCTTTCCGCGACAGTGCGGATCGCGGCAGGCCGCGATCCGCCGCGCCATCTACGGCGCCTTGCTCACCAGCGCATGGCGGCTTCAAACCCGAGCCTGTGCTCCGCCGGGGCCGCGTCGCTCTCCCGCCTCGTCGCCGTGACGCCGAGGTAGACGTCTGGAGCGTGCGTCGCCGGGGCGAGCCGCCAGCCGAGCGTGTAGTCGCGCGCGCCCGTCGTGAGCCCGAGGCCGATATGCGGGCTGCCGGTGAAGCGACCGCCCAAGGCCGGGAAGCCCCAGGCCGCCTCCGCCGTCCAGCGGCTCTCCAGCCTGCCGCCGTCCTCGCGCTCCTCCAGCGGTTCGGGCGCAAACAGCGCGTCCAGCCCGCCCTCAGCCTGTCCGCCCCAGTCCTGGCCGAGGCTGAAGGACGGACCGCGACCGCCCGTCGCATCCGGGGCGAACACCAGCGACGCGGATACGCCGCGGTCCTCCAGCGCGCTGTCGTCATGCGCCACAAGCGTGCGGCCCGAAAGGTCCAGCGAAAGCCCGAGGCCCGGATCGACCCATGAAAGGCCGCCGCCCAGCTCCACGCCCCTGCCCGTCTCCGCATCGCCCCCGTCATGGCGCGCGCCGAGCTCCAGCTTCGGCGTCAGGCTCGCCCCGCCCGCGAGCGCCACGCCCCAGCTGCCCTCGAGGCCGAGACGCAGCCGGCTCACATCCGACTCCGACGCCGCAAGATCGTGCGTCTTCTCCGACGAGGTCCGCACCCACAGGGCGTCCGAAACCACCGCCAGAGACGGGCCCTCACCAACGGTCCCTGTAGCCGCCGGGGCCAGAAGCTCGCCCCTGAGCCCCGCCGCCGCCATGCTCCAGCGCGTGTCCGCACGATAGTTGCCGCCAAGCGCCGTCTGCACCGTCACATCGCCCGCGCCCTGGCCCACAGCGCCCCACAGGCGCAGCCGCTCCGAGACATCGTAAGCCGCATAGGGGACCGTCGCCGTCAGCGACGCCTCCACCTCGCCCTGGCCCGCCTGCGCCGCCAGGGCGCACACAGCCTCAGCCTGGCCCGAACAGCCGCCCGCGCCGTCCTGCGCATAATCGCCCTCGGACGTGCTCTGCGACAGCGCGAACCCCACAAGCCACGGGCCCCGCGCATAGTCCGCCCCCAGAAGCGCCGACGCCGTCTCGCCGCTGAGACGCAACGAGGCGTCCCGGTCTGCCCCGGCGAACTGCGTCGCGAACGCATGTCCGCCCGCGCCGGGCGCCTGGCCCCAGAAGGCCATCGTGCCGCCCGCGCCGTCCACATCCCCGGTCAGCGTGAAGCTGCTCCCCGACAACGCCTCGCGAAGCGTCATCGTCCGCGACTCCTCCCCGGACGAGCCGAAGCTTGTCCCGGACCATGATCCGGGGGCTGTCTGCGGGCCGGCAGAGCGCGGCAGGACCGCAGCGCCGCCCGCCGCCGGTCGCCCGGAAACGGTCGAGTCGAATGAAAGCGCCTGCCCGGCGACCATGCCCTGCATGCCGGGCGTGCGCGGCGCCTCCATGCGCGCGGCGATACCCTCCAGAGCCTGCTCCGCAACCGTGCGACCGAAGCGCGCCAGGAACGCCCCCGGCAGCGGGTCGTCGTTCACGATCGTCGCCACGCCCACCCCGTCGCCGATCGCCGCGCCGTTCGCGTCCGAAAGCACGATCTCGAAGGTCTCCGGGTCCTCGTCATGGCTGTCGTCGATCACCATGCCCGCCTTGATCCGGTACTCGGTCTCGCCCGGCCTCATGCCAGCGAAGGTCTTCAGGGTGGGTCCCCAGAAGTCCTC
>JAJEIH010000043.1 GCA_022827685.1 Alphaproteobacteria bacterium
GCAAACGGACGGAGCGGACGGGATGAGCGCGGGCGCGGCCTTGCGCCGGAAGCGGGCGACCTACCGGGACGTGCTCGAAGCGCCGCGCCATATGGTGGCGGAGATCGTCGAAGGCGCGCTGCACCTGCAGCCGCGGCCGGCCATTCGGCATGCCGTGGCGTCGTCTTTCCTCGGGGGGGAGCTTTTCGGTCCCTTCCAGAGAGGCCGGGGCGGGCCCGGCGGCTGGTGGATTCTCGACGAGCCGGAAGTCCATCTGAACGAGGATGTACTGGTGCCGGACCTCGCCGGCTGGCGCCGGGAGCGGCTGCCCGAACCGCCCGACGAAGCCTATTTCACCCTGGCGCCGGACTGGGTATGCGAGGTTCTTTCCCCTTCGACGCGGACGTTCGACCTGGAGGAGAAACGCCCGGTCTATGCGCGGGAGGGCGTCGGGCATCTCTGGCTCGTCGATCCTTCCGCCCGGAGGCTGGAGGCGTTCGCGCTCTCGGGCGGCGCATGGTCCCGGGTCGGTTCCGCCAGGGAAGACGAGCCGGTTTCCTTTCCGCCCTTCGAGGCCGTCACCTTTCCCCTCGACGCCCTCTGGACCTGAACCGGGCGGGGCGCAGCGGGAGGGCGCAGGCGATGACCGGGCCGCTCTCCCTGACGCTTCAGGATGAGCTTTACGACAGGCGCGGGCGGGCTGGCTCCCTCGGAAGGTTCTGCACTCAGCCCGGCAGGTTTCCGGAGTCGCGCGAGCCGTAAGTCACGATCCGGCCGCGGTCTCGCGTTCGCACGGAAAAGCCGGCGTCCCGCAGAAGCCCTTCGCAGACATCGCTTGTCCGCTTGCCATTGCGTTCGGGGCCGGTGTCGATGGCGACACGCGCCGTCCGCCGGAGCAATTCCCGTCCGCCTTCAAGCACTTCCGGCTCTGCGCCTTCGGCGTCGCATTTGAGGAAGGCCAGCCCGTCGATCCCGTGCTCCTCGGCGATCCGGTCCAGCGTGGTGGCCTGGCGGCGCATGGCGCCCGTCGCGCTCTTGGGCCTGTCCGCGCCGAAAACCGAGCTGTCCGCCATTGAAGCGGCGAGGCTGAAGGTCAGCTCTTCCTCCGCATTCCAGACCAGCGCGTCGATGACCGTCACTGAGTCCTTCCCGGCCAGGTTCCGTCTGAGGCAGGCCAGCGCATCCGGATCGGGTTCGACGGCGTAAACGGCCCGCCCCTCGTTCAATGCCAGCAGGGAGAACTCCCCGGCATGCGCGCCGACATCGAGAACCGGGCCGGGCGGCGGCTTGAGCGCGCTGAACAGATATTGCGAGTCAAGGCCCTGCAACCGGCCTGCCACCCCTCGCTTGTAGCGCCGCCAGCTTGCCGGCGAAACGCGCAGCACCGAGCCGTCCGGCGCCGCGATCCGGCAATAGCCGTCCACTTCCCGCAGTTGCAGCGGGACGCGCCGCTGGTAACCCACAGCCGCATAGAACCGGTGCCGCATGAATTTGAACCGCTCGGCTGGCGGCAGCCCTTTGGCGTCTTTGCGGCCCGTCATGTATTCTCGCTCACCTTGCGTTCGCCCGACCGGAGTATTGCCTTGGCTCATATCACGACGCCTGCCCGGTGTCTTGTCGTCAGGGCCTGAGCGATCAGTTCCAACAATGAGCCCCTTTCGGTTGATCCCCACGCTCTTGCTGCCGCGCGACAGCTGGTGTGACAGGAACTTTAGTTGATGGCAGTTTGGCCGAGGTGGGACCCGCTTTGACATCAGATGCCCGCTATGTGACCATTGTTGGCGATTGTGAACAGTCATCCGAAGGGCCCGGACCCAACCCGTTTGATATCCAATTATCCGTAACCGCAGCACGCCAAAGTGAAATGCTCCAGGAATAGCTTTGAGAAACAGCGGTGAAAATATTTCCACAAAAGGGCAAAGATTACCGCCACAACGATTTGCAGGCAAAGCTTCGCCCATTTCGTGATGGAAAAATTCCCTCAGGATACAATGAGAAAATGCATTGGTTGATGGTCCACGATCAAATGCCGGAGCACGTAATTTGTTCCGATAAATTCCTTTGCAGATCATTCGTTGCAAACAGAATCGGAGAAAAATATCTTCGCGAAATTTATGACGTCTCAAGATCAGTGGACAATATAAACTTTCACAGACTTCCAGAAACATTTGTCATAAAGGCGAATCACGACAGCGGTTCCGTATTCGTTGTGGATGACGAAAAAACGTGGAAAAGCGTGAAGAGAAAATTGTCAAGGAGATTGAAAAACATCTATGGGTGGGAAAAAGGGGAGTGGGCCTATTCATACATACTCCCGCGTGTTTTTGTTGAAGAATTCATGCCAGGACCGATTGTCGATTACAAATTTCATTGCTGTGACGGAGAAATCTGCTGGACGCAGGTGATTTACGACAGAAGCTCGGGACATCCACGGGAAGTCAATGTGTGCGAAGATTTTGTTTCGCTCGGAATACACTTTGACGACCAATTTATTCTTGATGATACAGCTCCCGACAAGCCGGTCTCCTGGAATGAGATGAAGGAATTGGCGCGGATTCTCAGCAAAGGGTTCAGATATGTGCGGGTTGACTTTTATGAATATCTCGAGAAGCCAAGTTTTGGTGAATTGACATTTTGGCCACGAGCGGGGAATTATGATTCAGAAGGTGAACAGAAGCTCGGTGCGCTGTTGAATTTCGATACAAGTTTCAGCAGACCCATTATTCACGACTTTTTCGGAAGTCAGAAGCACGGTTTCGGTCGATGAGGATTCTGGGGCGCTTCGTCAGCCGGTGAAGGGCTGAGTGCCGAAGGCGCGTACCGGCCGCCCCGCCGGCCGCACTGCCTTGCCTGTCCGCATCCATGCGTAAAACTTATATGTCCGACAGGAAAACGGTATTGGACCCGATGCTATGCCTTGGGGACATTGCTGCTATGCGGTCCTGAACGGGTCCGCGCCGGACAGGCGGCGGAGGCCGGGACGGGGCGCATCGGGGACGCCGAACCAGGGCGGCGCCGCGCAACCGGGACGGTTTTCGCGCTCGCCGTCGGCCGGCAACCGGCCCGCCGCCCGCATCCCCGGCCGGTAACGGTTTCCTCCCCCGGAACCGGCAGCGCAGCCGGCGGGCCCTCCACCCGCCGGCTGCCCCCTTCGCACAAGGCGGAAGGCGCTTGCGGCAGGGCGCGGGCGAAGGAGCCGCCGGACGCCGCGCGGGACAGCGGCGGGAATGAGAACATTTCAGAAAATTATCTCCATCCATACTTGACATTCCGGCGATCCACCCCCAGATTGCGGCGGGTGGAGGGGCCGGCAATCCGGAAGCCGCCCCGCCTTGCTCCGGCGCGGGAAAGCCCCGGGGAGCGGAGGGGCGAGGTGTGTCCCGCGCCCGGCTCGCGCGCGCGGGCGCACAGGCGCAATCAGGCGCGCGAACCGCGCCGCCGCGAAACGCGCGCCGGCGGGCGCGGGCGCAGGCGCGCACATAACGCGCGAATCAGGGTCCCGCCGCAGCGGCCGGGCCGGCGGCGGGACGAACGGAACGGATGGAACGAAATGCGAAGAAGGAACGACATGCGGCACACCCCGGACCGCCGCTCCGGACGCCATGTCCCCTCGCCCCGCTCGCGGGGAGAGGACGGGAGAGGGGCCGCCCCGGCGGGCGGGGAGACAACGGGCCGGCTTCATGCCCGAAATGACTATTGCCCATGCGCCGCCCGCATGGCGATCATGACATCTCATGACACGTCCGGCAGGCCCTCCGGCTTCGGCCCGCCCGTGGCCCAGTCGAGGAGTTGGGCGGTGTGAAGGACGGGGAGGGTCGTCGCGCCGGCGATCTGGACCATGCAGCCGATATTGCCGGCGGCGACGGCGTCCGGGCGGGTGCTCTCGATATGTGCGGCCTTGCGCGCGCCCAGGCGGCCCGCGAGGTCCGGCTGCAGCAGGTTGTAGGTGCCCGCCGAGCCGCAGCAGATATGGCCCTCGGGCACGGCAAGCGGCTCGAAGCCCGCGGCTTCCAGCAGGCGCACGGGCAGGCCGGTGATCTTCTGCCCGTGCTGCATCGAGCAGGCCGAATGGTAGGCGACGCGCAGTTTCGGGAGGGCGCCGCCGCCCGCCCGCTCCCTGAAGCCGAGCTCGTCCAGCACTTCGGCGAGGTCGCGCGCGCGGGCCGAGACCCAGGCCGCATTTTCCGCCAGCGCCGGGTCGCCCCGCAGCATGTAGCCGTAGTCCTTGACCTGCGTGCCGCAGCCCGACGCATTGACCACGATGCGGTCCGGCCGCGCGCCGCGCCAGGCGCGGACATTGGCCGCCGCCGCCCGCTTCCCCGCTTCGGCCAGCCCCAGATGGTGGACCAGCGCCCCACAGCAGCCCGCCCCTTCGGCCACGACCACCTCCGCGCCGAAGCGGGTCAGCAGGCGCACCGTCGCCTCGTTGATCGCGGGGTCGAGCACCGTCTGCGCGCAGCCCGTCAGCAGCGCCACGCGCATCCGCCGCGCCCCCTCGGCCGGGAAGGTCTGCGGGCGGTCCACCGGCGAGGGCGACGGCAGGCGGCGGGGCGCCATGCCCGCCATCGCGCCGAGCCTGCCCGGCAGGAAGCGCGCGAGCGGCCGCGCCGCCATCGCGCCCAGCAGCGCCGCGCGGAAGAGCGCCGGGCGCGGCAGCACGAACGCCAGCAGCCGGCGCAGCCAGCGGTCCGCCGGCGGGCGGGCGAAGGTCCGCTCGATATGGGCGCGGGCATGGTCCACCAGGTGCATGTAGTTCACGCCCGAGGGGCAGGTGGTCATGCAGGAGAGGCAGGAGAGGCAGCGGTCGATGTGGCGCACCGTCAGCGCGTCGGCCGCCCGGTCGTTCTCCAGCATGTCCTTGATGAGGTAGATGCGCCCGCGCGGGCTGTCGAGCTCGTCGCCCAAGAGCTTGAAGGTCGGGCAGGTGGCGGTGCAGAAGCCGCAATGCACGCAGCGCCGCAGGATCCGCTCCGAGGCCGCGACATCCGGGTCGGCAAGCTGCGCCAGGCTGAAATCGGTCTGCATCAGAGGCCCTCGCCCATGCGGCCGGGATTGAGGATGCGCGTCGGGTCGAAGCTCTCCTTCACCCGCCGCGAGAGCGCCGCCAGCGCCGGCGGCTGCGGGTGGAAAACGGCCTCCGCCGCGCGCACCGCCTCCGGCGCGCTAACGCAGGTCGCGTGGCCGGCGAGGCCCTCGCGGAGCGCCGCCCCGTGCCGGCCCGCCTCCAGCGCCAGCCAGAGGAGCCCGCCCGCCCAGTCGAACAGCCGGCCCGCGATCGGCAGGCCCGCTTCGGCGAGCCTTGCGGCCACCGCCGCCCCGTCGGCCGGCGCCACGGAGAGCCGCCAGAGCTGCTCGCCCCGCCCCGCCAGCGGCCGCACGTCGCGCACCGCCTCCCAGAAGGCGCGCGAGGCGGCCTCGGCCAGCACCTCCGCCTCGCCGCCGAAGCGGGCCAGCAGCGACTCGCGCCGGCTCGCCACGGAGACCGCCGGCCCTTCGAGCCGGAGCCCCGTGTGCCCGCCATCGTCCGGCGCGTGGGCGAAGCCCGAGACCTCCGCCGGCAGGCCCGAGGCCGCGGTCATCAGCGCGACGGCCGCCGCGTCGTCCAGGCCCCGGAACACCACCGTCTCCTCGGTTTCCGGCTTCGGCAGCACCTTGACGGTGATCTCGCTCATCACGCCGAGCGTGCCGTGCGAGCCCGCCATGAGCTTGGAGAGGTCGTAGCCGGTCACGTTCTTCATCACCCGCCCGCCGGACTTGAAGGGCTCGCCGCGCCCGCTGACGGCGCGGAAGCCCAGCACATGGTCGCGCGCCGCCCCCGCCCGGATGCGGCGCGGGCCGGAGGCGTTGACCGCGACCGCGCCGCCGAGCGTGCCCCGGCCGGCCGGGCCGCCCAGGATGAGGCCGTAATCCGCCGGCTCGAAGGCGAGCTGCTGGCCCTGCTGGTCGAGCAGGCCCTGGATTTCGCGGAGCGGCGTACCGGCGCCCGCGGTCAGCACCAGCTCCGCCGGCTCGTAGAGCGAGACGCCGCGCAGCGCCGCCGTGGTGAGCCGCCGGCGGGCCTCGACCGCGTGGCCGAAGCCGCGCTTGCTGCCCTCGCCCTCCACCGCGAGCGCGACCCCGCCGGCGACCGCCCCGGCTATCGCCTCCTCGAGCTCGGCCTCGTCGCGGGGCGCCAGCTCCTCCATGCCGCCGGGTCCGGCAGGCCGGCTCAGAAGCGCGGCAGGTCCGGGAAGGGCAGCGCGCCGCCCCGGACATGCATCCGCCCGAGCTCGGCGCAGCGGCGCAGGGTCGGGAAGACCTTGCCCGGATTGAGCCGGTGCTCCGGGTCGAAGGCGCATTTGACCCGCTGCTGCTGTTCGAGGTCGGCCTCGGTGAACATCGTGCCCATCAGGTCGCGCTTCTCGACGCCGACGCCGTGCTCGCCGGTCAGCACGCCGCCGACCGCGACGCAGAGCTTGAGGATGTCGGCGCCGAAGGCTTCCGCCTTTTCGATATCGCCCGGCCGGTTGGCGTCGTAGAGGATCAGCGGGTGCAGGTTGCCGTCGCCGGCATGGAACACGTTCGCCACGCGCAGCCCGTGCCGTTCGGCAAGCGCCGACATGCCGGCCAGCACTTCCGCCAGCCTGCCGCGCGGGATCGTGCCGTCCATGCACAGATAGTCCGGCCCGATGGCGCCGACGGCCGGGAAGGAGTTCTTGCGCCCGGCCCAGAAGCCGAGCCGTTCCTCCTCGCTCTCCGAAGCGCGGACCGTCGTCGCGCCGGCGTCGCGCGCCATGGCCGAGACCCGCCCGACGAGATGGTCCACCTCGGAGGCCTCGCCGTCGAGCTCGCAGATGAGCAGCGAGGCGGCGTCCGTCGGGTAGCCGCAGGGCTGGAAGTCCTCCGTCGCGCGGATCGCCGGCCCGTCCATCATTTCCAGCCCGCCGGGGATGATGCCGGCCGCGATGATGTCCGCGACGCAGCCCGCGCCCGCCTCCACCGTCGGGAAGGCGAGCAGCAGCCCGCGCGCCGTCTCCGGCTTCGGCAGCAGGCGCACCGTCACCTCGGTGATGACGCCCAGCAGGCCCTCCGAGCCGGTCATCAGCCCCATCAGGTCGTAGCCCTCGGAATCGAGGTGCTTGCCGCCCAGATGCACGATCCCGCCGCCCATCAGCACGATTTCGAGGCCGAGTATGTTGTTGGTGGTCAGCCCGTATTTCAGGCAATGCACGCCGCCCGAATTCTCGCCCACATTGCCGCCGATCGAGCACGCGATCTGCGAGGAGGGATCGGGCGCGTAGTAGAAGCCGCGCCCGGCCACGGCATCGCTGATCGCGAGATTGGCCACGCCCGGCTGCACGCGGGCCGAGCGGTTTTCGTAGTCGATCTCCAGGATGCGGTTGAACTTGCCCATGGCGAGCAGGATGCCGTCGCCGAGCGGCATGGAGCCGCCGGAAAGCGAGGTGCCGGCCCCGCGCGGCACGACCTTCACGTTCATCTCCGCCGCGAGCGCCATGATCGCCTGCACCTGGGGCACCGTCTCCGGCAGGGCGACGACGAGCGGCAGCTGGCGGTACATGGTGAGCGCATCGCACTCATAGGCGCGCATTCCCGCCTCTTCGGCGATCACGCTCTCATCCGGCAGGATCGCGCGCAGCCGGCGGATCAGCCGGTCGCGGTTCTCCAGGATCGCCGCCTCGGGCGCCGGCATGGTGAGCGACATGGGCAGAGGCCTCCCCGACCGCCCGCCAGTCTAGGGCCTTTCCGCCGGGAACGGAAAGGGAGTTGAACGCGCGGCCGAAAACCCCGTAACAAAGCGACACCGCTTATAGTAGCGCCTTCTCCTCACGGGAGTTGCTCTATGTTTCACCGCATGCTCGCCACTCTTGCCTTTGCCGTCGTCGCATGCCCGGTTGCCTCAATTGCCGCTGATTGCGACGGCTGGAATACGGCTGCCTTCTTCGAAAGTGCCGTTCCTGACGACGTTCTGAATTGCATCAGCGCTGGTGCAGACCCCAGGGTCCGGGGCGAAGATGGCTTGACGCCGCTGCATCAAGCGGCGGCAAAGACCACTGACCCGAAGGTTATGTTGGTGCTCGTCGCAGCAGGCGCGGATCCAGAAGCGCGGAGTGTGGAAGGGACGAGTCCGCTGCACATGGCAGCAGCTACCAACAAGAATGTCGTAGTGCTATCAGCCCTTCTCGAAAGTATGCGGTGCGAGCGCCCCACCTTCCAGGTTCAGTTCTGATCTGAGATTCACCTCTGCGATGTAAGCAGGAGGTGAGAGTCTGAATGCAGACCTCAATTTCGACTCTGAGGAGCGTCGAGGTGCTGCCGGTGCTTGGCG
>JAJEIH010000029.1 GCA_022827685.1 Alphaproteobacteria bacterium
GGGGGTCGGTTGCCCTCATCGTTCCTCCTTCTCCGACCGGGAGCGGGTCCCTGTTTCGCGCGTATCCCGCGCGGGCGCCTGTGCGCGTGCCGGCGCGCGTATCGCGGCGGCGCGGTTCGCGCGCCTGATTGCGCGCGCGAGGCAGAGGGCGCACCTCTCCCGTCGGCTTCTCACGGGTTTTCAAAAAAGTGGTGCCGCCCGGCCGCGCAACGCCCGGGACGCGGCTCCGGATGCCGCTTCCCTGGGGACCATCATAACACAATCCGCCAGATGTCAAGCCAAAATCACGAACAAAAAGCAATTACATTAGATTTTTTTCATGTTCTGCGAAGCTGGAAGGGGCAGCCTGTCATGCGGCCCAAAGCGGAGCTGCGTTGGGGCGGTGGAAGTCGATCCAGGCGCCTAGTCCCTCAGTCGGCGGGACCAGCAGGCGGTCCGGCCACCCGTGGACGGTAATGCCCGCGTTCGCAAGAAGGAAGCGCGTGCGGTCGAGGTCGGCGCTCTCGATGCCGACGGCGGCGCCGAAGGGCGGCGGCGGCGGGTGGGGCGCGTCCGGCAACAGGGCGCCGAGCGCATCCGGGCCGGCGAGCGCGAAGCGGCCTCGGTCGAGCGCGATTTCGAAAACCGGGCCCGACCTGCGCGCGGGGCGGTTGGCGAAGCGGGCGTAGCGCGCGGCGGCCTCTTCCGGGTCGGCGACGATCTGCAGGAAGCCGGTGAGCGCGCGGGCGGCATTGGCGTGGCGGTCCATGTCCGGCAGCCAGATCAGCTCCGGCGTCTCGTGAGTGAGCAGCTGCACGCGGCCTTCCGGCATTGCCTCTGCGGTCGCCCTGCGCACGGTCGCGCGAACGATGCGCCCGTCCTCCAGCGGGCGGCGCAGGAAGACGGTCGGGCGCATGTCGGTGCCGCCGACATCGTGCTCCCCGACCCGTTCATGCGCGAGCGCGAGCAGGTGCAGCCCCTCATAGCGGGCCACGCCGGAGGCCAGTTCCGCCCCGAGCGGCGTATCCGCAACCTGGCCGAGCGCCTCGATATAGCCCGCCTCGAAGGTGATGAGCCGGTTGGCGGTGCCCGAGCGCACGAGTTCGCCGTCCGCGCTGTTGTAGTGGATGTTGACCGGCGAGACGGTGAAGCCGAGCCGCCCGAACCGCCCGGCCGCCCCTTCGAGGTCGGCGAGGAAGTAGCCAACATGGTCGAGGAAGAGTTCGTCGCCCGTCGGAAGCTGTTTCATGCCGTTGCCCTCGCGCGGCTGACATTGCGGTTCGTCTCGACGAAGGTGGCGACGGCGAGCAGCATGACGGCCGCGCTGCCGAAGAACACCCAGCGCGGGTCGCCCATGTCCATCACCCAGCCGAACAGGACCGGCGTCATGAAGCCTCCGATGGACAGCCCGGTGGAAGTGAAGCCGAACACCTTGCCCATCTGCCCCGGCGGCGAGATGCGGCGCACCAGCAGGTCGCGGGTCGGCATGATCGCGCCGTGCGCGACGCCCGAGACCATCATCAGCGGGATGATGCCGTAGAGCGGCAGCGGGACCGCGCCGATGATATTGACCGCGACGAACACCGTGCCGATGGCGCCGAAGAACACGAGCTGCGGGCGGCCGGTCCGGTCCACCAGCCAGCCCCCGAGGAGGTTGCCGGCCGAGGCCGCTACCATGTAGGCGATCAGCGCCTTGGCGATGACCGTGTCCTCGAAGCCGCGCAGGTCGTGCAGCGCCGGAATGCCGAAGGTGCGGATGCCGCCGAGCGACATGGAATGGAACATCTGGAACAGGAACAGCAGGATGACCGGCACCGTCAGCAGCAGCGCGATCCCGTCCGAGGTCGAGCCGCCCTGTTCGCGCCGCCGCGCCCTGCCGTCGGCGCTTTCCAGATGCCGGGACTGGAGCAGGAGCGCAAAGGAGACGGCGATCCCGATGGCGCCGGCCGTCAGAAACACGCCCCGGAGGCCGACGACATCGGCGAGGTCGGGACCGAGCAATGCCAGGATCCAGCCGGTATTGCCGGCGACGGCGTGGATGGAGAAGGCGCGCCCCATGCGGTGCTCGGCGACGGAAGCCGAGAGGATGGCGTAGTCGGCGGGGTGGAAGACGGAGTTGGCGATGCCGCCGATGACCGCGAGCGGCAGCATGGCCCAGAAGGAGGAGACCAGCCCGAAGCCCATCACGGCTCCGGAAAGCACGGCAACGCCCAGGATGAGCGGCGCCCGCCCGCCGATGCGGTCCACGATGAATCCGACGCCCGTCTGGCAGACCGCCGCGCCGACCGAGAAGGCGCCCGCCAGGATGCCGACTTCAAGATAGCTGAACCCGAGTTCGTCGTGCATGCGCACCGAAAGCGGCAGCAGCATGAACACGAACATGTGGCTCATCGTGTGCCCGACGGCCACGAGACCGATGACCCGCGCATCGCGGGAGAAGCTGTCGACAGGCACTGTCATGCAGGCAGTCGGGCGAGGAATCCGGAAACGGCGGCGTTGAATGCCGCGGGATTGTCGAGATTGGCCGTGTGGCCGGCGTCCGGCAGAACGATTTTCTCTGCGTCCGGAATCTTCCGGGCCATGTAGTCGATGCCGGCCAGGAAGGGGGTGTCGCGCTCGCCGGCCAGCACCAGCGCCGGCGCCCGGATCGACGGCAGCGATTCCATCACGCTGCCGTCATGGTGATGCATCATGCGGCAGGCCGCGCGCGCGACGCCGGCGAGGTCGCGGTGGCCGTCCGGCTCAAGGCTCTCCAGGGCGCGCGGTTCGCGCGTGGCGATCCGCTTGCCCCGCTGCTTCGCCCGCTCGTTCCATGCGTTGCGCGGCTCGTCGCGGCGGAAGCCGGGGCCGCAGTCGAACAGCATCAGCGCCCGCACCCGCTCCGGGTGGCGGAGGTGGAAGGCCAGCGAGAGATAGCCGCCGAGAGAGAGGCCGCCGACGACCGCCCGTTCGACGCCTTCAGCGTCCAGCAACGCCGCCATGTCGGCAACGCAGGCTTCCGGGTCGTATAGCCCCTCATTCTCGGGCGAGTCGCTGCGGCCGTGCCCGCGCAAGTCCCAGAGGATGAGCCGGTGGGACGACGCCAGCGCCTCGACCTGGCCGGCCCACATGCGCGCCGTCAGCCCGAAGCCGTGGGTGAGCAGGACCGCCGGGCCGTCTCCGTGAGTCTCGTAGTGGATCGCGGCGCCGGGGCCGCGGGCAAGGCGGCTCATGCGGCGAGCGCCTCCGGCCAGACGGGATCGTGCGAGCCGAGCGGCACGGAGGGCCGGACCCAGTGCGGCGGCGTGCGCGACATCTGCGCAATCGGGGCCAGATGAGTCAGCCGGCCGTGCGGCGTGTCGCTCTCCATCGTGATCGCCGCGAGTTCCTCCGGCGGCAGTTCCGCGGGCGTGTCCCGCCAGTCTTCCACGAGGCCCATGCCCTTGATCCACTCCGCCATGCCGGCCAGCGATAGCTGCACATGCCAGGTCCCGCCTTCCTCGGCCCGGCGCAGCAGGGCCGTCACGACGCCCCAGGCGGCCAGGTAGCCGGCGCAGTAGTCGAGCGGCTGCACCGGCAGGTTGCGCGGGGCTTGCGCGCTGCCCTGCACGGTGGACATGCCGGAGGCGTTCTGGACGATGCTGTCGAAGCCCCGGCGCGCGGCGAACGGCCCCTCATGGCCATAGGCCGAAAGCGAGACATAGACCTTGCCGGGGCCGATATCGCGGGGGCCGAAGCCGCGCGCGGCGAGCGTGCCCGGGCGGTAGCTCTGCACGAACACGTCGGCTTCCGAAGCGAGCGCGCGAAGCTGCGCCCGGCCGCGCTCTTCGCGCAGATCGACGAAGGCGGAGAGCTTGCCGTGGCCCGTGTCCATGACGAGCGTCGGCGCGAAAGGCAGGTGCGGCCCGGCGATGCGCATGCAGTCCGCGCCATGCTCGGCGAGCGTGCGCCCGCAGGTCGGCCCGGCGAGCACGCGCGTCAGGTCCAGCACGCGAATGCCCGCCAGCGGCCTCTCGCCGCCGCGCGGCGCGGTCTTCGGCCCGTCGCCGATGCGCTCGATCGTGACCGGCGGCAGCGCCGCCAGCGCCCGGCCCTGCGGGTGGGCGGCCCATTCCTCCGGCGTGCGCGTCATCGCGCCGCAGAGGCCGGCGGCGGCTATCGCGTCCTCGAACTCCTGCCCGCCGCGCGCCGCGACCGCTGCTGCGAACGCCTGCTTCTCCGCCTTTGCGCCGAGCAGCGCCAGCATCCCCTCGCGGTGATGGGGGAAGTTGCAGTGCAGGAAGACATGGCGCCCGTCGCCGGTCGGCCAAATCCCCGAGAACGGGTCCCACAGGGAGGAGGGCGCCGCGCCGTCGATCTTCAGATAGGTGGCCGACCGCATGGCCGCGGCCGCATGGCGGCGGTCCACCGTCACAGACTGGCGCTCGCCCGTGCGCAGCTCCCAGAAATCGGCGGCGGCCTGCGCGGAGGCGGCGATGGCGGCGGCGCCCGCCTCGCCGATGCGGTAGGGAGTCGGGAAGACCGGGTCGGCCCCGGTCAGTGGAACATTGCGGATGGCTTGCTGTATCATCCGGCAAGCATAGCAAGGAGGAAACCGATGGGCGATGCGCCGCTGGCGGGCATTACCGTTCTCGACCTGACCCAATTCGAAGCGGGCCCGTCCTGCACGGAGGCGCTGGCCTGGCACGGTGCCAATGTCATCAAGGTCGAGGAGCCCCGGCGCGGCGACCAGGGCCGGCTCGCGATTTCCGAGCGGCCGGACATGGATTCGCTCTATTTCATCCTGCTCAACTGCAACAAGCGCTCGATCACCTGCAACCTCAAGGAGGAAAGCGGCAAGCAGCTTCTGCGCCGCCTGATCGCGAAGGCGGACGTGCTGATCGAGAACTTCGCGCCCGGCGCCATCGAGCGGCTGGGCTTCGGCTGGGACGAGTTGCAGAAGGTCAATCCGCGCCTCGTCTTCGCGCAGGTGAAGGGGTTCGCCACCGACGGCCCCTACGCCAAATACCTCTCCTTCGACATGATCGCCCAGGCGACGGGCGGGGTGATGAGCATTACCGGCATGCCGGACGGGGTGCCGATCCGCCCCGGCGCCACCATCGGCGACACCGGCACGGGCCTGCATATGTGCGTCTCGATCCTCTCCGCGCTGTTCCAGCGCGAGCGCACCGGGCGCGGCCAGCACCTCCAGGTGGCGATGCAGGACGCGATGACGAACTATTGCCGCGTCACCTTCTCGCGCCAGCCGATGATGCAGGACGCGGCGCCGAGGCTCGGCAATTCGGTCGCCTCGGGCGCGCCGGGCGGGCTGTTCCCCTGCAAGGGCGGCGGGCCGAACGACTATTGCTTCATCTTCGTCGCCCGCGACCTGACGGCCCACTGGGAGCGCGTCTGCAAGGCCATCGGGCGCGAGGACATGCTGGCCGACCCGCGCTTCTGCGACGGGCACAAGCGCATAGAGCACAAGGCCGAGATCGAGGAGAACGTCGCCGCCTGGACCCGCGGGCGCACCAAGCAGGAAGTGATGGAGGCCATCGGCGGGGCGGGCGTGCCGGCGGGCGCGGTGTTCGACATCAAGGACCTGATCTCGAACGAAGACATGCACCGGCGGGGTATCATGCAGACCATCGAGCATCCGGCCCGGGGCGCGGTGGTGGTGCCGGCCTGGCCGGTGCGCTTCGGCGGCGAGGCGATCGAGGTGGCGCGGGCGCCGCTGCTCGGCGAGCACAACGAGGCGGTGCTGGGCGAATTGCTGGACATGCCGCCCTCGGAGGTGGCGGACCTGAAGCAGGCCGGCGCGCTTTGACGCGGCCGCGATGATCCGGGGCGGAGACGAGCTGAGGGCTCTTGCCGCCACGCCGCCGGAGCTTCGGCCCGGGGTGTGGCGGTTCTATTTCCTGCGGCATGGCGAGACCGCCGGCAACGCCAGCTTCATCGTGCAGAGCCCGGTCATTCCGCTGAACGAAGCGGGCCGGGCGCAGGCCGGGCGCGCCGCGAAGAAACTTGCCGACGCCGGGGACATTACCCGCATCGAGGCCAGCAGCTATCCGCGCGCCTACGAGACCGCGCAGGCCGTCGCGCGCCTGCTGGCCGTGCCGATGAACGCGACGCCCCGGCTCGGCGAGCGGCTGTTCGGGGAGCTGGTCGGCCAGACGGCGCTGGAGCTCGACTGGCGCGCCCGCCCGGCCGGCGGCGAGACGCTGGAGGCGTTCGTCGCGCGCACGAAGGCTGCGGCGGCGGACGCGCTCTCGGGCGGCGATGTTCCCTGCATCGTCGCGCATGGCGGCAATCTGCGCGTCATCGCGGCCGCGCTCGGCGTCGGGTTCCGGGACGAGTTCGCGCCCAATGCCCTGCCGCTCCGCTTCGACCGTTCGGACGCCGGCTGGGCGGTGACGGTGCTGTAGCCCGGCCTCAGCCCGCCTTCCGGGCCAGCGTCAGCACGCAGCGGTAGAGCACTTCGACCAATCCATCGGCCTTCGCATGCCGGTTCATCAGCGCCTCGACTTCCCGGTCGAACACCTCCGCCCCGGCGGCGTCGCGCGCGGCCTGCGCCCGCGAGGACGAGCGGGACATCGCCATGAAGGCGTCCGGGCGCATGGGTCTCGTCCAGGCTTCGCTTTCCTCATGCGTGCGCGCCGTCCAGCCGAGCGCGTCCAGCTCGCCCCGGATGTCGAATTCGCGGTAATCGCGCCGGTAGCCGGGGCTGTAGCGTTCGAGCAGGTCTTCATAGCCGCTGGCGAAGGCGTCCCGCCTGTAGTCCCGGTTGTTGTAGAGGATGGCGACGGCGCTGCCCGGCTTCAGCACCCGCCCGCATTCCCGCCAGAAGGCCGGGCGGTCGAACCAGTGCAACGCCTGCGCCGAGAAGACGAGGTCGGCGGTCTCATCGGCCGCAGGCAGCGCCTCCGCCCTGCCGTCCAGCCAGCGTATTCCCGGCGCAGCCTCCGCCTCCTGCCGCATGGCCGGGCTCGGCTCCACGGCCAGGATGGACGCCCGCGAGCCCAGAACGCCCGCGAGCGCGCGTGTGCCGATGCCGGTGCCTGCGCCCGCGTCCAGCACCTCGACCGGCCCGTCCGGCAGCCACCCGGCAATCACCGCAACCAGCCGCTCCGGATAGTGCGGCCGGGCCCTCCGGTAGTCCCCGGCAATGCGCTCATAGTCGGGTTTCACGCCTGCGGACTCCGTGCCTTTCGTTGGATGCTCAATTCAAGATTCCACCAGCAAGGTCTTCCAACTCGATATGGACAAGGAATGGTCATCTCGACGCAAATTTGGCGAAATGTCGACATAATTGAGCCTCGATATCGATGACAATTCTTCCACTGTGTGAGGTCTTTCCTGCAAAAGGACTCGACCGAATGCCAGTAACTTCACCGCGAGGGGAAATCAATGTCGAGAAACAGAGATGACAAGGCAGCGCGGGACAACCGTGCAAACCAGCTCAATCCGAACAATGATGCCTACTGGGATTCACGGGGTATGGAACGTCCTGCCAGCGACTTTGAGGACGATGAGAAAGCCGCGCGGGACAACCGCGCGAATCAACTTAACCCCAACAATCCAGCATACCGTGGTGGTCGGGGAAGAAAGTAACGGCGGCAAGACGAGCAGACGCGATCAGATGCTCACGAGCGCCCCGACGGAACGACTGGTACTTCACCCGCTTTCGAAAAGCGTCGAGGTCGGCAGGAGCATAAGGCCGCGCCTCCTGATAGGATGGCGGGCATGCTACCGGAAGCCTTCCTCGCCCGCACCGCCGCGGATGTCGGCCGGCCCGCGCTTGCCGTGCTGCCGGTGGGCGCGTTCGAGCAGCATGGGAGCCACCTGCCGCTCGCCACCGACAGCCTGATCGCCGGCGCGCTGGCGGCCGGGCTGGCGGAGGAGACGGGCGCGCTGCTGCTGCCGGTGCTGCCCGTGTCCTGCTCGCAGGAGCATGCGGGCTTTCCCGGCACGGTCTGGCTGGCGGCGGGCACGCTGGCGGCCGTCGTCGGCGACATGCGCGCGAGCCTCGCGCATGCCGGCATCGAGCGGCTCGCCATCGTCAACGCGCATGGCGGCAATCTTGTGCTGGCGCATCTCGCGCGCGAAGCCAATCTGGAGGCCCCGCGCGTCTGGCTCGGCCCCGGCCGGCATATCCAGGAAGCGGCCTTCGCCGCCGCCGGCATCGAGACGAGCGTGCATGACGACATGCATGCGGGCGAATACGAAACCTCGGTCCTGCTCCACTGCTGGCCGCAACTGGTCCGCATGGCCGACGCTGCCGACGAGCTTGCCGAACGCCCGCAACTCGCCGTCAAGGGCCTCGCCGCCTACAGCCGCTCTGGCACGGTCGGCCGCCCCACCCGCGCCACGGCCGCGAAGGGCAGGGCCGCGCTTGCGGCGATGGTGGAGGCGATGGCGGCGGAAGTGCGCGACACCTTCGGCCTGGAAGCCTGATCCGCGCTACGCAGCGGCGGCGCGGCAGAAGCAGGCGCTGTCTATCGGGATGTCGGCGCGCGCCTTTGCGAACTCCAGCCTCTGGCGGAGCAGCCGCAGTTCGTTGGCGTCCCCGGCCCGCTCCACGCATTCGACGAGCCCCTGCAGCGCCCAGACATTGTCGGGATGCTGGCAGCAGCGCGGCAGGTCCCCGCCATAGCCGAGGTCCTCGCGGAACACGGCCTCGGCCTCGCGGAACAGCCCCTGTTCGGCCAGCAGCGCGCCGAGCGCATGGCGCGGCGGGTGCATCCAGGCCCAGGGCTCGGTGTAGTTGAGCGCATCGTCGCGCGCGACCGCGAGGCGCAGGCTTTCGAAGGCGCGGTCGTGGTTCCCCTTCCGGTATTCCAGCTCGCCCTCCAGCATGGCCTCGCCGACGCGGAGCATGTCGCGGACCGTGTTGCTGAGGAAGATGGCGTCTTCGGGAATCGCCGCCGCGGCCTCGTCGAACGCCGCCTTGGCCGCCTCGGCCGCGTCGATATTGCCGAGCGCGGCATGCGCCACCCCCTGCCCGTAGGCATGCATGGCGGCGCCGATCGGCCGCAGTGACGGCTCGTCCGGCCCGCGCGCTGCGGCAAGCTCTCGCCAGCGGCCGAAGCGCACCGCGACATGCGTGCACATGGCGGAATAGCCGTCCAGGATCGACGCCATGAAGGGCGCGCTCCGGGCGATCAGTTCGGACTTCGCCACCTTGCGTATCCGCCCGGCGGCATGGACGGCCCTGCCGTGCTGGCCGAGGAACATGGCCGCATACATGAACAGGTGCAGGTCGTGGCAGCGGGCCGTGGTGTAGAAGTTCCCGTCCCCGGCATAGGCGAGATACCTGTCGTCGGCGCGCACGGCGCGTTCGCTCTGCGAGACGGACTGCGCATAGTCGCCGCAAAGCACGTAGATATGCGCCGGCATGTGCTCCATGTGGCCGGCATCGGGGGCGTAGCCGCGCAGCATGTCGGCGGCCTTCAGCGCGCGCTCGGGAAAGGGCGACATCTCGAGCGTGTGGATATACATGTGCGGAATGCCCGGATGCATCGGGCCGTCCCGCCCGATCCGGTCCATCCAGCGCTCCAGCACCGGCATCGCCTCCATCGTGCGCGCGTCCGGGTCGGGCTCGCCGGTCTTCAGGTTCCAGAGCTTGCGCGGCGTGCAGGTGATCGCGGCCTCGACATAGAGCGCGGCGATGTCGGGGTCGTCCGGATATGCCCGGCAGGCTTCGCGCATCGCGTCGGCATAGTCCCGGTGCCAGGCGTCCAGCACCGCGCGGTCCCTCTCATGGCCGTTCCGGTAGCGTCTCGCGAGCGCCTGGATGAGCGTCCGCTCGGCCGGCGCCGCATGGCCCGCAAGCGCCAGCGCCGTCTCCACCGCCTCATGGCAGACCGGCAGCACATCGGCGATCTCGGCGTCCGAGTAGCGGATCCACGCCCGGTTGTAGAAGGGGCCGCTGGCATGGGCGATGCCCCACCATGCCATCGCGCAGGCGGGGGCCGCCTCCGCCGCCCGGCGGTAGCAGGCGATTGCCTCGTCGTGGTTGAAGGCGAAGTTCCAGTTCAGCCCGCGGTCGAACCAGCGCTGCGCGGCCTCCGACTCGGTCGAGACCTTCCGCGTCCAGGGCCCGAGGTCGAAACCGTAGTTCGCGCCGGTTTCAGCCATCACGCCGGCACGGCATAGCCCGCGTCCCGGGCGGCCCGGTCCCATTCCAGGGTCGGCGCGAAGGTCTCCCGCGCGACCGTCTCGAAGCCCTCGATGAGCAGCGCGTCGCGGAACCGTCCGAACCAGGGCCGCGTATGCGCCGCCGCAAAGGCGTCCCGCAGCCGGCGCACCGTCTCCTCCGGCAGGGCCGGCGCGGCGACGAAGGCCGGCATCGGCGCGGTCGCGGTCGACTCCAGTATGCGGACGCCCGCCGTCAGCGCGGGCTGGTATTTCCGCATCAGCATGTGCCAGTAGGCGTCCAGCGGCCCGATGTCGATGCTGCCGTCCAGCACGCTGTCGAGGATGCGCCGCGCCGTGACCAGATGGCCGACGGACTGCCGGTAAAGCCGCGCCCGGCCCTCGGCCCGCCAGGGCAGGAGATGGTGGCGCAGCGCGTTGAAGCCCGAATGCGAGTGCTCGACGGTCCATCCGACCGCGCCGCCGAACGTGTCTGCGAGCGCGGCGCAGGGCGCGTCCTTCCGCACGATCAGGTCGCTCCGGTAAACCGCCTGTCCCCCGGCCCAGGGCGCGGCCGGCACGGGCGAGGCCAGCGGCACGACCTCGGCGACCCCGAGCGCGATGGGGTAGCCGCACATCTGCACGCAGCCGAGATCGGGACGGCGCCACAACTCCTCAAGCGGTTGCGGCGCCTTGTAGGGCAGGTAGTCGAAAGCCGCCTTGGCGTCCTCCGCCACATGCGCGATCAGGTTCCTCCACTCCGCCTCGGCCGCGGGGCTGACGGCATACATGCGGGCGTTGGAGATGAATGTCATGGCCGCCCAGCCTGCCATGCACCGGGCGCAATCTCCAGATGCGATGCGCGGGCGGTTCAGGCCGGCCGGACCGGTAGAAGAGCGCGCGACTTGTCCGCGCTCTGGAAACGGATTCGACTTGATGCCGGGCGGGAAATGCTCAAGATATACTTGAAGTAGATGTATATCCACGGAGGATATCCATGCGGGTCTCGAAGTGGGGCAACAGTCTGGCGGTGCGGTTGCCCAAAGCAATTGTAAACGATCTCGACCTGAAGGCGGGCGACCGCCTTGAGATCGTGTCCGCCGATCCCGGACGCCTCACAATCGCCAGAGACGAACGCAGATTGCGCGCCCTGGAACGGATGCGGGCCCGAGCGCTGCCCATCCCTGCCGATTACGCCTTCGACCGGGACGAGGCCAACGCCCGATGACGGCGTTTTTCGACACCAATGTTCTGGTCTATGCCCAGGGACCGGGCGCAAAGGGAGACGCAGCGCGCGGGGCGCTCATGGATGGCGGCATCATCAGCGTGCAGGTGCTGAACGAGTTCGCCAATGTCTTGCGGCGGAAGTTCCGGCTGGAGTGGAACATCGTTGCGGCAGCGGTCGCTGACGCGCGCGAGCTGTTCGACTCGATTCGACCTCTCGATATCGAAACGCATGAAGCCGCCATTGCACTGGCCGAGGCGCACGGCTTCAGCTTTTACGACTCCTTGATCATCGCCTCGGCTCTGCAGGCCGGGTGCGAAACGCTGTTGACGGAAGACCTTCAGGACGGACGACGGATCGATGGCTTGGTTATCGTCAATCCCTTCGCCCCGGGTAGGTAGTACCGCTCAATTCACCCCCGCCATCCGCCTGAATTCCGCGGCCTCGATCCCCACCGACACCGCCGCTGCCTGCAGCTCCCGCCATGTCTCGTCGTCCACGGGGATGCCGCCCTGGCTGCGTTTGGTGTGGGTGGCGCGTTCGGGGTCGCCGGGGACGAGGACGGGCAGGGCGGGGTCGGCTGGGGGCGAGGCTTTTACGTGCGCGATGGTGGCGTCCATCTCGGCATTGTAGAAGCCGGGGTCCACCAGCCGGGCCGGGTCGAACACGATCGAGAGCATGTTGTTCAGGATCGTGTCCTGCTCATGGTCCGTCTCCGGCCGGCAGGTCTGGCCGCCGGAGAGCACGCCCGCCATCATCTCGCTCATCAGCGCCATGCCGTAGCCCTTGTGCTCGCCGATGGGCAGGATCGCGCCCATCGGCCGCTCGAACATCACGTTCGGGTCGTCGGTCGGCCGGCCCCGGTTGTCGATCAGGATGCCGGGCGCCATCCGCTCGCCCTTGTTCTTCGCGACGCGGACCTTGCCGTGGGCGACGGTGCTAGTCGCCATGTCGAGCTGGGTCACGGGGTTCGCCCCGGTCGCCGGCATGGTGATGCAATAGGGGTTGGTGGCGAAGCGCGCGTCCGAGCCGCGCCAGGGCGCCACGAGGCCCGGATGGCCGACGACATTGACATAGTGGATCGAAACGAGGCCGGCGGCCGCGCACTGCTCGCCCCAGGCGCCGATGCGGCAGAGGTGGAACGACCGGCGCACGGCCATGACGCACACGCCATGCTGCTTCGCGCGCTCGATGGCCAATTCCATCGCCTGCCTGCCGACCGACTGGCCGTAGCCCGCCTTGCCGTCCACCACCAGCATGGCGCCCATGTCCACCAGCAGGTCGATCTTCATGTTCGGTCGAAGCTCGCCCTCCTGCACCGCCCTGATGTAGCGCGGCAGCATGCCGACGCCGTGGCTGTCATGGCCGGTCAGATTGGCATAGACGAGGTTGTCGGCCACATCGGCCGGCTCATCCCCGGCGCTTCCGGCAGCGGCGCAGACGGCGCGCACGACGGCGCGCAGGTTCTCATGGCGGATCGTGGGCATGGGAGGCGGTCCGTTTCTATTCGGCGGCGGCCTGGTATTCCGGGAAGAGGCGGCCCAGGTCGTCGGGGGCGGCGAGGCCACGTTCGGTGATGAAACCGGTCACGAGCCGTGCGGGCGTCACGTCAAAGGCGTAATTGGCGGCGGGCGAGCCCGGCGGCGTCACGGCGACGGCCGCGACATCGCCCGCTTCCGTCCGCCCCCAGACCTGCTGCACCTCGGAGGCGTCGCGCTCCTCTATCGGGATCGAGGCGAGGCCGTCCGAGACCGTCCAGTCGATGGTCGGGCTCGGCAGCGCGACATGGAACGGCACGCCGTTGTCATGGGCGGCGAGCGCCTTGGTATAGGTGCCGATCTTGTTGCAGACATCGCCGGTCGCGGTCGTCCGGTCGGTGCCGACGATGCAGAGGTCCACCAGCCCGCGCTGCATCGCATGGCCGGCGGCATTGTCCACGATGACCGTGTGCGGCACGCCGTGCCTGCCGAGCTCCCAGGCCGTGAGGTGCGCGCCCTGGTTGCGCGGCCGGGTCTCGTCCACCCAGACATGAACCTCGATGCCGTCGTCATGGGCGCGGTAGATGGGGGCGAGCGCCGTGCCCCAATCGACGGTGGCGAGCCAGCCGGCATTGCAATGCGTCAGCACATTCAGCCGGCCTTGTCTGCGCGCGGCTACGGCCCGGATGAGACCGAGGCCGTGCTCGCCGATGGCGTAGTTGATGGCTACATCCTCGTCGCAGATTTCGCCCGCGCGCGCGAAGGCGGCGGCGGCGCGCTTCCCCGGCGGTAGAGGGCGCACCGTCCGGGCCACATCCTCCAGCGCCCAGGCGAGATTGGCCCCGGTCGGGCGGGTGGCAAGCAGGGTGCGGAAGGCTTCGTCGAGGGCGGCATCGGAAGCGTCGCGTGCGAGCCCGAGGGCGAGGCCGTAGGCTCCCGTCGCGCCGATCAGCGGGGCGCCGCGCACCAGCATGGCGCGGATCGCATGGGCGGCGTCCTCCAGCGACTCCAGCCGCACGGTCTCGAAGCGGTGCGGCAGGCGGGTCTGGTCGATGATGCGCACGGCGCGGCCGTCCGCTTCCGGCCAGATGCTGCGATAGGCGGTGCCGTCAACCTTCATGCGCCGCCGTTTAGCACTCTCCCCGCAACGGCGTCCAGCTTGGCCAGGAGCGCCGGATCGCGCTGTTCCGGCGCGGTAATCAGCGCGTGGTCCAGCGCCGTATGGCAGCCGGCGAAGCAGGTCTCGCGGCGCTTCGCCAGCGCGGGCGCGGCGTGGCGCACGAGGCCCCGGCCGCGCTCGGCATTGTCGAGCAGCACGCGGATGACCGCCTCGACGGAGACATCCTCATGCTCGTCGTGCCAGCAATCGTAGTCGGTGACCATGGCGACGGTGGCGTAGCAGAGCTCGGCCTCGCGCGCGAGCTTGGCCTCCGGCATGGCGGTCATGCCGATGACGGCGCAGCCCCAGCTCCGGTAGAGGGCGCTTTCGGCGCGGGTCGAGAACTGCGGCCCTTCCATCGCCAGGTAAGTGCCGCCGCGATGCAACGAGATGCCGGCGCGGGCGGCGGCCTCCACCAGAACATCGCCCAGGCGGGGGCATACCGGGTCCGCCATCGACACATGCGCCGCGCAGCCCTTGCCGAAGAAGCTCTTGGCGCGCGCGAAGGTGCGGTCGATGAACTGGTCCACCAGCACGAAGTCGCCCGGCGCATGCTCCTCCCTGAGGGAGCCGACCGCCGAGAGCGACACGATCTCCGTTGCGCCGGACCGCTTGAGCGCGTCGATATTGGCGCGGTTGTCGAGATCGGTCGGGCTTATCCGATGCCCGCGGCCGTGGCGCGGCAGGAAGCGCAATTCGGCCTCGCCCAGCCGGGCGTGGAGAATCTCGTCGGAAGGCCGGCCCCAAGGGCTTCCGACCGCGATCCAGCGCCTGTCGTCCAGCCCGTCGACATCGTAGAGGCCGCTGCCTCCGACGATCCCGATCACGGGCGGCGCGGTCAATGCACGCCGCTCCAGACCTTGCGCTTCAGGGCATAGAGGAGGCCGGTCAGCACCAGCAGGAAGATGATGACCTTGACGCCCAGCCGGTGGCGGTCCTCAAGCTGCGGCTCGGCCGCGAACATGAGGAAATGCGAGACATCGACCGCCATCTGATCGACCGTCGCCGGCGTGCCGTCCGCATATTCCACCAGATCGTCGCTGAGCGGCGGCGCCATGGCGATCCGGTGGCCGGAGAAATACATGTTGTAGTTCTGGTTGTCGGCCATCTCCATGCCTTCCGGCGGGTCGGCATAGCCGGTCAGCACGGCGGCGATATAGTCCGGCCCGGCGGCCTGGTTCTTGGCGATCAGGCTGAGGTCGGGCGGCAGCGCGCCGCCGTTGGCGGCCTTGGCGGCATTGTCGTTCGGGAAGGGCGACACGAACCGGTCCGAGAGCTTGCCGGGCCGCTCGAACATCTCGCCTTCCGAGTCCGGTCCGTCCTCGATGAAGGCATTGGCCGCCTCCGCTTTGGCTGCGGCTTCCGACATGCCGATCTGCGTGAGGTTGCGGTAGAACATCAGCCGCATGGAATGGCAGGCGGAGCAGACCTCGCGATAGACTTGGTAGCCGCGCTGGAGGGCGGCGCGGTCGAACGTGCCGAAAATGCCCTGGAAGCTCCACTCCCGCTCCGGCGGTTTCGGGCCTCCCCCCGCGGCCGAGGCGGCGCCGGGCAGGACGGCGAGACCGAGAACGGCGGCCAGCGCGGCGCCGAGAAGCCGGTTGCGCATCACGCTCTCTCCATCGCGCCGGTTCCGCCTGCCCCCCGGGGCGGCGGGGAGCCTCCGCCGAGCACCGGTTCGCCGATGCTGAGCGGCAGGGGCCGCGGCCGTTCGAACACGGAGAGCAGCGGCAGGATCACGAAGAAGTGCGCGAAATAGTAGATCGTCGCGAGGCGCCCGATATGGATGTACCAGCCTTCCGCCGGCTGCGACCCGATATAGCCGAGGACCAGGCAGTCGAGCACCAGCAGCCAGAAGACCTGCCTGTAGATCGGGCGGAAACGGGCGCTGCGCACCGGCGAGCGGTCGAGCCACGGCAGGATGAACAGCACGGCAATGGCGGCGAACATGGCGACGACGCCGAGCAGCTTGTCCGGGATCGCGCGCAGGATCGCGTAGAAGGGCAGGAAATACCATTCCGGCACGATATGCGGCGGCGTCACCAGCGGGTTCGCCGGCACATAGTTGTCGGGATGGCCCAGATAGTCGGGCGCGAAGAACACGAACAGGCAGAAGATCGTCAGGAACGCGCCCAGCCCGAACATGTCCTTGATCGTGTAATAGGGGTGGAAGGGGATGCTGTCCTGCTTGCCGCGGGCCTCGATGCCGAGCGGATTGTTGGAGCCGTGCGTATGCAGCGCCACCACGTGCAGCACCACCACGCCGACGATGATGAACGGCAGCAGGTAGTGCAGCGAGTAGAAGCGGTTGAGCGTCGGGTTGTCCACCGCGAAGCCGCCCCAGAGCCAGCTCACGATATGTTCGCCGACGAGCGGGATCGCCGAGAACAGGTTGGTGATGACCGTCGCGCCCCAGAAGCTCATCTGGCCCCAGGGCAGCACATAGCCCATGAAAGCCGTCGCCATCATCAGCAGCAGGATGACGACGCCGAGGATCCAGAGGATCTCCCGCGGCGACTTGTAGGACCCGTAATAGAGGCCGCGGAAGATGTGGATGTAGACGAGGATGAAGAAGAACGAAGCGCCGTTCATGTGGATGAACTGGATCAGCCATCCGAACGGCACGTCCCGGCGGATGCGCTCCACGCTGTCGAAGGCATGGTCGACATGCGGCGTGTAGTGCATCGCCAGCATGATGCCGGTGACGATCATCACGATCAGCATGAAGCCGGCGAGCGAGCCGAAGTTCCACCAGTAGTTGAGGTTTTTCGGAGTCGGATACTCATGCATCTCGTGATGCATGAAGGTGAAGACCGGCAGCCGGTAATCGATCCACCGGACGATCGGGTTTTCAAACCTGGGCGCAGCCATCGTCAATCAGCCGATCAGGATGCGGGTGTCGTCGAGGAACTGGTACGGCGGCACGGGCAGGTTCTCCGGCGCCGGCCCCTTGCGGATGCGTCCCGAGGTGTCGTAGTGCGACCCGTGGCAGGGGCAGAACCAGCCGCCATATTCGCCCTTCTCATCCGTGTCCTTCTGCCCGAGCGGGATGCAGCCGAGATGGGTGCACACGCCCACCAGGATCAGCCATTCCGCCTTCTGCACCCTGTCCGCGTCGGCCTCCGGGTCGGGCAGGCTGTCGAGCGGCGTGTCCTCGGCTTCCCTGATCTCGGCCTCGGTGCGCCGGCGCACGAATACGGGCTTCTTCTGCCAGACGACGGTGATCGCCTGGCCCGGTTCGATGGCCTCCAGATCGACTTCGGTGGTCGAGAGCGCGAGCACGTCGGCCGCCGGATTCATATTGTCGATGAACGCCCACGCGGTCGCCGCCGCCCCGACCGCGCCCATGCCGCCCGCCGCATATTCCAGAAAGTCGCGGCGCGTGACGCCGTCGCCGCCCGCCCCGTCCGCCGTTGCCGCCATATACGGAAAACTCCCCAGCGCCCCGGACACCGGGCGCTTGCCGTGCAGCCCGTTCGAGTATGTCTTGCGGCCCCCGCGCCGCTATGCGACCCGATGCCGCTTAAATGCCCTCGCGGGCGCACAATCGTTCATTTGCAGGCGGATATGCCCCACATTGCAGGCGGTCCCGACGCAGGGGAGGCCGGAGGTGACGGATGCATCCGCGACGCGCCGGACGCGGGCGCAACTCTGGTTCGAGGAGTTGCGCGACGGCTTCTGCGCGGCCTTCGAGGCGCTGGAGCCGGGCGGCGCGCGATTCGAACGCCGAAGCTGGGAGCGGCCGGGCGGCGGCGGCGGCGTCATGTCGGTGATGAAGGGCGAGGTGTTCGAGAAGGTCGGCGTCAACGTCTCGACGGTACACGGCGCCTTTTCGGAGGAGTTCCGGGCGCAGATCCCTGGCGCGGAGGAAGACCCGCGCTTCTGGGCCTCCGGCATCTCGCTGGTGGCGCACATGGCGTCCCCCTTCGTGCCGGCCATGCACATGAACACCCGCCATATCGAGACGACCCGGGCCTGGTTCGGCGGCGGGGCGGACCTGACGCCCATGTTCCCCGAGCGCGCGGCCGAGGAGGGGCGCGCCTTCCACGCCGTGCTCGAAGACGCCTGCGACCGCCACGACGCGGGCTACTACCCGCGCTTCAAGGCCTGGTGTGACGAGTATTTCCACCTGCCCCACCGGAACGAGCCGCGCGGGCTCGGCGGCATCTTCTTCGACAATCTGGCGAGCGGCGACTGGGAGGCGGATTTCGCCTTCGTGCAGGATGTCGGGCGCGCGGTGCTGGAGGTCTATCCCCGGATTGTGGGCATGCGGATGGGCGAGCCCTGGACCGAGGCCGACCGCATGCACCAGCTCCGCCGGCGAGGGCGCTATGTGGAGTTCAACCTGCTCCATGACCGGGGCACCCGCTTCGGCCTCATGACCGGCGGCAATATCGACGCCATCCTGATGTCGCTGCCGCCGCTCGCCGCCTGGGACTGAGCCGGATACAGAGAGGCATGTGCGCTGTTTGGAACCGCTTTCTGAGCAAGGGCTCCGGCTGGTCTGAGATTTTTCTTACCCCGTTGGCTTGACGGATTTCCGCGGGTTCGGGTTGGTCCACGAGGAGTGATCGGGGGTTTTTCACCCCACGC
>JAJEIH010000019.1 GCA_022827685.1 Alphaproteobacteria bacterium
GGGACATGCCCTGCGGCCCATCCAGGCATAACGCTCCATTCGTGACTCGTTCCTTCCGCCTGCGGGGCGCGCCTTTCTGCCAGCATCGCCGCCAGTCTGGGGCGGGGGTCGGTTGCCGTCATCGTTCCTCCTTCTGCCGACGGGGAGCGGGTCCCTGTTCCGCGCGTATCCTGCGCGGGCGCCTGTGCGCGTGCCGGCGCGCGTATCGCGGCGGCGCGGTTCGCGCGCCTGATTGCGCGCGCGAGGCGGAGGGCGCACCTCTCCCGTCGGCTTCTCACGGGTTCTCGGAAGGTGGCGCCGCCCGGCCGCGCAACGCCCGGGGACGCGGCTCCGGATGCCGCTTCCCCGGGGACCATCATAGCACAATCCGCCAGATGTCAAGCCCAAAGCACGAACAAAGGTCAAATTTCCCAGATTTTTTTCATGCTTCGCGAGGCCGGGAGGGCGTCCGGGGCGACGGTCGGGGCGCGGAAACGGGTGCGCCGGGCCGCCGTGGCTACACTTCCCGGCTCCGGCGGCCCTTCCCGAGGCCGGCTGCGGCGATGGCGCGGTCGAGGTCGCGGACCAGGTCGCCGGCATGTTCGAGCCCGAGGGAGAGGCGGATCATGTTCTCGCCGATGCCGACGGCGGCGCGGCCCTCCGCCCCGATCCGGTGGTGGGTCGTCGAGGCCGGGTGGGTGACGAGGCTCTTGGCGTCGCCCAGATTGTTGGAGATCGGGATGAGCCGGAGCGCGTTCAGCAGGCCGAAGGCCTCCCGCCGCCCGCCATCGATCTCGAAGGTGACGACCGTGCCGCCCTCCCTCATCTGCCGGCGCGCCAGCGCCGCCTGCGGGTGGGAGTCGAGGAAGGGGTAGATGACCCGCCCGATCCCGGCCCGGCCCTCCAGCCAGCGCGCGACCTCCATCGCCGTGCGGCACTGGCGCTCGACCCGGACCGCCAGCGTCTCCAGGCCCTTGAGCAGCACCCAGGCGTTGAACGGGCTCATGCTGGGGCCGGTATGGCGGATATAGGGCTGGAGGTCCTCGTCGCAGAACTTCCGCGTGCCCAGGATCGCCCCGCCGAGGCAGCGGCCCTGCCCGTCGATATGCTTGGTGGCGGAATAGACGACCACATCCGCGCCAAGCTCCAGCGGCGTCTGCAAGAGCGGCGTGGCGAACACATTGTCGATCACCACCCTGGCCCCGGCGGCGTGCGCCAGCTCCGAGACCGCCTTCAGGTCGATGATGTCGAGCTGCGGGTTGGTCGGCGTCTCCAGGAAGACGGCCTTCGCCGGCTTCGACAGCGCGCGCTCCCAGGCGGAGAGGTCGTTGCCGTCGATGAGCTCCGTCTCGATGCCGTAGCGCGGCAGGATATGGGTGCAGATATGGGCGCAGGAGCCGAACAGCGCGCGGGAGCCGACCAGCCGGTCGCCGCTGCGCAGGAGGCCGAGCAGGGCGGTGAACACGGCCGACATGCCGCTCGCCGTCGCCTCGCCGGCCTCCGCGCCCTCGATGGCCGAGAGCCGGTCGATGAACATCTGCACGGTCGGGTTGCCGTAACGGCTGTAGATGTAGCGGTCGCGCTCGCCGTCGAAGGCTTCGGCGGCCTCCTCGGCCGTGCCGTAGACATAGCCGGAGGTGAGGTAGAGGGCCTCGGCGGTCTCCTCGAACTGGCTGCGCTGGATGCCGCCGTGGACGGCGGTCGTGTCCGCATGGAGCGGGTCTGGCAATCGGGGCATCGGCGTCTCCCTGGGTTGCCGGTTGGCGGGCCCACGGAAATGCCTCCCGTGGCGCTTTAGCACTTGGTGACGCGGCTGCAAGCTGCCCGATCAAATCCCGCGGAGCCGGCGCGGGGCCGGCATCGCCGCCCTTATGGAACGCCGGCCCGGCGCCGTCAAGCACCCTGGCGCGGGGCGCCTCTACCGCCGCTCCCGGAAGAAGGCCGTCAGCAGCGCGGCGGCCTCCGCTTCCATCAGGCCACCCACCACTTCCGGGCGGTGGGTGCAGGTCTTGCGGTCGAAGATGCGCGCGCCGTGGTCCACGCCGCCGCCCTTCGGGTCCCAGGCGCCGAAGACGAGCCGCGCGATGCGGGCGTGCGCGGCGGCCTGCGCGCACATCGCGCAGGGCTCGAGCGTGACGACCAGGGTGCAGCCGTCGAGGCGCGGCCGGCCGAGCCTGGCCGCGCCGCGGCGGAGCGCCAGCATCTCCGCGTGCGCGGTCGGGTCCGCGGCCGCCTCGACCTCGTTATGCGCCTCCGCCAGCGCCGTTCCGTCCGCGCCCAGCAGCACCGCGCCCACCGGCGCATCGGCCGGCGTGCGGGCCGCGGCCACCTCCGCCAGCCGAAGCGCCCGTTGCATTGCCCGGCGAAGCGTGTAGATGGGCGCCATGGCGCGCCTTCCAGTCATCGGCCTTACCGTCGACCGGGAACCCGCCGGCGGCTATTCCAGCCTGCCGTGGTATGCGCTGCGCTGCAACTATGCGGGCGCGGTGAGCGCGGCCGGGGCCATCCCGCTGCTGCTGCCGCACGAGACGAGCCATGCCGGCGCCTATCTCGACCGCATAGACGGGCTCCTCGTGACCGGCGGGGCCTTCGATGTCGATCCGGCGCTGTTCGGCGCGACGGAACGCCATGAAGCCGTGTCGCTCAAGCCTGGGCGCACGGATTTCGAGCTCGCCATGGTGGAGGGCGCGCTCGCCCGCGACATGCCGCTGCTCGGCATTTGCGGCGGCCAGCAATTGCTGCATGTGGCGCTGGGCGGGCGGCTGATCCAGCATATCCCGGACGAGGTGCCGGGCGCGCTCGCCCACGAGCAGCCGAACCCGCGCACCGAGCCCGGCCACGAGGTCGCGGTGGAACCCGGCACGCGGCTGGCGGAAATCGTCGGGACGGGCCCGCTCCGCGTCAACAGCGCCCACCACCAGGCGGCCGCCGACGAGCCGCCGGGCGTCACCGTCAATGCGCGCGCGCCGGACGGCGTGATCGAGGGCATCGAGGCGCCGGGCTACCGCTTCTGCCTCGGCGTGCAGTGGCACCCGGAGTTCCATATCGACCCCGGCGACGCGCGCATCGTCGAGGCCTTCGTGGCGGCCGCGCGGGGCGCCATGCCTTGAGCGGGGAGGGCGAGCGCATCGCGAAACGCATCGCGCGGGCGGGCGTCTGCTCGCGGCGCGAGGCCGAGCGGCGCATCCTCGCCGGGCGCGTCAGCCTGAACGGGCAGGCGCTCCGGGACCCGGCGGTGAATGTCGGGCCGCAGGACCTGGTGGAGGTGGACGGCGCGCTGCTCGCCGCCCCGGAGCCGGCCCGCCTCTGGCGCTACCACAAGCCCGCCGGCCTGCTGACGACCGACCGCGACCCGGAGGGCCGGCCGACCGTGTTCGAGACCCTGCCGCCGCACCTGCCGCGCGTGGTGAGCGTCGGGCGGCTCGACCTCGCCTCCGAGGGCCTGCTGCTGCTGACAAACGACGGCGGGCTTGCCCGCGAGCTCGAATTGCCGTCGCGCGGCTGGGTCAGGCGCTACCGGGCGCGGGTGCGGGGCCGGGTGGACGAGGCCCGGCTCGCCCGGCT
Organism: Alphaproteobacteria bacterium; assembly: GCA_022827685.1. Classification (GTDB taxonomy): domain Bacteria; phylum Pseudomonadota; class Alphaproteobacteria; order Bin95; family Bin95; genus Bin95. The sequence goes on from JAJEIH010000019.1 coordinate 3,544, forward strand.
CGCCGGCGGCGCAGAGATCGACGGCTGGCGCTACGGGCCGATTACGGCGAGCCTCGACGAGCAGCGCGGCGGCAATGCGTGGCTCACCGTCAGCCTCGCCGAGGGCCGCAACCGCGAGGTCCGCCGGGTGCTGGAGCATCTCGGCCACCCGGTCAACCGCCTGATCCGCCTGGCCTACGGCCCCTTCCAGCTGGGCCGCCTGCCGCGCGGCGCCGTCGCCGAAGTCAAGCGCAAGGCGCTCCGGGAGCAGCTCGGGCGGGAGGTTTGACGGCCGCGGAGGGCGTTTCCGCCGACAGCAACGACTTCCGGTGCGTGTAAATTCATGCTATCGTCATCGATAGTATGATTATCTGCATCATCAGGAGCGGATATGGCGACAGTGCGCAAGACCATCACGCTGACCGACCGGCAGGACCGATGGGTCAAAGCCCGGGTCGCCGCCGGCGGCTTCACCAATGACAGCGAGTATGTCCGGGACCTGATCCGCCGGGACCGGGAACGCAACGCCGGATACCTGGAGCTCGAGGCCGCGATCCGGGAAGGCATGGACAGCGGCGCAAGCGACAGGACGGTCACCGAGATCATGGAAGAGGTAGAGGCCCGCCTGCGCGCCGATGGCCGGCTATAGGCTGACCCGAAGGGCCGGCGGCGACCTCGACGGCATCTACGAATATACAATCGCGAATTTCGGTTTGCGGCAGGCGCGGAACTACCTGAACGGCCTGCTCCGATGCTTCGAATATCTCGCCGAATCTCCAGCGGCGGGATCTCGGGCGGAGCGGCTCGCACCCGGCCTGAGGCGTTACCCTTATCGGTCTCATACGGTGTTCTACATGCCGGAGGACAGTGGTGTGCTGGTGGTGCGCGTGCTGCACGAACGCATGGATGCGCCGAGGCATTTCGTCGAGTAGAGCAGCCGGAAAGCGGCGCTCTACCCTCCGACCGGACACTCCGCCCGCTCCGCCAGTATCGCCCTGACTACGGCGAGGCGGCCGGGGCGGTCGAGGGCCAGCACGGCTTCCTCCAGACGCCGGACGGTCCCCGGCGCGAGATGGCGACCGGCGAGCGCGCGGTATTTGGCGCGGATATCGGCTTCCGGCACGGGGTTGGCCGGGTCGCCTATGGGGACGGGCTGCTGGCCGGTGAAGACCCGGCCGTCCCGCATGCGCAGGGTCAGCACCGGCTCCTCTTCGAGCGACCGGCTCCCGTCCGCCTCCAGCACCACCCTGGCGGCCAGCGCCTCGATCTCCGGGTCGCCGATCCACTTCCCGGTGAAGAACTCGTAGCCCGCCTCGCCGTGCAGGAAGGCGACGGCCGTGCTGTAGGGCAGGCTGAACTGGGCCTCGATGCGCGTCTTGGGAAACGTGAGCCCGAGCTGGCCTTTCTGCACCGGCGTGCAGAGGACATGCACGCTCTCGATGTCTTCCGCCCGCAAACCGTGCTCGCGCCGGAAGCCGAGCGCGACGTCCAGCGCGCTGTGGATGCCCCGGCAGCAGGCATAGACCTTGACCCCGGCCCAGCCGATGCGGAAGTCCCGGCCGAGGCCGTCGGCGGCGGCGCGGGCCGCCGGCGTCATGCCCTCGCCATAGAGCGGGAAATAGCCGCCGCGCTCCGCCTCCAGCACCGCGGCCGGCCCGGTGAAGCCCTCGCGCGCAAGGAAGGCCGCCTGCAGGCCCGTCTGGGCGGCGGCGCCCGCATGGTAGCGCTTGCTCATCGCGCCGTCCTCGCTGAACGCCCAGCTGCCGCCGGTGAAGCTGCCGGCGATGCCGAGCGCCCAGAGCATGCCCTGCTCGTCGAGGCCGAGGAGCTTCGCGACCGCCGCCGCCGCGGCGTAGCTGCCGAGCGTGCCGGTCGTGTGCCAGCCGGTCGCGTTGTGGCGGCGGTAGCCGCCCGCGCCGTCGAGCAGCCGGCGGCCGACCTCGTAGCCGAAGATCATGCCCTCCAGGACGCGCCGTCCGTCCGCCTCCCCGCCCGCGTCCGCCGCCGCCAGCAGCGCGGGGAGCGTCACCGCGCCCGAATGGTCCACCCCGTGGAAATCGTCGAGCTCCAGCGCATGGGCGGTCGTGCCGTTGACCATCGCTGCCGTGCCGGGATGGGCGCCCTCGCCCGCGCCCCAGAGCGCCGCGTCCCCGCCGCCGGGCGAAAGGGCGCGGGCGGCGCGGCGCGCGAGGCGGGCCTCCTGCGTGTCGAGACCGGCAAGGGCGCAGCCGAAGAGGTCGAGCGCCAGCAGCTTCGCATAGTGCCGGTCGTCCTCCGGCACGTCGTCGAGCGAGAAGGCGGCGCCGAAGCGGGCCAGCGCGCCGCTGAGCGTGGCCGCCGCCTGTGCGGCGCCGGCGCCGTCCATGTCAGCCGGCGACGCCGTGCTCTTCCGCGAGGCGGTCGAACTCGGCGCTCCATTCCCGTTTCCAGCGCGCGCGCAGCCCGTCCTCGATCCACGCGCCGTCGAGGCCGTTCAGCATGAAGCCCCGGAGGTCGGCCAGCGAATAGCCGAAATCGACGACCATGCTCCGCCAGCAGCGGGTCGGGTCCGTCAGGTGGAAGGCGGGGTCGTCCGTGTTGGGGTGGATGCGCAGCCCCGCAGGCCCCATGCGCCTTATGGGATGCTTCTGTGCCCATTCGGCGCGGTCCAGCGTGCGCAGATAGTAGCTGTTGGACGGTACGACGGTGATGACGATGCCCTCGGCCGCGCAGCGCGCGGTGAGCTCCGGATTGTCGAGGACGGTGTAGGCGTGGTCGAGCCGCTCCACCCCGAGCAGGTCGAGCGCGGCCGCGACATTGGTCCAGGGCTCGCCGAACTCGCCCGCATGCGCCGTCAGCCGGAAGCCGGCCTCCCGCGCCAACGCATAGGCCTCGGCGAACTTCTCCGGCGGATTGTCCACCTCGCGGTAGTCGATGCCGATGCCGGGCACGCGCGGGTCCCGGTTGGCGATCATCAGGCGCACCATCCGCGCCGCGTCTTCGGGCGGCGCCTCCCGGTCGATGCTCGGGATGAGATTGCTGGCGATGCCGAAGTCCCGCTCCGCATCCGCCATGCCGGCGAGGACCGCGGCCTGCAGCTCGCCGTAGGAGAGGCCCGTGTGGCGGAGATTGCCGGTCGGGTTCCAGTAGATCTCGGCGTAGCGGACGGTGTGGGCGGCGGCGTCCTCCAGATATTCGTATGCGATCTGCCGGAAGTCCGCCGTCGTCTTCAGGATATGGGCCTCCTGCTCGCGGAAGATCGCCAGCACGCCGACCGGCTTCTCGCCGCGGATGTAGAACCCCTCGATCTCGTCCCCGGTCGTGCGCGCCCCGTTGCGCGCCGCCATCGCCTTCATCGTCGCCTTGCGCACGGTGCCGAGCAGGTGGCAGTGCAGCTCCACCTTCGGAATGCGCCTCAGAAACCCCTGAAGATCGACCACTGTCCCGCTCCCGCCGGCGGTTGCGCACATCGCGCCGCGGCGGGCGAGGTTACAGGACTTTCCCGTTCGCCGGAAAGGCAGGGCCGGGCCGCTCCTTGTCGGGGTTGCGCCCTCATGTTAGCGTTTCGTCCGTCGGTGGCGGACGGTGGCGGCCCGTCGGCCGTTTCCGTAGTGCTGCCAAACGTCAGGGGGCCCTGCCGCCCGCTGCGCACCGTCCCGGTCGCCACGGAGTAACCTGAGGAGGAAACGAACATGAAACACCTGCTGAAGACGGCTTTGCTGGGCCTGGCGCTGGTGTTCGGCGCGAATGCGGCCATGGCGGACTGCGGCAAGGTCCAGATCGCGAATATGAACTGGGCGTCGGCCCAGTTGATGGCTGAAGTCGACAAGATCATCCTCGCCGAGGGATATGGATGCGACGTCGAGCTGGTTCCCGGCGACACCATGCCGACCTTCACCTCGCTCAACGAGAAGGGCGAGCCGGACGTGGCGCCCGAGCTCTGGATCAACGCCGTGCGCGAGCCCCTGAAGATCGCCATGGACGAAGGGCGGCTGCAATCCGCCAATGACGGCCCCATCAGCGGCCTGGGCGAGGGATGGTGGGTTCCGCCCTATGTGCAGGAGAAGCACCCCGATCTGAAGACCGTGCTGGACGTGCTGAAGCGTCCCGACCTCTTCCCGGATGCCGAGGACCCCTCGAAGGGCGCGTTCGTGGGATGCCCCGCCGGCTGGGGCTGCCAGCTCACCAACGCGAACCTGTTCCGCGCGTTCAAGATGGCGGATATGGGCTGGAAGCTGGTGGATCCGGGCTCGGCGGCGGGGCTTGACGGCTCGATGTCCAAGGCCGTCAACCGCGGCGAGAACTGGTTCGGCTACTACTGGTCGCCGACCGCGCTGATCGGGCGCCACAATATGGTCAAGCTCGACTTCGGCGTGCCGTTCGCCGGCAGCGAGAACTGGGACGGCTGCATCGTCAAGCCGGAGCAGGAATGCGCCGACCCGCAGCCTTCGTCCTGGACGAAGTCGGAAGTGCACACCGTGGTCACCGCCGACTTCGCGGCGAACGCCGGCGACGATGTCATGGCATACTTCAAGAACCGCGTGTTCCCCGGCGACGTGATGAACGGCATGCTCGTCTATATGGACGAGAACCAGGCCGACGGGGCGGACGCCGCGGCGGAATTCCTGAAGGCGCACGGCGACGTGTGGAAGCCCTGGGTGCCCGCTGAAGTCGCCGCGAAAGTGCAGGGCATGTAACGCGGGTCCTGCAATCGGCCCGATTGCCTGACTCGAAGAGAAAAGCCCGCCCGGACCCGTCCCGGCGGGCTTTTTGCCGTTTGACGCAGGATCGCCGGCGCGGGACCGGAAGATTGCTTATCTTGCCTGACAGGAGGCCGGCATGGATTTCTTGACGGAATTTCCCTCGATGGACCGCCAGGATCTTCGCGATCTGAAGAAGGCGATCGATGGAGGGTTTCGCGACTTTTCGCGCGAATTCGGCGAGATGCTGGAGAACTTTTTCGAGCCCCTGCTCAGGTTCCTCGTCTGGTTCGAGAAGCTGCTGATCGCGACGCCCTGGCCGGTGATCGTTCTGGTGATCGCGGGGCTGGCCTGGCTCGGCTCGCGCAGCAGGACGGTCGTCGCCGGCTCCGTGCTGTCATTCCTCGCCATCGGCTATTTCGGCATGTGGCAGGACACCATGTCCACGCTTGCCATCATCTCGGTCGCGACCCTGCTCTGCATCGCGGTCGGCATCCCGCTCGGCATCCTGATGGCGCGCTCGGACCGGATGCAGACGGCGATCACGCCGGTGCTGGACATCATGCAGACGATTCCCGCCTTCGTTTATCTGATACCGGTCGTCATGCTGCTCGGCATCGGCAAGGTGCCGGGCCTGATCGCGGTGTGCATCTACGCGATTCCGCCGATCGTGCGGCTGACCAATCTCGGCATAAGGCTCGTCGAGAAGGAAGCGCTGGAGGCCGCCGACGCCTTCGGCGCCGACTACCGGCAGAAACTGTTCGGCGTGCAGATTCCGCTGGCGCTCCCCAACATTTTCGCCGGCGTGAACCAGACCATCATGATGGCGCTGTCCATGGTGGTGATCGCGTCGATGATCGGCGTCGCCGGCCTCGGCGTGCCGGTCCTGCGGTCGATTTCGAATCAATACCTGGCGCTCGGCCTGATGAACGGCCTTGCGATCGTGGCGCTGGCGATCATCTTCGACCGCGTGTCGCAAAGGTTCGGCCAGCGCCTGCAACGGCATCGCAAGGGCGTCGATCATGGCTGAGACCAAGATCAGCATCGAGAACCTCTACAAGATCTTCGGCCCCCGGCCGCAGTCCGTGCTCGCCGCCGTCCAGCAGGGCATGTCCAAGCAGGAACTGCTCGAAAAGCACGATCATGTGCTTGGGCTGAAGGACATCAACATCGAGGTCTCCGCCCGGGAAATCTCGGTCATCATGGGCCTGTCGGGCTCCGGCAAGTCCACCCTGATCCGGCATATCAACCGGCTGATCGAGCCGACGTCGGGCCGGATCATGGTGAACGGGCGCGATGTCCTCGCGCTCAGCAGGGAGGAGCTGATCGAGGTCCGGCGCCACAGCATCTCGATGGTGTTCCAGAGGTTCGGGCTGCATGTCCACAAGACGGTGGCCGAGAACGCCGCCTACGGCCTCGCGATCCAGGGCATGTCCATCGGGCAGGCCAAGGAGCAGAGCCGGCAATGGCTGGACCGGGTCGGGCTGTCGGGCTTCGAGAACCACTACCCCTCGCAATTGTCGGGGGGTATGCAGCAGCGGGTCGGCCTGGCGCGGGCGCTGGCCACCGACGCGGAAATCCTGCTGATGGACGAGCCGTTCTCCGCGCTCGATCCGCTGATCCGCACCGACATGCAGCAGGTCCTGCTGGGACTGCAGGAGGAGCTGCACAAGACCATCGTGTTCATCACCCACGATCTCGACGAGGCGCTCAGGCTGGGGGACAGCATCGCCATACTGCGCGACGGCGCGCTCATCCAGCAGGGCAATCCGCAGGACATCATCCTGCATCCGGCCGACGACTACATTTTCGACTTCGTGAAGGACATCAACCGGGGCCGGGTCATCGAGGCGCGGTCGGTCATGACGCCCGGCGAAGGCGTCGACGGCCCGAACGTGGCGCACAACCTCGTCCTGGACGAGGCCCTGCAGGCCGTGAGCGCCGCACGGGCCGACCGGGCCAGCGTCGTGGACGGCAAAGGCAAGGCGATCGGCAGCATAAGCCTGAAACAGATCATCGACGCCATGGCCCGCCCGGCAGAGGAGAGCGAGCAGGAAGCGAGATACCGCTAGGCCGGAAATTCTCGCGTGGATGCGACCGGATCTGACGCATTCGGCCGTCATGCTCCCCGGATACCGCAATCCGGAGAGAGCCCATGCTCACCGCCTACGAACGACATCTGCTCGCTTGTTACCTCGCCAACGCCGCTTCCGGCCTTAGCCACCGGGATCGTGAGGCTGCAAATCTGGCGAGTTGGGTTGCCGAAAAGGACAACCGCATTGCGCTCGGGGCATGCGGGCGGCGGGTCGTGCGCCGCTGGGACCCGGACTGGGACAATGTTTCCAAACAGGAGTTTCGAAGCCTTCGGGAAGCGTTGCAGGACGAGCGTTCGGCTGCGTCGCCGAGGCGCGACCGGATGGGTCGGCGCCTCCTGCGCCTGGCGCAAACGACCGGCCTCTCGCGAACGGATATCGCCATTCTGGAACTTCTGCTGCGCTACCAGGCGAATCCCGTTTTCGAGTCGCTGGTCAGCGATATCTTCAATAGTCGCGATCATCGCCATGAGTTGAATATCAGGGGCCGCGTCCTGCCATTGTTGCTGGGTATTTCGGCAGGTACCGTTGCCCGCCGGCTTCGCAACGATGCGCCGCTCATCCGGGCCGGGCTCGTTTCCATAGACAATGACGGCGATCTGAAGGCCATCGACCGGCTCAACCGGCTCGCACTCTCGCCTGCCGAGATGGAACAGGATGTCAACCGCCTGTTGTTCGACGCCGCGCCCCCGAGCGAGCTCGACTGGTCCGATTTCGACCATGTGGCCGGAGACCGGGATCATGTCGCGATGCTGCTGAGGGGCGCCTTCGAGAGCGGCGCGCCGGGCGTCAACATCCTGCTCTACGGCCCTCCCGGAACCGGGAAGACCGAGTTCTGCAAGACGGTGGCCAAACGCTTGGGCGTCACCCTCTACAGCGTCGGGGAAGCGGACGAGGACGGCCACGAGCCGTCGCGCCGGGAGAGGCTGCAGGAACTCCGCCTCGCTCAGCGCCTGCTCTCGCAGGACCGGCGCGCGCTGATCCTCTTCGACGAGATGGAGGACCTGCTCGCCGACGGCATTTCCGGTTTCGGTTTCTCCCGGGGACCTTTCGCCGCGAAGTCGCAGGGAGGCGCCTCGAAGGTCTTCATGCATCGGCTGCTGGAGCGGGCGCCGGCGCCGACGCTCTGGGCGATGAACGATGCCGAGTGCGTCAGCCCGGCCCTTCTCCGGCGCATGATGTTCGCCTTCGAGCTGCGCCTGCCGACGAGCCGGGTCAGGGCGCGGGTCTGGACGCGGCAACTCGAACGCCACGGCATCGAGGCGAAGCCGGAGGAGGCACGCGCGCTGGCCGCCGAGTTCGAAGCCACCCCCGGCGTCGCGGCCGGCGCCACGGCCGCGGCCCGGCTCGCCGGCGGCGATGTCGAAACGGTGCGCCGCGGGGTGCGGAGCCTTTCCCGCGTCCTCGGCTGCGAGAGGCCGCCGCAGGGAACGCCCGAGCGCTTCGACCCGGCGCTGATCCGCGCCGATACCGACCCGGCCGCGCTCGCCGACCGCCTCGTCCGCTCCGGCGCACGGCAATTCTCCCTTTGCCTGCAGGGCCCGCCGGGCACGGGCAAGAGCGCGTATGTCCGCTACCTCGCCGAGCGGCTGGGCCTGGAGGTGCTGCAGAAGCGGACGTCCGACCTGCTCTCCATGTGGGTCGGGGAGACGGAGCGGCTGATCGCCGACGCCTTCGCCGAGGCGCGCGACGCGGGCGCGTTCCTGGTCTTCGACGAGGCCGACTCGCTGCTTGCCGACCGGCGCTTCGCGGTGAGGTCGTGGGAGGTGAGGCAGGTCAACGAGATGCTGACCTGGATGGAGAACCATCCGCTGCCCTTCGCCTGCACCACCAATTTCGGCGACCACCTGGACCCGGCGACGCTGCGGCGCTTCACCTTCAAGGTGGCGCTGGACTATCTGGCGCCGGAGCAGGCCGAAGCGGCGTTCCGCGCCTATTTCGACATGGAGCCGCCGGCCTGCCTCCGCGACTTCGCGGCGCTCACGCCCGGCGATTTCGCCGTGGTGCGGCGCAAGGCGGAGATCATGGACCTGCTCGGCGACCCCGCCGCACTGGCGGAAATGCTGCGCAAGGAATGCGAGGCCAAGCCGGGGCGGCCGCAGGTCGTGGGCTTCCGGGCGTGAGCCTTGGTCCTGCCGGGAGCGCCGCCTATGGTGCTCCCGGCGGGGACCGGCATGGGAGGGGCGGCATGGCGGATGACGGCATACGTTACGAACGCCTGATGGACATTATCGCGCTGGCGGTCCGCCTCCAGGGCCGGCGCGAGGGGATGACGCTCGCCGGGATCGAGCGGGAGTTCTCGGTCAGCCGCAGGACGGCCGAGCGGATGCGGGCCGCCGTCGAACAGGCGTTCGGTCCGCTGGAAGAGGTGGAAGGCGGCGACCGCCGGAAACATTGGCGGCTGCGCTCGAACGGGCTGCGCGGCCTCGTCTCCGTTTCGGCAGAGGAATTGGGTGCGCTTTCCACCGCTGTAGCCGCGCTCGAACAGGCAGGCCTCGGCGAACGGGCCGCGAAACTGAAGGCGGTAGCGGACAAGCTGCGCGCCCTCCACCGCTCCCGCACGCCGGAACAACTGGAGGCCGACCTCGAAACCCTGCTCCGCGCCGAGGGCCTCGCCATGCGGCCCGGCCCGAGGCAGCCGGTCGATACGGCGTTGCTCTCGCTGCTGCGTGACGCCATCCGGGCCCGCCGCACGGTCAAATTCGACTACCTGTCGCGGCAGGCGGGGCGGAAGAGCCGCCAGACCGTCGAGCCCTACGGCCTGCTCTACGGCAACCGCCCCTTCCTCGTGGCGCGGACCGACTGGAGCGGCGAGCCGCGCCTCTGGCGGCTGGCCAATATAAGCGGGGCCAAGCTCGGCCTCGACGATTTCGAGCGCGACCCGGCATTCGACCTGCAAGCCTTCGCCCGGCGCTCCTTCGGCACCTTCCAGGAAGAGCCGGTCGCAGTCGCGCTCCGCTTCGACGCCCGCGCCGCCCCCGATGCCACCACCTTCTGCTTCCACCCGGACCAGACCGTGGATAAGAACGATGACGAAACCGTAACGGTCCGCTTCGAGGCCGGTGGCCTCGACGAAATGTGCTGGCACCTCGTCACTTAGGGCGACAACGTGACAGTGGAGAAGCCCGCGAAGCTGCGGCGACGGCTGGTGGAGATGTGCGAGGGGCTAGCGGGGTGGCATGGGAGGTATGTGGTCAACGGTCCTTCTTGACATCCGACCCTTGCCGCCAGACAATTTTTCTCCTGCACAATCTACCATTGGAGTTTCCCCCATGCCAGTACACTTCTTGGATGACCGAATCGCTATTGCGACGGAAGTTCAAAGATTATTTCGAGATGCAAGGGAAATTTATTGCATTGTTGCTTTCTGGGGTAGTGGAGCAGAACAATTGTTTAGTGGTATGAACAGACGCAAGATCAAAAGGACCAAAATTGTCTGTAACCTTACGATGGGTGGAACAAATCCGAATGTGATCGAAAATTTGCGCAACACGGGATTTCAGATAAGGCATAATCCCACACTGCATAGCAAGGTGTACTGGACCGATTCGGGCGTTGTCGTCGGTTCCGCAAATGCGTCCGCAAACGGATTATCTCTGGAAGGTAGGGATCAGGATGGATGGCTTGAAGCTGCTATATTTTCAAGTCGGGAATCAGAAATAAACACGGTGCAACAATACGTTAACGAAATCTGGGCTCAATCGAATATGATTGAGCCACAAGATATGCAAAATGCCCATGCACGTTGGAGAAGGCGTCGCCCCTTCCCGACTGCAAGAAACAATTTGACCTTCGTAGAGGCACTAATGCAAGGGCGATTTTCAGGAAGATCGCGTCAAATATACATACAGGTAGATCAACAGGAGATAGCTGATTGGGACGATGCTATGGCACAAGCGGAAGTACTGCAGAACCAACATATGGACCTGCAGGGATTGAATTTGCAACCGTGGGAAGGATATCCTGAAATTCCGAGAAATCAATACATCGTCGATTACTGGTTTAGCCCTCCAGACCCGTTTTCTTTCCAAGGAATTTGGCGCACGCTCCCGGAACACTACGATGATCCCCCAGCGGCCAATGGATTAATGTATCAATTTGCATATAGCGTCAATGCACGTGAAATAGGTATGACCAATGATCAAAGGGATCAAATGACGCAAATTATGCAATGTGTTGTCGCGAACCATTGGGAGTGGCTGGAAGAGCAAGGATGTTGCATACATCTGGAGCAGCTTTTGGATCCTCAAATTAATGATTGTCTCGCACAGGCAATGCATAACGGACAATAACTGGCCGGGCGAGACCCGGACTTGCGGCGACTATCATTCGTGCTGTCCGTTCAGACGTGCGCGGCCAGCGACCTGCTCCCGCGACGCCCTTCGGCGCTTCAACGGACCGGCCGCCGAGACAGGTCTGGGCTGCGTCAGCCCTTCTCCGCCCGGAGCAGGGGCGGCAGCAGTTTCCGGAGCGCCTGCGCCGTGGCGTCGCGGGGGCCGTAGATGGGCGGGCGGCAGGGGCCCGCCGGGCGGCCGGCGAGGTCGAGCGCATGCTTGAGCGGGCCGGGATTGGGCTCCGAGTAGATCCAGCGGCAAAGCGGCAGGAGGCCCAGTTGAATCCGCCGCGCCGGCTCGAGCGCGCCCGCCCCGGCATGCTCGACGAGCGCCCGCAGGCTCCGGGGAAGCAGTTCGCCGAGCGAGACGATGCCGCCCGCCGCGCCCATTGCGAGCGAGGGCAGCAGCAGCTCGTCCAGGCCCTGCATGAACGCGAACCCCTCCGGCGCGCCGTTCATCACCTCGCCGGCGAGCACCATGTCGCCCGACGCCTCCTTGATGCCCCGGATGGAGGGGACCGCGTGGATGAGGGCGAGCAGTTCGTCCGCATTCAGGCGGATGCCGCTCCGCCCGGGCGTATGGAAGAGCACGACCGGCAGCCCGCAGGCCTCCGCGACGGCGGCGAAATGGCGTTCGATGTCGAACGGCCGGGTGGAGAAGAAGAAGGGCGGGACGAGCATGATGAAATCGGCGCCGGCCCGTTCCGCATGCCGCGCGACCGCAAGGATGTCGGCCTGCGCGCCGAGCAGGCAGCCGACCGTGACGGGCACGCGGCCGCCCGCCTCCTCGACGACCGTATCGACGACCCTGAAATGCTCGCCAAGGGTGAGCGACAGCGGCTCCCCCGTGCCGCCGAGCGCGCAAAGCCCGGCCGCACCGGCCTCGATCTGGTGGCGCACGCTTCTGCGCATGGCGGCCTCGTCGAACGCGAACTCCGCATCGAACGGCGTGACCAGCGCCGTGTTGAGCCCTGCGAGCATGCCGGCGGCCCCTTTTTGCCGTCCCGGATTTCGCGCTTGTACCGCATATCCGCGCGGGGCTCGAAGACATTCCGCGCCGCCCGGCCGGTGCTATGCTGGGCCCGCCGCGGCGCGGACGGGAGAGGGAAGGGGACAGGCGATGAGCAAGCATCGGGGGACCGGCGTGCCGGACCAGCCGGAAGCCTGGAGATGGGCGGAGGCCGACTGGCGGCCGATCGTGGAGAAGGTCCGGGCCGGGCGCTCGCTCAAGCCCGCGTCCTGGCCTGGCGGGGCGCGCTGCGCGGTTGCGCTGTCCTTCGATTCCGACCACGAGACGCAGACCCTGCGCTGGGCCGAGAGCTCGCCCGGCAAGCTGAGCCAGGGGCAATACGGCGCGCGCGCCGGCGTGCCCCGCATCCTGAAGCTGCTGGAACGCTACGGCGTGCCGGCGACCTTCTTCGTGCCGGCGGTGGTCGCCATGCTGCATCCCGACGAGCAGCGCCGGGTGGTCGCGGAGGGGCACGAGATCGGCATCCATTCCTGGATTCACGAGCTCAACTCCGCGCTGCCGCCGGATGACGAACGCGACCTGCAGATGCGCGCCGCCGACAGGCTGGAGGACATCTGCGGCGTCCGCCCGGTCGGCATCCGCACGCCCTCATGGGACTTCTCCGAGCACACGCTGGCGATCACGCGCGAGATGGGCCTCCTCTACGACTCCTCGCTCATGGCCGACGACGAGCCCTACGAGCTGCTGGAGGACAACGAGCCGACCGGCGTGGTCGAGCTTCCGGTGGAGTGGATCCGCGACGACGCGCCCTACTGGTCGATGGACCGCTTCACGGGTCTGCGCCCCTACACGCCGCCGGGAGGGGTGCTGGAGGTGTTCAGGCGGGAGTTCGACGGCGCCTGGGAGGAGGAGGGGCTGTTCCTGCTGACCATGCACCCGCATTTCATCGGCCACCGCTCGCGCATCCAGGTGCTGGACGAACTGGTGCAGCATATCCGCACGAAGCCCGGCGTCTGGTTCGCGACCCACGCCGATGTCGCCCGCTACTGCAAGGAGCAGGCCGGGCTCTGACGGCGGTTCCGGATCGTTCCCCGGCCCTCAGCGGTTCCACTGGAAGCCGTCTATGGTGATGTCCTGGCCTGTGACGAAGCAGGGCTCCACGGTGGCGAGGAAGGCCACGAGCTCGGCCACGTCGCGCGGGCTGCCGGTGCGGTTGAGCGCAATGCCCCGGACCAGTTCCGGCTCGCGGGTGGCGATGACCGGGTTCTTCTGCGCGAGTTCGGTCTTGATGAGGCCGGGGCACACGCAATTGACGGCGATATGGGGCCCCAGCTCCTTGGCGAGCGAGCGGGTCAGGCCGATGATGCCGGCCTTGGCGGCGGCATAGGCCACCCGCGAGACGGCGGCCGTCACCCCGCCGGAATGGGCGTTGAGCGAGGACATCGAGACGATGCGCCCGTATTCGCGCGCCAGCATGGTGGGCGCCACGGCCTGAATGTAGTTGAAGCAGCTCTTCAGGTTGACGTCGATGGTCGTGTCCCACTGCTCCTCGGAGAGGTCGAGTATGCCGGTCGGCATCGGCCGCCCGGCATTGTTGACGAGCACATCGATCCGGCCCCACCGGTCGAGGACGCTGCCGGCGACCTCTTTCGCCCGGACATGGTCGGCGACATCGGCCTCGAAGGCGAGGCAGGGCGCGCCGCGGGCTTCGACCTCGGCCCTCGTGTCCGACATCTCGTCCGTGAGGATGTCCACCAGCGCCACGGCCAGGCCGCGCTCGGCCAGCGCATGCGCGCAGCCGCGCCCGATGCCGCGGGCCCCGCCGGTCACGATCGCGACCCTCCTGTCGAGTTCCGCCATGCGCCTCCCTCAGGCCGGGGAGACTGACTCCGCCCGGCCGGCGCGTCAATTGCGCGCGCCGGCCGCGCCGGAGGACGAGACTGGACTTGCGGCGCGGCGCGGGAAATGCTGGGCGGGACTGCGGCCCCGGGTCCGGCGGCCGCGATCCCGAAGCGAATTGGGGCGCCCGTGTCGGAACTTGCAAGGGGATGCCGGGTCGCCGTCGATATCGGCGGCACTTAAATGGAGCACAATTTTCGGATATCTGGACAAGAGATGCCTGGAGATGCCTTGAGGGCGCAGGAGACGACATTTCCAGATTTATTGCCTACATAACAACGGCTTCCTCCCATATCGACGCCCCTTGAGCCCTCCCGTTGGCTACGGTACAAGACCCCTGAGCACCACTCCGGTCGCTTGCGACACGCTTACGCTTACGGCGTGTAGGGAACAGGCAAGCGGTCGGGGGGGGTGAGAATGATTCTCAACAAGGGGCATCGCATGGCCAAGCTGAAGTACCGCACCATCTCCAAGCGCACCGTCGATGCGCTCTCGGTGGAGGACCGCGACGCGGTCTTCTGGGACGACCGCATTCCGGGCTTCGGGGTGAGGGTCTATCCGTCGGGGTCGAAGGTCTACGTGGTCCAGACCCGGCACCGGGGGAAGTCGCGCCGGGTGACGCTCGGGCGCCACGGGGTAATCACCGCCGACAAGGCGCGCAAGGAAGCAGCTCTTGCGATCAACCGCATCAAGAGCGGCGAGGAGCCGGTGGAGCGGGGCTCGGTGACGGTGGCCGAGCTTGCCGCGCGCTATCTGGAAGAGCATGTCGACGTGCGCTGCAAGGAGAGCACGCAGAGGATGTACCGCAGCGTCGTGGAGCGCTTCATCGTGCCGGCCTACGGCGGCGTGGCGGTGGAGGACGTGGAGCGCAAGCACATCAACGCCCTGCATCTCGATCTCCGCCATATCCCCTATCAGGCGAACCGGGCGCTGGAGATCGGCAGCAAGCTGTTCAACTTGGCCGAGGAGTGGAAGCTGCGCACCGGCGGCAACCCGTGCAAGTACGTGCGCAAGTACCGGGAGGAGAAGCGCGAGCGGTTTCTGACCGAGGCGGAGTTCCGCCACCTGGGCGCGGTGCTGACCGAGATGGAGGCGAAGGGCCGGCTGCCGGTCTACCCTGCGGCGGCGATCAGGCTGCTGATGCTGACGGGGTGCCGCAGGAACGAGATCGTCGAGCTTGAGTGGAAGCACGTGGACCTTGCCTCGGGCGAGTTGAAGCTCGCCGACTCGAAGACCGGCGCGCGGCTGGTGCCGCTGTCGCCGGCGGCGGCGCGGGTGCTTGCGGAGCTGCCGCGCATCGAGGGCAACCCGTGGGTGATTCCGGGCACGAAGAACCCGGGCAAGCACCTGTCCGACCTCAACCACTACTGGGACCGGGTGCGGGTGGAGGCGGGTCTCGACGACGTGCGGCTTCACGATTTGAGGCACTCATTTGCGTCCAGGGCGCTGGCGCTCGGGGAGTCGCTGTCGATGATCGGCAAGCTGCTCGGTCACAACAAGATCGAGACGACTTCGCGCTATGCGCATCTGGCGCGGGATTCGATCAAGGCGTCGTCGGCCCGGGTGGCGGACAGCATCGGCGCCGACATTCTCGACCGGCCCCGGCCACGCGCGACCGAGGCGGCCTGACCGGAGGGGCTGCGCCGCCGAACCGCCCGGCAAAGGCCGGGAAGCCGTGTGCCGGGCTGCGCCGCCGAGCCTGCGCAGGTCCCGGCATCGCAGCCGTCATGGCGCATGCCCGCTTGCCACTTCCGCGTCGCATCGCCCGGGCCGCGGACCCCG
>JAJEIH010000100.1 GCA_022827685.1 Alphaproteobacteria bacterium
GCGCGGCGCCGTCTTCGGCCGCCGCGCCGGCCGGCACGCGGCGGGCGCGCAATAGCGGACCCGTTCTCCGCCGGCCGGGGCCGCGCCGGGACGCGGGACCGCCGCGCGCTGTGTCATGGAATGTCATGCGATGTCATGAGGCGTCCTGCGTCTCCCCCGCCATGTGTCATGAGATGTCATGATCCGCATGCCGAAAGTTCATATCCTGCAGCCGCCTTCGGCATGAGGTCCTCCCTCATATCCCCCTCCTTCACTTGCGAGGGAGCCTTCTTTCAACCCGGCAAGGCCTTGTCCTGCCGCACGGCCGCCGGGCCCTCTCCCCGCCGCTCCCGCAAGCGGGAGAGGCGTTTGCGCAGCAGCAGGCCCGTCCTTCCAGGGCTGTGTTTGCCCGCCTCCTGCATGTCGTTCCGTCATCCCGTTTCGTTCCCCTCCGTTCCGTTCTCCCCGCTGCCCGGCGCTCCGGCGCGGCGGGACCCTGATTCGCGCGTTATGCGCGCGGGCGCCTGCGCCCGCCGGCGCGCGTTTCGCGGCGGCGCGGTTTGCGCGCCTGATTGCGCCCGCGCGCGCGAGGGCCAAACGCGGGGCACACCTGTCCCGTCCGTTTCCCAAGGGTCTTTTCGCGCCGGCGCGAACCGAAGCGGCCTCCGGACGCCGCCTCGACCCGACCTATATAGGCATGAATGTTCCGGAGTGCAAGCCATGATTTGGAAATATTTCAGATTTAGCGAACAAATCTGCTAGGCGGTCCTTACCGGGGGATGAAGCAGCGATTTACACCGTGCGGCCCGTCACCCGTCTTGCGAGATGCGCAGTCTCTGCTTGTTACGAGGTCAAGCACAACCGGTTGACCCCGATTGACGCCAAGACCGGACCACGGCAGGTTCTGCTAGGCGAGACGGCGCGGGAGTTGCTCCGCGACCTCGCCGGTTCGGTATCCGGGAAATGGGTATTCGCCGGGGGCAACGACGTTGATTCGGGAGAGCGGCTTTGAGTGAGGGGTTGGAATCGATCCTGACGCCTGACCTGAGAGCGTTGCGCCCGGACCGGCATCAACGCTCGATTCCTGCCCTCGCCAAGGACCCGGTTTCCCTCGCGCGCATACGCGACCTGCTTGCCTGTGTGGAGACAACCCATGAGGTGATGTTGGGCGATTCCAGAGAGGTAAGGCTGCCATCGTCTTCCGTCCACCTAGTCGTGACTTCCCCGCCCTACTGGACGCTGAAGGAGTATCCCGAGAGTGACGGGCAGATGGGACGTCTTGGAGACTATGAAGCCTTCCTGAACAGCCTCAAACGTGTCTGGGAAGGATGCTACGACGCACTAGTGCCCGGCGGGAGGTTGGTTTGCGTGGTCGGCGACATTTGCCTCTCCCGTCGGAAAAACCGCGGGCGGCACATGGTGATTCCGCTTCACGCATCCGTCCAGATGCAGTGCAGCGATATTGGCTTCGACAACCTCTCGCCGATTATCTGGCACAAGATCAGCAACATGAAGACCGAAGCGCACAGCAGCGGCTCTTACTTGGGGAAGCCCTTTGAGCCGAACGGCGTGATCAAGAACGACATCGAATTCCTCCTCATGCTGCGCAAACCAGGCGGCTACCGCAGCCCGAGCGCCGCTGCACGCCTCCTTAGCGTAATATCCGCGGAGGACCATGATCGCTGGTTCCGGCAAATTTGGAATGATGTTCGCGGCGCTTCAACCAAGGACCATCCGGCGCCGTTCCCGGTAGAATTGGCGGAACGCCTGATCCGAATGTTCAGCTTTGTCGGCGATACGGTCTTCGATCCTTTCACTGGAACGGCGTCGACCCAAGTGGCCGCTCGGCAATGCGGTCGAAACAGTATCGGCGTCGAGGTCGAGCCGACATATCATGCGATGGCGGAGGCGCGACTGGCGCCATGATCTCATTGCAGAATGCCGTCGACGACCTGTACAGGATCGCCGTCGTCGAGCAGAAACGCCAGTCGCCCAATCGGCTTGCGATGCTGGCGGAGATGTGTGTCGAACAACTCGATGAACGCGGTATTGTCGGTGCCGCGAAGGAACTGCCTGTGCCGGGAATAGGGCGCTCCAAGACGTGGGATATAGGGTGGCCTCCCGATGGGAAGGTTCGACTTGGCATAAGTTTGAAGTCAATTCTGCGCAACGTCGCTGGAACGGTTCCGAACCGGGTGGACGACCTGACGGGTGAAATGGCGAATGTCCAATTGCTGTCGCCGGAGATTGTGACAGGCTATGTCATGGTCTTCGATACGACCGGGAGTGGTCTTCGCCAGGATGGGACCCGATGGGTGGATTTCTTCCGAGATGCTGTAAACCGTCTGTCCGGCCGAGACGCTCCGGCGTGGGCGGCTGGTATGGTGGAGGCATCGGCCATCGTGGAGGTTGATTTCGCCGAAGGGCCGCGCATTGTCGCCGCACCCGATATGCCAGCCTTTTTTGATCGCCTTGCCTCGTGCGTGAAAGACAGAAATCCGGACCGCTTTCGCGAGAGCACGCCATGACGACGCATTGGGACAAGCTGGTGAAACGAATCGGTCAGCCGTAGGAAGCCCCTGGTCGCAGTTATTGGTCAGCATACTCGTTATATCCGTCCTTTATGTGGTCGCCTCATATGGGAGTGATGAACTCTTCCTTCGTCATCCCGACCACGTTGTCATCTTTGCCGATTCGTAGCAGCCCAGGAGGGGTTGACGGTTGAAATTGTCGGTTCGGGTTTGACAGGCATCGCAGATGCGTGGGGCGTTCTTCCGCCATTCGCCGAGGTTCGGCACTCCGCTCAGCAATCCAAAACGGCCCGTCGGAGGGCGGCGAAGTCCGTGCGGGCTTCGAGGCCGATGCAGATGAGGCCGGCGGGGGCGTCGGCGGGGGCGTCCGTGACCGTCCAGCGGCTGCCGACGGTCTGGATGGCGGCCATGCCGCCGCCGGGGCGGCGCATGAAACCCTTGGCGCGCAGCAGGCCGTGTGCGGCGTCGGCGAGGATGCGGGCGAGCGCCTCCGGTTCGGCGCCCTCGGGCGGGTCGAGCGCGGCGGCTGCGTAGCCCTGCGTGTGGTCGAACGGCCCGCCCGCAGCCGGCGGGGCGGCGCGGCCGGTCCAGGCGCCGAGCACGATGTCGATGGGGGCCTCGGCGCGGGTCGTGCGCAGCAGCCGGGCGTCCGGCGCCGCCTCGCCGAGCCAGGCTTCCACTTCGTCCGCGTCGCCCGCGAGGTCGCATTTGTTGAGCAGGATGAGGTCGGCTTGGTCGAGCTGCCGGCGGACGGTGCTACCGAGATAGCGGTCATGGGCCCGGCCGCGCACGGTCTCGGCGTCGGCCAGCACCACGGCGCCGTCAAGCGCGAAGCCCTGCAGCAGGCCGACCGTGCCGGCGATGGCGCCGGGGAAGGCGACGCCGCTCGCCTCCAGCAGCACATGGTCCGGCCTTGGCGCCAGCGCCTCCAGCATGGCGAGCGAGGACACGAGGTCCTCCCCGTAGCTGCAGCACACGCAGCCGCCGACAAGGCTGACGATGCGCTCGTCCGCCGCCTCCACAAGGCTCGCGTCAATGGGGAGCGCGCCGAATTCGTTCACCATGATTGCGAGCCGCCTGCCATTCGCCTGCCGGAGCAGGCTGTTGACCAGCGTCGTCTTGCCGGCGCCCAGATAGCCGCCGACCACGGTGACGGGCAGCGGGCCGGCGGCGGTCATGTTCCGAGGTCGGCGGCCCGGAAGATGCGGCCGCCCTGCACCGTGCCCCAGACGCGGACGTCCTTCAGCCGCTCGCCGCCGACGGTCTCCGGGTCGTCCTCCAGCACGGCGAAATCGGCGCGCTTGCCGGTCTCGATGGAGCCCACCTCGCCGTCGAGGCCGAGCGTGTAGGCCGCGCCGAGCGTGATCGTGCGGAGCGCGTCGGCGGTACCGATCCGCTCATGCTCGCCGAGGGTGCGCCCCGATGCGGTCCGCCGGTTGACGGCGCACCAGGCGGTGAAGAGCGGGCCCAGCGGCGTGACCGGCGCGTCGGAATGGATGGCGAGCGGCACGCCCTCGCGGAGCGCGGTCGCGCAGGCGTTCATGCGCTCGGCGCGCTCCGGCCCCACGGTCACGGCGTAATGCTGGTCGCCCCAGTAGAAATGGTGGTTGGGGAAGAGGTTGACGCAGAGGCCGAGCGCGCGGATGCGGCGGAACTGCGCCGCGTCGGCAAGCTGGCAGTGCTGGAGGGTGAAGCGGTGGTCGGGCGCGGGATGCTTGCGGAGCGCGGATTCCATGCAGTCGAGCGCGAGGTCGGTCGCCTCGTCGCCATTGGTGTGGGTATGCACCCGGAGGCCGGCGGCGAGCGCGCGTTCGTAGATCTCCAGCAGGTGCTCCGGCGGGACGTACCAGAGCCCTTCCGGCGCGCCGTTGTAATAGCCGGGCCAGCGCAGCCGGGCGGAGAAGCCCTGGATCGAGCCGTCCGCCACCACCTTGATGATGCCGAGGCGGAGCCTGTCCCGGCTGCGGCCCCTGAGCTCGAGCGCCCGGTCGATCAGCTCTTCGGGCGTGAGGCCGTAGAAGCGCCGCAGCGAGACGATGCGCGCCGGGTAGTCCGGCTCGCCGGTCACGCGCAACATCATCTCCACCGCGTCTTCCGGCAGCAGGTTGGCGAGGTCGGCGGCCGTGGTGACGCCGGTGCGCACGCAGAGCCTGGCGAAGCGGCGCAGGCCCGGCTCGTCACAGGCCAGCAGGTCGCGATCGAAGCCGGTGTGGACGCCGAGCGGGGCCATGGCGTCCGGCCCCTTCATCTCGCCGGTCGGCAGGCCGTCCGCGCCGAGCGGGATGCCGGGATGGTTGACGCCCGTGCGCAGCAGGCCGGCGAGTTCCAGCGCCCTGGTGTTGACATTCAGGATGTGGCCGGAGGCGTTCAACACGCCGACCGCGCGCTCCTCCGAGACCCTGTCGAGGTCGTGGCGGTTGACGCGCCGGCCGCCATAGTAGATCGCGTCGAGCGACCAGCCGGCGAGCGGCGCCGCCGGGTCCTCCAGCGCGCCCGCCGCTTCGGCCAGCCGCTCAACCACGGCGTCGATGGACTTCAGGCCCGCCCAGACCCTGCCTTCGGGGTCCATGCGGTCGAAGAAGCCGCAATAGACATAGGCCCAGAGCGAGCCTTCCATGACATGGCTGTGGCCTTCCACCAGCCCCGGCATCAGCACCTTGTCCGCGAAGCGCCCGTCGAGGCGGTAGTCGCCCCAGCCGGCCAGCTCCTCCAGCGTCCCGGCGCCGAGGATGCGGCCCTCCCGCACCGCCACATGGGTGGCGTGCGGCCGGGCCGGGTTCATGGTGATGATCCTGGCGGCCGGATAGATGGTGGCGGTCATGCCGCGGTCAGGATCGGCAGGGCCTGCCGGTAGGCCGCTTCGGCCAGCACCCTGATCTCGTCCGGCCGGCGGCTGCCGATCGGGTGCTCGACCATGATGAAGGGATAGTCCGGGAGGCCGAGCGTCCGGGCGATGTTCCGCGCCGTCACCTCGAAGGGTTCGGTGCAGATGACCGCCGCGCGCTTGCCGAGCTGCTCGAAGCTGATGCCGTCATGCAAACTGCACGTCGAACAGGAGCCTCAGTCGCCGAGCCCCGTTATCAGGAAATCGACCTTCTCCGCCGCCTCCTGCAGTGTCTCTTCGGGCGCGGGCGCGCTCGCGTTCCACTTGGACCAGACCGGCACCACCGTGCAGCCGTGCCGTTCCTCGAAGAGCGCGGCGGTCTCCCGCAGCATGGCGGTGGCGTTGAGCTTGCCGTTCTCCAGCAGGCCGACGGTCCGGCCCTCCAGCCCGGCGAGCGCCGCCGCCCGGGCGAGGTTCCGCTCCGGCCCCGGAACCGTGGGGTCGCAAAGAAGCATGCCTGTCGTCTCCCGTCCGTTGTCGTTCCGGGCCCCAATCCGCGCCCGTCAATCGAGGCCGCATGTTGCGGCGGCGAACCCCGTTTGTCACCCCGGACGGCGCGGGCGATCCAGGCCGGAGCGAGGGTGTGGCCCACGGTCCGACCCATCAGAAGCCGAGATGGGGGCGGTGGCCGCGGTCTCGGTCCTCGCGAATCAGGTCTTCGGCGGGTGTATGTTCGCGCCCTTCCGTTGCGCGCCACAGCGGTTCGACCATGGCGAAGAATGCGGCGTGTTTGGCCTCCATATCCTCTTCCTGTACCGCGGCTTCCAGAATATGGCGTGCCTCGGCCTCCAGCGACCGGTTATTGCTCGACGCGCGGTTCTCAAGGCGCTGGACTACATCGTCATCGAGTTCGCTGACAGTAATCGTCACCATGCCTTCCACTCCGCCGGATTGCTGCCGCGACCGATAGCACGGCAAGGCGGGACGGGACACTCTCCCGCGCTCGGGCCGGCTCGCGCTTTCCGCCTACTCGCAGTCGATGCACACGCCGATGGGCCTGGACTGCATGAGCGAGCCGCGGCCGCGGCTCCAGGAGGGGATGAAGCTGGAGTGGCCGCCGGCGTCGCCGCCGCCCATCACGATCAATATGTCGTCCGGGCCGAGGCCGCGGTGGAAATGGCCGTCTGCCGCCAGCGGATGGGCGCCCTCCTCGCCGTGCTGCCTGCCGTATTCGACGTCGCGGTGCTTGCCGACGGATTTCATGCCCTCGACGCTGCGCCGCGCATGGGCGAACAGGTATTCCTGCGCCTGCCTGCGCGTCCAGCCGGCGCCGGCGAGGATGCGCATATGCTCCGGCGCCATCACGACGACGGACTGGCCGAGCGTGATGCAGCCGTAATTCGCCATCGCGTCGGCGACGGTGCCGAGAATCTGCTCCGGCGTGTTGCCGCCGTGGTTCTCGATATTGCAGAAGCCGCCGCCGGCGAACACCGTGACGCTGCTCACGCCGTCCGGGTAGCCCTGCTCCTCGCAGAGCAGCGGCCAGGGATTGCCGCGGCTGCGCTCCGCGATGCAGAAGGCGTATTTTCCGGGATGGCCCTGGGTCGATTTGTCGGAAATGCCGGGGACCATCCGGAAGACGTTCATCAGGATGAGGCGCACGGCGCGCCCGATGGTGGCGTTGGCGCGGTTGCCGGGGCCGAACAGGTTCACGTCCGCGTTCATGGCGATGTCGTCGGTGACCGGGCCGCTCACGACCAGCAGCGGCGCCGAGCCGCCGGTGGAGGCGGTCGAGCCGTGGAAGTTGAAGCCGGGCTCGTTCATGGCCTCGAAGGCCGCGACCAGCACCGGGAAATATTCGGGCCGGCAGCCGGCCATGACGGCGTTCACCGCCGCGGCGTGGACCGTGCATTCGAGGCCCGTCGCGGGATGGCGGGCGATGGGCGTCTCCGGCGGGCGGCCCTCATAGCCCAGCATCTCTTCCACGCGCCCGGCCGCCGGCGGCACCACGGGCAGGCCGTCCGTCCAGCCCTGCTCGTAGCAATAGTCGATGGCGGCGAGCGGGTCGTCGGGAACCTCGTGCAGGCGTTCGGCATCGTAGGGCATCGGCGCGCGGGCTCCCTTCGGCCTCCGGTTGCCACCCTATAGCGCATGGTGAATTATCGCCGCAACATGACCGCCGGACGCGCAAGAGGGGGGACCGCAACCGTGGCGACAATCGACAAGCTGGAAATCGACCTGTTCCGCCTGCCGCTGCCGGTGGCGATGGAGGCCTCGGCCGCGGGCGTGATGACCGCCTTCGACATGGTGACGGCACGCATTACCGACAGCGACGGCGTTTCGGGCGTCGGCTACACCGTCATGCACGAAGGGCAGGGCGGCCCGATCGCGGCGATGTGCGACGGCTCCTTCCGGTCCAGCATCGAGGGCCGCGATCCGGACCTGATCGAGGCGATCTGGCGGGACATCTACAAGCGCCACCACTATGCCGGGCGGGGCGGGGCCACCGGCTTCGCGATGGCGGCCGTCGATGTCGCGCTCTGGGACCTGAAGGGCAACAGGCTGGGCGCGCCGCTCTGGCGGCTGCTGGGCGGGGCCAGTCCGAGCGTGCGCGCCTATGCCGGCAATATCGACCTCAACTTCCCGGTGGACAGGCTGCTGGAAGGCGGCATGGCGAGCGTCGAGGCGGGCTTCCGGTCGGTCAAGATGCGGCTCGGCCGCCCGACCTTGCGGGAGGACATCGCCCGCGTGGAGGCGATGCGCAACCACCTGCCGGACGAGATCGAGCTGATGGCGGATGCCAATGAAGCCTGGCGGGTCGAGCAGGCGATGCGCGCCATGACGCTCTTGCAGCCCTTCGACCTCGTCTGGCTGGAGGAGCCGATTGCGCCCGACAACACGGCCGGCTACGCGCATCTGCGTTCGCTCGGAAAGGTGCCGCTGGCGGCGGGCGAGAACCACCACACGCTCGCCGAGTTCGCCGCGCTGATCGGCGCCGGCGGGGTCGATTTCCCGGAGCCCGACCTCACCACATGCGGCGGCGTCACGCCCTTCATGAAGGTGGCGCACCTCGCCGAGGCGCACGGCCTGCCGGTGATGAGCCACGGCGCGCACGACCTGCATATCCACCTGCTGGCCGCCGCCCCGAACGCGGCCTACCTGGAATGGCACGCCTTCGGCTTCGACAAGTTCATGGCGGACCCGCTGACGGTCGAGGACGGCTACGCCCGCGCCCCCGACCGCCCCGGCCACGGCATCGCCTTCGACTGGGAGGCGCTGGCGGCGCACCGGCCGGGCTAGGCGGCGGGGCGCTACAGGGCGGCGAAGGCGGGCGCGTACTCGATGCGCGGCCCGCTGAGGCCGCCCGGCGCGAGCGCGAGCCCCGTCAGCGCCGGGCCGGCATAGGGCGAGGCCATGCCCTGCACGGCCTCCGGGCGGAAGCCGAAGCGCCGGTACCAGGCGGGGTCGCCCAGCACGACGACGCCCTGCCAGCCTTCCGCCTTCGCCCGGTCGAGCCCGGCCTCCACGAGCCTCGCGCCGATACCCAGCCGCCGCCGGTCCGCACGGACCGCGAGCGGCGCAAGGGCAAGGGCGGAGGCAGGCGCGCGCAGCCTCGAAAACAGCACATGCCCCGCGACATCCCCGGCCTCGACGGCGACGAGCGACAACACCGCATCCCCGTCCCCGCGAAGCCGCTCCACCAGCCGCGCCTCGGCGGAAGTCGGAAATGCCGCCCGCAGAAGCCGGCTGATCGCCTCCCGGTCATCGGCGGCCTCCGGGCGGATGGAGCCGGCCGCATCCCCCTGAATGCGGGCGCCATGGCCGATTGCGTCCCGGCATTGCACTATGTTGTGAAACGCAGTTGCATTCCCAGCGCGCGGGTAATCCGCATGACAGTGGCGAAGGTAGGGTTTCCGTTCTCCGACAATGCCTTGTAGAGCCCCTCGCGAGACATGCCGGCGTCCCGTGCAAGAAGGCTCATGTTTTGTGCGCGGGCGATGTCGTTTAACGCCGCGCGGATCAGGCTGCCATCGCCCGGGTCTTCCTCCGCGCAGGCTTCGAGATAGAGACGCGCATCCTCCTTGCTGTGAAGATGCGCTGCGGCGTCCCATCGCGTGAATGTTTCGATCATGCCCGGAATGTAAACTGTAGTTTACAGTCAATCAAGCGTTCGGGCGGACCGGCCAATGTCCCTCAAAGCCCCCACCGCAGCGCCACCAGGTCCAGCGGCCGCGCCAGCTCCAGCAGGCCGGCCAGCACCTCCGGCTCCAGCGGGGTGAGCGGGGCGCGGACGTGGGCGGAGCGGATGACGCCGCCGGCTTTCATCGCCGCCTTGCAGGCGCGGAGGCCGCACTGGCGGTTCTCGTAGTTGATGAGCGGCAGCACGCGGGCGTATGCGGCGGCGGCTTCCTCGCGGCGGCCGTCGCGGTGGGCGTCCACCACGGGTTTCAGCAGGTCCGGCAGCAGCGCGCTCGGCATGGTGCCGGTGGCGCCGGCGTCGAGGTCGGCCATGAGCGTGATCGCCTCCTCGCCGTCGAACGGCCCCTCTATGGCCTCCCCGCCCGCCCGGATGAGCGCGCGCAGCTTCGCGGCGGCCTGCGGCGTCTCGATCTTGAAGTAGGCGACCCCGGCGATCTCCCGCGCGAGCCGGGCGAGGAAGGGTACGCTCAGCTCCACGCCCGAAAGCGGCGCATCCTGCACCATGATCGGCAGGCCCGCCTCCGCCGCCCGCGCGAACTGCTCGTAAGTCTGCGCCTCGGTGCCCCGGAGCCCGGTCCCGTGATAGGGCGGCATCAGCATGACCATCGCGGCACCCAGCTCGGCCGCCCGGCGGCAGCGCTCGACCACGATCCGGGTCGAGTAATGCGAGGCCGCGACGATGACCGGCAAGCGGCCCGCGGCATGCTCCAGGCAGGTCCGGGCCAGGGTCTCGCGCTCCCCGTCGGAAATCAGGAACTGCTCGGAATAGTTGGCGAGGATGCAGAGTCCGTCCGAGCCTTGGTCCACCATGCAGTCGAGCACCCGCCTCTGCCCTTCGAGGTCGAGGTCGCCGGTTTCGGTGAAGACGGTCGGGACGACCGGCCACACGCCGCGCCAGGGTCTTGCCATGCTGTTCCCTCCCGATCCCCGCATGCCGCTCCGCGCCAGCTTACGCGATTTCCGCCGGACCCGGTTCGGGCCTTATCCTTGCGGGAGCCGCTTTGACCGTCCGGGGGCGAGGACATGACGCGCGACCCGCATCCGTTTCTCCGCCATCCCGGCCATCCCCTGCCGGCCGCAATCGCGCATCGCGGCTATTCCGCCCGGTATCCCGAGAACACGATGGCGGCCTTCGCCGCTGCGGTCGAGCTCGGCTACCGGGTCGTCGAGACCGACGTTCATGCCACCGCCGACAATGTCCTCGTCGTGTTTCACGACAGCCGCCTGGACCGCCTCACGGACAGGCGCGGCCTCCTCTCGGAGATGAGCTGGCCGGAGCTGCGCCGCGTCCGCGTCGGCGGCCGGGAACCGATCCCGCGCCTCGAGGACCTGCTGAAGACCTGGGACGACCTGCGGGTCAACATAGACCCGAAGCAGGACAGCGCCGTCGGGCCCCTGCTCGACGTGCTCCGGGACACCGGTGCGTGGGACCGGGTTTGCGTGGGGTCGGAGTCCAGCCGGCGCCTTCGCCGCATCCGGGCCGCGGCCGGCGACCGGCTCTGCACGTCGATGGGCACGGCCGAGGTCGCCCGTCTCTGGCTGGCCGGCCATGCCCTGCCGTCCGGCGGATTTGCGGCCGACTGCGCGCAGGTCCCGCCGCGCCGCTACGGGCTTCCGGTCATCGACCGCGCGTTCATGGCGGCCGCGCATGCCCGCGGCCTGCCGGTGCATGCATGGACCATCAACGACGAGGCGGACATGAACCGCCTGCTCGATCTCGGCGTGGACGGGATCATGACCGACGAGGCGGAGCTCCTGAAGCGGGTGTTCCAGAGCCGGAATATCTGGACCGGGTAAATGCCGGCAAGGTTCCGGGTCCCGGCAGTCCTGCGCGCCGGCCGGGGGCCTGCCCCCTGAGCAACCGGATAGATGGAGCAAGGACTTGGGAATCGCTATGCTGGGATGCAACGAGGGACGGTTGTCTGTGCCAGGTATGCTCATCGCGATGCGTGACCCCATCCATCCGGGCGAAACCTTGCGGGAAGACCTCGACGCTCTGGGCATGAGTGCAGCCGAACTGGCCCGGCGGATCGAGGTTCCGGTGAACCGCATTACCGAAATCCTGAACGGGCGCCGCGCTGTCACCGGCGACACGGCGCTGCGTCTGGGGCGCTTCTTCGGCACGTCGGGAGAGTTCTGGCTCAACCTCCAGAAGCTCTACGAATTGCGGTTGGCGGAGCGGAAGAGCGGCGCGGAGATTGCCCGTCTGCCTGCTCTCGATACCGACGACCGGCTGCGCGCGCCGGGTTGAAGCGTCGCCCCCCCGCCCACCGGACTGCCCGGAACCCGAGGAGCCTGTCCCATGCCTGACCGACCGCTCGTGCTCGCCTCTCAGGAAGGCCGCGCCGCCGTGTTGACCCTGAACCGCCCGGAGAAGAAGAACGCGATGAACGACGCGCTGCTGGAGGCGTTCGTGGCGGCGGTCCGCAGCGCCAATGCGGATGACGGGGTGCGCGCCATCGTCGTCCGGGGCGCGGGCGACTGTTTCACATCGGGCCGCGACGCCTCCGAGTTCGAGCAGGCCGCCGTTCTCCAGGACATGTCCGTGGACGCGGCGGTGGACATCTTCCTGGAGGCGCTGTCGCTGCTGATCGAATCGCCGAAGCCGACCGTCGCCGCCGTGCACGGCATGGCGCTCGGCGGCGGGCAGGCCATGTCGCTCGCCTGCGATTTCGTGGTGGCCGAGCGCGGCGCGCGCTTCGGCAATGTGGAGATGGCCTACGGCTTCCCCGCCGCCATGAACATCGCGCTCCTGACCCGCCAGATCGGCCGGCGCCGGGGGCTGGAAATCGCCATGACCGGCGACCTCTACACGGCCGAGCAGTATCGCGAGTTCGGCCTGGTCAACCGGCTGGCGGAGCCGGGCGGGCTGGCCGGAGCGGTGGCGGACTTCGTCGGCACGCTGACCGACCGCGCGCCCTGGGCGGTCCGGCGCACCAAGGCCGCCTACCGGCTGGCTGAGGACATGGCGCTACACGGCGCGCTCAATTTCGGCAACCAGTTGAACCAGCTCCTCCGCCTGAACGGCCAGATCGCGCCGATCCACAGCCGCAGCGAGGGGGTGAAACGGGCCCTGAAGACGGATATCGCCGAAGGGGAAGCGGCAAAGGGCGGTTAGGCCGTCAGGCGCGGCCCTCGTCCCTGGCGGCGCGAATCTCCACGGCGGAAACGGAGGGGTGTTCCTTCCGCTCCCGCCTCAACAGTTCGATGGTGCGGATGATGATGACATCCCGGCCTTCCCCGGCTTGGGTGACCGGATGCGACAACCGCGTCTTGGCATCGCCGATATTGAAGGTAGGAGACATGAAACCTGTTCCTGTCCGCGTGCCCACGCCCGCCCACAGGTAACCGCCGCTACAGCCTTGGTCAAGGCTTGGTCAAGCAGGTTTGCCGGGGCGGTGGCGGACTTCGTCGGCACGCTGACCGACCGCGCGCCCCGGGCCGTCCGGCGCACCGAGGCCGCCTACCGGCTGGCCGAGGACATGGCGCTCAACGGCGCGCCCAATTTCGGCAACCAGCGGAACCGGCTCCTCCACCTGAACGGCCGGATCGCGCCGGTCCACAGCCGCAGCGAGGGGGTGAAACAGGCCCTCAAGACGGATATCGCGGAGGGGGACGGTTAGGCCGTTCCGGGGAAGCGGGGACAGGAGGGCGCCGCTACGCCGCGAGCGGGCCCCTTATGACCCTGCCCGGAACGGCGCCGGTGCTCTCGCCGTCCTCCAGCGTGACCGCGCCGTTGACGATGGTGGCGCCGATGCCCTCGGCCTTCTGCACCAGCCTGCGCTCGCCGCCCGGCAGGTCGTGTTCCACCGTCGGCAGACGGGGTTTCACCGCCGCCTCGTCGAACACCAGGATGTCGGCGGCCATGCCGGTCCTGAGCAGGCCGCGGTCGGCGATGTTCCAGGCGGACGCATTGTCGAAGGCAAGCATGCGCACGGCCTCTTCCAGGGTGAAGGCCTGCCTGTCGCGCACCCAGTAGCTCAGCATGTGGGTCTGGAGCGAGGAGCCCATCTCCTGACAGACATGGGCGCCGGAGTCGGAGAAGGTCGCAAGCGTGCGCGGGTGCCGGAGCAGGCCCAGCACGTCGTCGGGGTCGTTGTTCATCAGCGGCTGCACGAACACCAGGTCCTCGTTCTCCAGCATGAGGTCGATCATCGCCTCGACCGGGTTGCAGGACCGCTCGCGCGCGATCTCCTCGATGCTGGGCTCGTCCCATCTGACGCCGAACATCGGGAACAGGTTCGAATAGTCCGGCTTGCGCGGGTCGGTGGTGGCCGCGCCGCCGCCCTGGAACTCGGTGCCCCTCGGCTTCATCCCGGCCTCCTCCGCGACCAGCCGGGCGCGCAGCTCCGGGTCGCGGAAGCCAGCCTTCTGCTCCCCGATCGGGCGCTGGCGGAGCGCCTTCCAGCTCGGCAGCGCGTCGAAGGGCAGATAGGCCTTGAGCGTGAAGATGGCGTTGATCGAGCGCGTCGTCCCCTGGCCGTAGGCCCGACCGCCGCCCTCCGAGACTCGGTCCATCCAGTCCATCTGGTATTGCCAGTGGTTGGGCCTGTCGCCCTGCGTCAGCGCGACGGCGCCGAACATGACGGGCCGGCCGGTGTCCATCGAGACCCGCCCCAGCTCCTCGAGGAAGGCGCGCTGGGCGGCGCCGCTGGCGACATCGGGGCCGAGCTGGAGGATGCCGGTATTCAGCCGGCCCATGACGGCCGCGAGATGCGCAAGCTCGCGCCAGTCCGCAACCCGGCTCGCCACCGGCCCGCCGTCCGGGCGGGTGTGGGTGACCGAGCGCGAGGTGGACAGCCCCATCGCGCCCGCGCGGAGCGCCTCCTCGACGATCTGCGCCATCGCCACGAGGTCGTCATCAGTCGCAAGCTCGTCGAGCGCGCGCTTTCCCATCGCATACATGCGCAGCGCCGAATGGCCGATATAGGAGCCGTAATTGATCGCCTTGGGCAGCGCTTCCACCGCCGCCAGATATTCCGGGAAGGTCTCCCAGGTCCAGTCGATGCCGGCCATCATGGCGTCCTTGGGAATGTCCTCGACGGCTTCGAGGCACTCGGCGTACCACTCTCGCTCCTCCGGCCTGCAGGGCGCGAGCGCAAAGCCGCAATTGCCCATCACCACGCTGGTGACGCCGTGCCAGCAGGCGCAGCTTCCGAGCGGGTCCCAGGCCACCTGCGCGTCCATGTGGGTGTGCCCGTCGATGAAGCCCGGAGAGACGATCCGCCCTTCGGCGTCGATCTTCCGCGCCGCCGGCGCCCTGATCCTGCCGATCTCGGCGATGCGGCCATCCTTCACGCCCACATCGGCCCGGTAACGCGCCATGCCGGAGCCGTCCACCACGGTCCCGTCGGAAATAACCAGATCGAAGGCCACGTCCCGTTCCTCCGCCAGACCCTGCCCTTCGCACTCTTGCACCCGCGGGCGGGAAAGGAAAGCCGGGGCAGGCAGCGAGGCGGGCAAGCCGCCGTCCCCGGCCTGACGCCGAGCCGCCGGCTATGGGCGCTTCAGCAGGCCGTCCAGCAGATCGAGCATCTCGGCGATCTCCGCATCGGTGACGTTGAGCGCCGGCACGAAGCGGAGCGCGTCGGGGGCGGGGGCGTTGAGCAGCAGTCCCGCCGCCAGCGCCTTCTCCACCAGCGCGAATCCGTCCGTCCGCGGCTTCAGGTCGAGCGCGAGGAGCAGCCCCCGGCCGCGCACGCCGCCGAGCCCGTATTTCCCGCTCAGCCTCTCCAGGTCGCGCCGCAGCACCGCCCCCGCCTCGCACACGCGCTCGAGGAAACCCTCCGCTGTGAGCTCTTCGAGCACCGCATGGCCGACCGCGGCCATCAGCGCGTTGCCGTTATAGGTGCCGCCCTGGTCGCCGGGATCGAAACAGCAGACCTCCTCGCGCGCGAGCAATGCCGCCAGCGGGGTTCCGGCGCCGATCCCCTTGCCGAGTGTCATGATATCCGGGCGGACGCCGGCATGCTCGAAGCAGAACAGCGCGCCGGTCCGCCCCATGCCGGTCTGGATCTCGTCGAGGATCAGCAGGATGCCCCGCCGGTCGGCGAGGGCGCGCAGGGCCCTCAGATAACCGTCATCGGCGGGCCGGACGCCCGACTCGCCCTGGATCGGCTCCAGCATGACGGCCACGGTCCTGTCCGTAATCGCGGCTTCGACGGCCCCGATGTCGTTCAACGGCACTTTCGGGAACCCGGCCACCCTGGGTTCGAACAGCCCGTCCCAGGCCGCCTTGCCCGACGCGGACATGGTGGCGAGGGTCCGGCCGTGGAAGCCGCCGGCGGTGGTGACGATCTCCCAGGCGCCGCCGCGGTGCAGTGCGCCCCATTTCCGCGCGAGCTTGATGGCCCCCTCATTGGCCTCCGCGCCGCTGTTGGCGAAGAAGACCCGCTCCAGGCCCGCAGCGGCCGTGAGCGCGTCCGCGTAGCGCATCATCGGCTCGTTGTAATAGGCGGGGCTGCAATTTAGCAGCCTGGCGGACTGTTCGGCCAGCGCGCGGGCGACGGCCGGCGGCGCATGCCCGAGGCAGTTCACCGCCCAGCCCTGGATGAAATCGAGGTAGCGGTTGCCCTCGCTGTCCCACAGCGACCCGCCCCGCCCGTGGGTGAAGGCGATCGGGGGCCGCCGGGTAATTTCCATCAGGGCCCCGTAGGGACCCGGCGCCGCATTTTCCGCCTGCGGCTCTGCGATTGTCGTCATGGTCCTGTCCTTCCCGCCCGGACCGCCGGCGACAAGGACAGCAAAACAGACCCCCGCCTCCCGGCGGCAGTCGCGGCTGCTCAGATTGTGGTGCTAGTGAATGAGCCCGCGACCGCCTAGATGCAGGCGCGGCGTCGTGAAACGCAGATGCGGGTCCGTGGGCTCATGGCCGCGGACCCTACAGCGGCCGCGAGGCGATGGCAAGGCCGGCGGGCCGGGACGGAGGGGCCGCGCCCGCGACGGCAACGCCTCCCCGGCGCGACCTCGGGGAAGCCGGTCCCGCCTTTACAGTATTCTTTATTTGTTCTATTCCCCATCCACCGGTCGGGGAGGTCCGGGGGAGATGCCGAAAGCGTTGCCTGTCGAACTGCGGAACCGGGTGCTGGCGGCGATGGCGGAGGGCATGACCTTCGTCGAGGCGGCGGAGACCTTCGATGTCGGCGTGGCCAGCATCGTGCGCTGGCGCCGGCTGGAGCGCGAGCGGGGCAATGCGCGGCCGCGGAAGGCGGGCGGCGACCGCCGTTCCTGGCGCATCGAGGCCGCGAGCGGCGCGATCCTCGCCCTGCTGGAGGACGACCCGGAGCTTCCCATCAACGCCCTGCGCGCCGCGCTCAGGGAGCGGGGCCTCGCCTTCGGCTACGGCGCGGTGCGGATGTTCCTCAAGCGCCACGGCTTCAAGCGCAGGCGCGGCCGCCGCCCCGCCCGGCGGACGCCGGCCCGGCCGCGCTAAACGGCAGGCGGGCGGCCGGTTTCGCCGCCGGTTCCGGCGTTGCCGACCTTCCCCGGTCCGTCCGGGACGACGAAAGGGGCGCGGCGCAACAAACGCTCGAACAATTCCCCGCAAGCATATCCAACCCGGTCCGCCATTTCCCGTCCGGCGCCCTGCGCGCGGCCGCACCTCTCCCGTCCGCCCCTGGTGCGGTTTCCCCCCTGCGGGTTCCAGTCATCGCGCGGGTCGGGCGGCCCGCCGCCGGTCTCAGGTCCAGGTCATGCTCTTGCGTTCGGCTCCTGCTATGCCGCCGAAAATAGTGCAGACTCAGGCCGTTTGCAAGCTTTTTGTGGAAATAAATCCTGAAAATGAGAACCGATGCGCCGGGGGCAGGATGTCCGTGCGGGGCGCGAAGCCCGTCATGCCCCGCGTTCCCAGGGGGCGGGCGGGAGCTTGCGGCGGACGGGGCGGGGGCCGGCGTCGATGTCGAGCGCAACCTG
Source organism: Alphaproteobacteria bacterium (assembly GCA_022827685.1). Lineage (GTDB taxonomy): Bacteria > Pseudomonadota > Alphaproteobacteria > Bin95 > Bin95 > Bin95. The sequence continues at coordinate 17,446 of JAJEIH010000100.1, forward strand.
CCAGAAGGCCCAGCTCCGGGCGCGGAACCAGCCGGGCTCGGCGCATTGCAGGACCCGGCAGAGGCGCTCGTCGCCGAACGCCGCCCTCATGGCGCGGCAGTCCTCGAAGGTCCCGATGTCCATGACCTGCGCCAGCACGCGGTCGGGATAGCGCACGGCGTCGGCCGGCGTCTTCCACCAGATGTAACGGTCCGCCAGTTCCAGCAGGACGGGCCGGGCGGAGTCTCCGCCCGCCGTCGGCGACGCGGCGTCGGACATGGCGGCGCGCCTCCCGGCGCTACTGGTTCATCGCCTGGAAGAAGTCGTTGTTGTTCTTCGACTCGCGCAGCTTGCCGATCAGGAACTCCATCGCGTCCTGGGTGCCCATCGGCATCAGCACGCGGCGCAGCATCCACATCTTCGCGAGCGCGGCCCGGTCCACCAGCAGCTCTTCCTTGCGGGTGCCGGACTTGCCGATGTCGATCGACGGCCAGACGCGGCGGTCGGAGAGCTTGCGGTCCAGCACGATCTCGGAGTTGCCGGTGCCCTTGAACTCCTCGAAGATCACCTCGTCCATGCGCGAGCCGGTCTCGACCAGCGCGGTCGCGATGATCGAGAGCGAGCCGCCCTCCTCGATATTGCGCGCCGCGCCGAAGAAGCGCTTCGGGCGCTGCAGCGCATTGGCGTCCACGCCGCCGGTCAGCACCTTGCCGGAGGACGGCACGACCGTGTTGTAGGCGCGCGCGAGCCGGGTGATCGAGTCCAGCAGGATCACCACGTCATGCTTGTATTCGACGAGGCGCTTGGCCTTCTCCAGCACCATCTCGGTCACCTGCACATGGCGGGTTGCCGGCTCGTCGAAGGTGGAGGAAATGACTTCGCCGCGCACCGAGCGCTGCATGTCCGTCACCTCCTCCGGCCGCTCGTCGATGAGCAGCACGATGAGATAGACCTCCGGATGGTTGTGCGAGATCGCATGGGCCACGTTCTGCAGCATCATGGTCTTGCCGGTGCGGGGCGGGGCGACGATGAGCGCGCGCTGGCCCTTGCCGAGCGGCGAGACGAGCTCGACGACGCGGGTGGTGTAGTCCTTGCTCTGGTCCTTGCCCTCGCGCTGATCGATCTCCAGATGCAGCCGCTCCTCGGGATAGAGCGGCGTCAGATTGTCGAAATTGATGCGGTGGCGGACGGCTTCCGGGTCCGCGAAATTGGCCTGTGTGACCTTGGTGAGCGCGAAATAGCGCTCGCCCGACTTCGGCGCGCGGATCTCGCCCTCCACCGTGTCGCCGGTGCGCAGGCCGAAGCGGCGCAGCAATTGCGGCGAGACGTAGATGTCGTCGGGGCCGGGCAGGTAGTTGGCCTCCGGCGAGCGCAGGAAGCCGAAGCCGTCCGACAGCACCTCCAGCACGCCGCGGCCGACAATGGCCACATTGTCCTCCGCCAGGCTCTTCAGGATCGCGAACATCATGTCCTGCTTGCGGAGCGTGGAGGCGTTCTCGACCTCGAGTTCGTCGGCGAGCGCGAGCAGCTCGGCCGCCGACTTTTCCTTTATTTCCTGGAGATGCGCGACCTTTTCGGGCGCCGCGATATCGTCGAGCATGACCTCGGACCGTCCATCCGTTGATGTTGAAAGCCGGCTCGCCCGCAAAGGCGGAAGATTCGAACGCGAGGGGAAGAGGCCGAAACTCCCGCCGGGCGGCGGGCGAGGGCTGGAGAGATCGCGATTCTAACCCAATGCCGGAGGCGCGGCAACGCCTTTCCGGAGGCGTTACGCCAGCCGCCGGATCGGGCCGGGCGGGCCGAGGGCCTCGATCAGCGCCGCCACCGTCCGGCCCGAGGCCGGATGGCGCCAGCCGGGCGCGATGTCGCGCAGCGGCAGCAGCACGAAGGCGCGCTCGTGCAGGCGGGGATGGGGCAGCTCGGGCTTCTCGTCCGGCCCCGTGACCAGGCCGCCGTAATCCAGCAGGTCGAGATCGACCGTGCGCGACGCGTTGCGGGCGCCCCGGACCCTGCCGAAACCCGCCTCGACATCGAGCAGCGCCGCCAGCAGCGCCTCCGGGGAAAGCCGGCTCTCCACCTCCGCCACGGCATTGACATACCAGGGCTGGCCGCTCGGCGGCACCGGCGCGCTCTCGTACCAGGGCGAACGGCGCAGGGTCCTGGCGCCCCGCGCCGCGAGCGCGTCCAGGGCCGCGGCGAGCGTCGCCTGCGGCGGCCCGTGCTCCCGCGACGGCAGGTTTGCCCCCAATCCGATGAGAATCATGCCCGGCGGCCCCTTGTCGCGCGGCTGCGCCTCCCCTAGGCTGAACCTACCATGTCGTCGGGCCGCCGCCTGTTCGGGCGGCCGCCTCTTTTTCGGAGCCTTTCCATGCGGACCTATATGGAAGAACGCACCGCGCTGTTCATCGACGGCGCGAATCTTTACGCGGCCGCGCGCGGCCTGAACATAAATATCGATTACAAGCGGATGCTCGACTACTTCTCGAAGCGCGGGCGGCTCATCCGCGCCTTCTATTACACCGCGCTGATCGAGGACCAGGACTATTCGCCGATCCGCCCGCTGGTGGACTGGCTCGACTATAACGGCTTCACCATGGTCACCAAGCCGGCGCGCGAGTTCACCGACGCCATGGGCCGCCGGAAAATCAAGGGAAACATGGATATCGAGCTCGCCGTCGATGCCATGGAGATGGCCGACCATCTGGAGCATATCGTGCTGTTCTCCGGCGACGGCGATTTCCGCCGCCTCGTGGAGGCGCTGCAGCGGCGCGGCGTGCGCGTGACCGTGGTCAGCACGATGAAGAGCCAGCCGCCCATGGTCTCCGACGACCTGCGCCGGCAGGCCGATTTCTTCATGGATCTGCTCGATCTGGCGCCGTCGATCATGCGCGACGAGGACGAACGGGAAGCAGCCCAGATGCGCCGCGCCCAGCGGGAGAGCCTGCGTTTCGAGGGGGCTCAGGACGACGTCGAAGAGCAGTATGGAGCCTGATCCGGACTGTCCCTTCTGTCCACGCCTCCGGGCATTCCGCCATCGCTGGCGGGAAGCGGAGCCCGGCTGGTTCAATGCCCCTGTGCCGGGTTTCGGGCCGTGCGGCGCGAAGGTGCTGATCGTCGGTCTTGCGCCCGGCCTGCGCGGCGCCAACCGCACCGGCAGACCCTTCACCGGCGACTATGCCGGCGACCTCCTGTTCGCGACGCTGCTGAAATTCGGCCTGGCGCGAGGACGCTATGGCGGCCATGCCGAAGACGGCTTCACGCTCACCGGCTGCCGCATCGTCAATGCGGTGCGCTGCGTCCCGCCGCAAAACAAGCCCGTCGGCGCGGAAGTGGCGGCCTGCCGCCCCTTCCTTGCGGGCGAGCTTGAAGACCTGCCGGAAAGCGGCGCGGTGCTGGCGCTCGGGCGTCTCGCCCATGACGCGGTGCTTGCCGCGCTCGGCGAGCGGCGCGCCGCCCGGCCGTTCGCCCATGGGGCGCTGCACCGGCTCGGCTGCGGCCGCCTGCTCGCCGACAGCTACCATTGCTCGCGCTACAACACCAATACCGGGCGGTTGACCCCGGCCATGTTCGAATCGGCCGTCGGGGGCATGCTGGAAGCGGTCGGCTAAAGCATCTCGGCTTCCGGGTCGTGCGCCCTGAAGCGGCGCCGGGCGGCGCGCGGCGAGGCATTGGCGTAGCAGTAAAGGCAACCGTGCGGGCAGGTGTCGTAGGCGCCGATGTCCCGGCTGGCGGCGCAGGCGCAGCCGGGCCGGTTGCCCTTTTCCGGACGCGGGCCGAGGCCGAGCCGGACGGGGTCGATACAGCGCGCCGGTTCGGCGGCGCCGACCGTCAGTTCCGGCTGTGCGCAGACGGTGAGGCGGAGCGGCGAAACGGCTTCCGCCAGCGCTTCGATCAACCGGAGGCGGCGGTCAGGCTCCGGTTCCTCCCAGGCGAAACCGGCCGCCGCCAGGTTGCGGGCCGTCTTGCGGTAGAAGGATGCGAAGGAGACCACGCATTCGTCACTCGCGCCCCGCAGCGATTCGGCGAGCCATCCGGCGGCCTCGACATGGTCCTGCGTCGGCGACAGGATCGGGTCGTAGCGCCAGACGACGCAACGGGGGCCGTAAAGCGCGGCGAGCGCATGGGCGGCCTCGACGGCGCGCTCCGGCGCGGGCACCGAGGGTTCGAGCCGGCGTCCGTAGCCGGTTATCGTGAACTGAACGGCGAAAGGCCGTTCCAGCCCCGCCAGCACGGGCATGAAGGGGGCAGGATTGCGGGTCCAGAAGACATAGCCGGCGACGGCTTCGGACGCGAGGTCCACCCGGTAGGTGCTGCCGGACCACGGGTTCCGGACCAGCGCATAACCGGCGGCGAGGCGGCGGGCGAACCATTCGCTGTAAAAGGCCGGGATATCCGTGCGGTAGCTTGCCGAAACGACGGTCTTTGTCATTTTTTCGCCTGAATTGGCATTTTTTGCCGCACCTCGGGCAAGGCGTCCGGGTCTTGTAGGGCAAAAGGGGCGTCCATATATACCCGCGCAACGGGAGGTCGGGCGCAGGCCCGGTTTTTCAGTGTCATCGAAGGGAGCCGGGACAGGCGCTGCAGCGGCAGGCGGTCCGGGTTCGCCTCACGGGTAGGGACGGGCTTCATGAGCAAGGTTATCGGAATCGATCTCGGCACGACCAATTCCTGCGTCGCCGTGATGGACGGCAGCGAACCCAGGGTCATCGAGAACACCGAGGGCGCGAGGACCACGCCTTCCATGGTGGCCGTGACCGGGGACGGCGAACGCCTGGTCGGCCAGCCCGCCAAGCGCCAGGCGGTGACGAACCCGGCCAACACGCTGTTCGGCATCAAGCGCCTGATCGGCCGCACCTACCAGGATCCGGTGATCCAGGAGGAAAAGGACGTCCTGCCCTTCGCGCTGGTCAGGGCGGACAATGGCGACGCCTGGGTGAAGGCCGGCGAGGAGAACTTCGCGCCCAGCCAGATCAGCGCCTTCATCCTCCAGAAGATGAAGGAGACGGCGGAGGCGTTTCTCGGCGAGACGGTGACCGATGCGGTCATTACCGTGCCGGCCTATTTCAACGATTCCCAGCGCCAGGCGACCAAGGACGCCGGCCGCATCGCCGGCCTCGAGGTGCTGCGCATCGTCAACGAGCCGACCGCGGCCGCGCTCGCCTACGGCCTCGACAAGAAGGAAGGCGGTGTCATCGCCGTGTACGACCTCGGCGGCGGCACCTTCGACGTTTCCGTGCTGGAGATCGGCGACGGCGTTTTCGAGGTCAAATCGACCAATGGCGACACCCATCTGGGCGGCGAGGACTTCGACAACCGCATCATCGAATATCTGGCCGAAGAGTTCCGCAAGGAGCAGGGAATCGACCTGCGCGGCGACAAGCTCGCCCTGCAGCGCCTCAAGGAGGCGGCGGAGAAGGCCAAGATCGAGCTGAGCTCCACCGCGCAGACCGAGATCAACCTGCCCTTCATCACGGCTGACCAGTCAGGGCCGAAGCACCTCAACATCAAGCTTTCGCGCGCCAAGCTGGAGGCGCTGGTGGAGGACCTGGTCCAGCGCACTGTCGGGCCCTGCCGGAAGGCGCTCGAGGATGCGGGCCTGCGCGCGGCCGACATTGCCGAGGTCGTGCTGGTGGGCGGCATGACGCGGATGCCCAAGGTGATCGAGACCGTGAAGACCTTCTTCGGCCGGGAGCCGCATCGCGGCGTCAATCCGGACGAGGTGGTGGCGCTGGGCGCCGCGATCCAGGCCGGCGTGCTGAGGGGCGACGTGAAGGACGTGCTGCTGCTCGACGTCACGCCGCTGTCGCTCGGCATCGAGACGCTGGGCGGCGTGTTCACCCGGCTGATCGACCGCAACACCACGATCCCGACCAAGAAGAGCCAGACCTTCTCGACGGCCGAGGACAACCAGAATGCGGTGACGATCCGCGTCTCGCAGGGCGAGCGCGAAATGGCGGCGGACAACAAGCTGCTCGGCCAGTTCGACCTCGTGGGCATTCCGCCCGCGCCGCGCGGCGTGCCGCAGGTCGAGGTGACGTTCGACATCGACGCCAACGGCATCGTCAATGTGTCCGCCAAGGACAAGGCGACCGGCAAGGAGCAGGCGATTCGCATCGAGGCGTCCGGCGGGCTTTCCGATACCGAGATCGACCGGATGGTGCAGGAGGCCGAGGCCAATGCGGAGGAGGACCGCAACCGCCGCGAGCTCGCCGAGGCGCGCAACCAGGCCGAGGGCCTGATCCACACCACCGAGCGGCAGCTCGAGGAGCATGGCGACAAGATCGAGGCCGGCGACAAGGCGGCGATCGAGGAGGCGCTCCAGGCGGTGAAGGATGTCAAGGACGGCGAGGACGCCGCCCCCATCCAGGAGAAGACCGCCGCGCTCGCCGCTGCGGCGATGAAGCTCGGCGAGGCCATGTATGCCGCGCAGCAGGAAGAGGCGGGCGGCGGCCCGGACGGCCCGGAGGCGGGCGCGGGCGGCGACGACGGCGTGGTCGATGCCGATTTCGAGGAAGTGGACGACACTGACGACCAGCAGAAACGCTCCGCCTGATCCGGCCGGGCGGCGCCTCCGATGGCCGGGCGAGACTTCTACGAAGTCCTGGGCGCATCCCCGACGGCGAGCGCGGACGACCTGAAGCGCGCCTATCGCAGGCTGGCGAAGGAATACCACCCGGACCGGAACCCGGACGATGCCGCCGCCGAGGCGCGCTTCAAGGAGATCAACGAAGCCTACGACGTCCTGAAGGACCCGGAGCAGCGCCAGGTCTATGACCGGATCGGCCATGAGGCGTTCACGCAGCGCGCCCAGGCGGGCGGCACCAGTCCCGGCTTCGATTTCGGCTTCGGCTCCATTTTCGACGAGATGTTCGGCGACCTCGCCGGAAGGCGGCGGGGACGCGGCGGCCGGCGCCAGGGCGCGGACATGCGCTACAACATGCGCATCACGCTGGAGGAAGCCTTCCAGGGCAAGCAGGCGACCATCGAAGTGCCCGGCACGGCGGCCTGCGAAGCCTGTTCCGGCACCGGCTCCGCGGGAGGCGCGCCGCCGGTCGCCTGCTCGACCTGCAACGGCGCCGGACGGATCAGGGCAAGCCAGGGCTTCTTCACCGTCGAGCGGACCTGCGCGGCCTGCCAGGGCACGGGCGAAACGGTCCGCGACCCCTGCCGGAGCTGCTCGGGCCGGGGCCGTGTGCAGCGCACGCGAACCCTCACAGTCACCATTCCCGCAGGGGTCGAAGCCGGCAACCGCATCCGCCTTGCCGGCGAGGGCGAGGCCGGCGAGCGCGGCGGCCCGTCCGGCGACCTCTATATCTTTCTCGATGTCGAGGACCATCCGGTGTTCGACCGGGAAGGGCCGCATATCCATTGCGAGGTGCCGGTGTCGATGACGGCGGCGGCGCTCGGCGGCATGGCCGAAGTGCCGACCGTGGAAGGCCGGCGTGCCCGCATCGACCTGCCGCCGGGCACGCAGTCGGGCAACCGCTTCCGGCTGCGCGGCAAGGGCATGACCGTGCTGAACACCCGCCAGCGCGGCGACATGCTGGTAACGGTCCGGGTCGAAACGCCGGTCAACCTCACGCGCCGCCAGGCGGAGCTGCTGCGCGAATTCGAGAAGGAAGGCGGCGGCCAGAACCGAACCCCCGAGACCGAAGGCTTCTTCTCCCGCGTCCGCGAACTCTGGGACGATCTGACGGAGTGAGGCGGTCTGCCGCCTGTGTGATCGCCAGCGGCAGATTTGTTCCTCAGATGCAGATTTTCGGGAGAAAAAGTGACGCTATGTCAGATAGTTAGCACCCGCCGGTGCCCATATTGCTGTCAATCGGTGTCCGGACGGCCGCGCCTGTTGCCGTTCGGTCGCCGCGTCGAGCGGGCGAAGACGCGCTTCGCGGTCCAGGGCGCCTGATGGGGCGGCGGTGCTGGCGGGTGTCAACCGGGACGAGACGAAAGACGCTCTCTCACCATCCCCGCATGACGGAGGCGACGGCCATGCCGATGGCGGCCTGGACGGGTTCGACGACGGGCATGCCGAGCGCCTGGGCGAGCGCCGGGCGCTGGTCCGCCATGCCGGCGCAGCCCAGCACGAGGACATCGGCGCCGTCGCGGTCGCGCAGTTCGCGGCCGGTTTCCAGCAGGCGGGCGCGGGTGCGCACCGGGTCCGCGAGCTCGACCACTTCGAGGTCCACCGGCCGGTCTCCGGCGAAGCGCGCATCGAGGCCCATCTGGCGGACATAGCGCAGATGGCGCGGCACGGAGCGCTTGACGATGGCGAGCACGCCCACCCGCTCGCCGAGCGTCAGCGCCGTCAGCAGGCCGGCCTCCGCGATGCCGATCACGGGTTTGCCCGTGTCCTCGCGCAGCACATGCAGGCCGGGGTCCGAAAAGCAGGCGAGCACAAGCGCGTCCGCATCGCTGTCGGCCGCCATACCGCGCAAATGCGGCACGACCCCGTCGGCGTCGCCCTGGCTCTGGATGCCGGGAGGGCCGGCGCGGTTGGTCGCCGCCCGGATTTCCGGCCCGCCGGCGGCGCGGAAGGGCGCCGCCGCCCGGTCTATGGCCTCCGTCACCGCCTCGGTGCTGTTGGGATTGACGACGAGAATCTCACTCATGGCGTTACCCTACCGCTCCGCCTGTCCCGCGGAAAGGAGAAGCGCCCGGTCGGGGGGAGACCGGGCGCTTCAGGGCGTCGAAGACTGCGGGACGAGAGGGGGAGTCCCAAGGCGGCGAGAAAGCCGCGTGCAGCCTTTCGCCAGAACATAGGACGGAATGTCGCGCTTGACAAGTCCGGAAGCAGAAATTTTCTGAAAAAATTCAGTTTCCAGCGAGCATGCGGCTTACCTCGGCAGCACAGCGCGGCGGGTCCTCGAACGGCACCAGATGGCCGGCATGCGAGAATGTCGCAAGCCGCCCGTTCGGTACCCGTTCGGCGCAATCGGCCTGCACGGTCGCCGCCCAGCTCGGATTGCCGGTTGCGCCGCCGTCCACCGAGGCCACGAAGGTGACCGGCCGGGCGATGCGGGCAAGCCCCTCATAGGTCGAGGGGTCGAGCGCCGCCTCGTAGTTATGCGCCTCGAGCGGTCCGGGGCAGGCAAGCCGCCAGTCGCCCGCCTCCGTCGGGTGCAGGGACCCCCGGCAGTGGCCGGCGAGCGCTTCCGGGTCGAAGCGGCGATAGGCGTCGCGTTCGGCGAGCGCCAGCCGGAAGGTTTCCGGGTCGGCCCAGCGCGGCCTCCGGCGGCGCGCCATGCCGGACAGCTCGCGCGACGCCGCCACCGAGAAGTCCCTGGCCGGATGGTCGAGGGGCGGGGATATCGGCGGCTCGAATGCGGTAAAGGCTTCCCAGGGCTCGCGCCCGAACACGCCGGCGAGCCTGAGGCCGGCCACGCCGCAAAAGCTGTGCGAGGCGTAGAAGAGCGGCCCGCCGCCCGCATCCGCCAGCACCGTCCGGCAGACCAGGTCGAGATCGGCGGCGTAGCGGTCGAAATCCGGCTCGCCGTCCGGCAGGCCGGATCCGCCGTGACCGCGCGCGTCATAGGCGTACACGCGGAAGTCGCGGGCCAGCAGGCGGAGCAGCGGCGCGTAGCCGCCGGCCGGGAAGCCGTTTGCATGGCCCCAGAGCAGGGCGGGCGCGCCGTCCTTCCCCTCGCGCAGGCGGTAGAGGCTGAGTTGCAGGCCGTCGTCGGCGGCGGTGACCAGCCTTTCGGCAAACGGTTCGGGAAGCGATGGCGGCCGGGCGGCCCCCGCCGTCATGCCGCCCGGACGGCGCCGGCGCCCATCATCCGGGCTTTCACCGCATCCCCGAAGGCGGCGAAGATGGCGCGTGCGAAGGCGTTGGTCTGGTAGAGCGTTTCGGGGTGCCACTGAACGCCGAGGCAGAAGGCGCCGGCCGGGCGCGAGATCGCCTCGACCACACCGTCGGGCGCAAGCGCCTCGACCATGAACCCGTCGGCGACCCGGTCCAGCCCCTCGGCGTGGAGCGAGTTCACCATCTCGAAGCTGCGGCCCCCGGCGATGCGGCGCAGAAGCCCGCCTTCCGCCAGGGCCACGGCATGGCGGAGCCCGGCGCGCCCGCGCACCGGGCGGGTCTTCACCGAGCGGTGGTCCTGGCAGCCCGGCACCTTGTGGACGAACTGGTGGAGCGTGCCGCCGAAGGCGACATTCAACTCCTGGATGCCCCGGCAGATGGCGAGCACCGGCACGCCCTGAAGCGCCGCCTCGCGAAGCATGGGGAGCGTGGTGGCGTCCCGGCCCGGGTCGAAATTCGTGTTCTCGGGGTCGATGTCCTGGCCGTAGAGATGCGGCTGGACATTGGAGGGGCTGCCGGTGGTGATGATGCCGTCGAAACGCGACACGAGGTCCGGAATGTCGATATGCTCGCCGACCGGCGGGACGAGCAGCGGCGCGGCGCCCACGACCTCCACCACGACCTCGGCGAAACGGGAATGGACCGAATGCACCGGGAAGGTGTGGAAGGTCTTGGTACAGGCCGAAATTCCGACCAGGGGCATCGTCACGGCATGGCGCTCCGGCAGCGGCGAATCGCGGGACTATAACAGAAGGAACGGTTTGCCAATGTTCATCTCGCTCTCGGATGGGCGGCGCGGAACACCTTTTCCAGATGGGCGACATCGACAGCCGTGTAGCGCTGCGTCGTGGCGAGCGAGGCGTGCCCCAGCAATTCCTGGATGGTCCTGAGGTCCGCGCCGGCGCCCAGCAGGTGGGTCGCGAAGCTGTGGCGGAGGGCATGCGGCGTTGCCGTTTCGGGCAGGTCCAGCCGGGCGCGCAGGCGCCGGAGCCGGAGCTGCGCAACGCCGGCCTGCATGCGCCCGCCGCGCGCGCCGAGGAAGAACGGCCCGTCCAGCGGCAGCGGAAACGGGCAGGTCCTGCGATAGGCGGTCGCCGCCTCGCGCACCGCCGGCAGCAGCGGCACGACCCGCTCCTTCCGCCCCTTGCCGATGACCCGCAGCGTGTCCCCCGCCTCGAAGGCGCGTCCGTCGAGCGCGAGCGCCTCGCCGATCCTGAGCCCCGCGCCGTAAAGCAGGGAGAACAGCGCCAGGTCGCGGCGGTCCTGCCATTCCTCGCCGGGCGCGGCGAGCAGGCGGTCGGTCTCGTCGTGCGCAAGCGCCTTGGGCACCGGGCGCGGCAGTTTCGGCGTGCGGATGCCGGTAAGCGCCGCCGCATCGCCCACGCCCCGGCGCGCCAGCCAGCGCAGCCAGCTGCGCAGCGCCGAGAGGCCGCGGGCGCGCGAGGAGGCGCCCATCCCGCCTCGCGCGCGCTCGGCGAGCCAGGCGCGGATATCGCGCGGCTCGATCTTCGTCAGGTCCGCAGGCGAGACGGGTTCGCTGGTATAGCCTCCGAGAAACGCCACGAAATCGGCCGCGTCCCGCCGGTAGCCGGAGACGGTGTGCCTGGAGAAGCCGCGCTCATGCGCGAGCCAGCCGCGCCAGTCTTCCAGCAGTCGGGCGGTCTCCGGCGTCATAGCGCTTCGGGCGGGTCGATCAGCGCCGGCAGCTGCGCGGAGACCATGCGCGCGAGGAAGACCAGCAATTCGGTTCCCTGCCCTGCCTGGAAATGCGCCGGGTCCCGCGAAGAGAGCGCGAGCAGGCCGGCCGGGCCGCGCGGCCCGGTATCGAGGCGCAGCAGGGCCATGCTCGCCACCGTCTTCGCCTTCGCGCCGAAGAGGTCCGCAGGGCTTCCCTTCAGCCCGCCCTCGAGCCGGGCGTCGCCGTCGCCGACCAGCATGTCCACCCGGCGCGGCGCGAGCGCCGCGAAACCCGGCGCGGCCGGCAGCGCCTCGGCGCGCGTCTCGAAGGCGAGCGCCGCCCCGTCGCATCCGAGGAGGCCCGGCCATTCGCCGGAGACGATGGCGGCAAGCGCCGCGAAACGCCGTTGGCCCGCCGCGCGGAGCGCCGCATCGTGGACCCGAGACATGCCGGACTGGTTGCTCGCCCCGATTTCGAGCAGTTCCTGCAACGCCTCGCGCAGTTCGCTGTTGTTCTGCCGTTCGCGCTCGACCATGACGCGCTGGAGGTCCACCACGCCGCCTTCGTCGCGTCCCGGCGGGGACAGCACCGTCAGCAGGTCGGGATGGCGGCGCAGGAAATCCGGATTGCGCCGGAGATATTCAGCGACCTCGTCCGACATGGGTTGGGACACGGGCGGGGCTAGTCCGCGGCCTCGGGCAGGCCGAGGATCGACTGGCCGGTCTTGCGCCAGTCCGCGAGGAAGGCTTCGAGCCCTGCATCCGTCAGCGGATGGCGGTAAAGCTGGCGCAGGATCTGCGGCGGCACCGTGGCCGCGTGGGCGCCAACGCGGGCCGCCTCGACCACATGCAGGGGGCCGCGGACCGACGCCGCCAGCACCTCGGTGCGGATGCCGTCATAGGCGCGGTAGATCTCGCAGATGTCGCGCACGAGCCCGATGCCGTCCTGCCCGAGATCGTCCAGCCGGCCGACGAAGGGGGAGATGAAGCCCGCGCCCGCCCGCGCCGCAAGCAGGGCCTGCTGGGGCGAGAAGCAGAGGGTGACGTTGACCGTCCGGCCTTCGTCGGCGAGCGCCCGGCAGGTGCGCAGCCCGTCCACCGTGAGCGGCACCTTGACCGCCACATTGGGCGCGATGGCGGCGAGCCGCCGGCCCTCCGCCAGCATGGTGTCGTGGTCGGTCGCGGTGACCTCCGCGCTCACCGGCCCGTCCACCAGGGCGCAGATGTCGGCGATCGCCTCCAGCAGCGGGCGGCCGCTCTTCGCGATCAGCGAGGGGTTCGTGGTGACGCCGTCGACCATGCCGGCCCCGGCCATGTCGCGGATTTCCGCCAGATCGGCGGTATCGACAAAGAATTTCATGGCAACCCGCCCTTATCCTCGCTCCGAACCGTTATGACTCTATACATGTCCGCCCCGAACCGCGCCACAACCGTGCCGGTGCTGCTGCCGCTGCCGCTGCCCGGCCCCTACGACTATGCGGGCGAAGGGCTCAAGCCGGGCGACATCGTCGAAGCGCCGCTCGGCCGCCGCTTCGTGGCCGGCGTGGTCTGGGACGGCGAGCCGGGCGGCGTCGCGCCGGACCGCCTGAAGCCCGTGGCGCGGCGCTTCGGGATTCCGCCGATGCGTCCCGCGCTCCGCCGCTTCGTCGCGCGGGTTGCCAACTACACGCTCTCGCCGCCGGGCTCGGTGCTGCGCATGGCGCTGAGCGTGCCGGCCGCGCTGGAGCCGCCGAAGTTGCGCCGCGCCTGGCGGCTGGCGGATATCCCGCCGCCGGGCATGCGCGCGACGCCGCAGCGCCTGGCGGTGCTGGAGCTGCTGGCGGACGGCGGCGCGCTGACCGCGGCCGAAATCGCGCGCAGGACGGACGTCGGGCCGGGTGTGCTCAAGGGCCTCGCGGCGCTGGGCGCGGTCGAGCCCGTGGCGCTGCCGCCGGGGCCGGCCTTCGCTGCGCCCGACCCGGACAGCGGGCGCGTCGCGCTGACGGACGAGCAGGCGGCGGCGGCGGCGGAGCTCGGCGGCGCCGGCTTCTCCGTGTCGCTGCTGGAGGGGGTCGCCGGGGCGGGCAAGACGGAGGTCTATTTCGAGGCGGTCGCGGCTGCGCTCCGGCGCGGCCGGCAGGCGCTCATCCTGCTGCCGGAGATCGCGCTGACGGCCCAGTGGATGCAGCGCTTCGAGGCCCGGTTCGGCGCGCGGCCGCTCGCCTGGCACTCGGACCTGCCGGCCGGCGAGCGGCGCATGGGCTGGCGGGCGGTGGCGGAAGGCGGGGCGCGGGTGGTCGTCGGCGCGCGCTCGGCGCTGTTCCTGCCCTTCCCCGAGCTCGGCGCGGTGGTGGTGGACGAGGAACATGAGCCCGCCTTCAAGCAGGAGGACGGGGTCGCCTATCACGCGCGCGACATGGCCGTGCTACGCGCCCGGCTGGAGGACGTGCCGGTCGTGCTCGCCTCCGCCACGCCCTCGCTCGAAAGCGAGGAGAACGCCAATGCCGGGCGATACCGGCGGCTCAGGCTGGCGGAGCGCTACAGGCGGGCGGCCCTGCCGGAAGTGTCGCTGATCGACCTGCGCCGGGACCCGCCAGCCCGCGGGCAGTGGCTGGCGGCGCCCCTGGAGGCGGCGCTCCGCAGCGCGCTGGAGGCCGGGGAGCAGGCGCTGCTGTTCCTCAACCGGCGGGGCTATGCGCCGCTCACGCTCTGCCGCGCCTGCGGGCACCGGATCGAATGCCGCCATTGCAGCGCCTGGCTGGTGGAGCACAGGCTGGCCGGGCGGCTGCAATGCCACCATTGCGGCTATGCCGGCCCGCCGCCGGCGGAGTGCCCGGCCTGCGGGGCGGAGGAGAGCCTCGCCGCCTGCGGGCCCGGCGTGGAGCGCATCGCCGAGGAGGCGGCGGCGCTGTTCCCCGAAGCCAGGCTCGGCGTGTTTTCGAGCGACAGCGTGCGCGGGCCCCGCGCCGCCGCGGAATTCGTCGCGAAGGTGGAGGCGCGCGAGATCGACCTCATCATCGGCACGCAGCTTGCCGCCAAGGGGCACCATTTCCCCTGGCTCACCGCCGTCGGCGTGGTGGACGGCGATCTCGGCCTTGCCGGCGGCGACCTGCGCGCCTCCGAGCGCACCCACCAGCTGCTGACCCAGGTCTCCGGCCGCGCCGGGCGGGCCGAGCGGCCGGGGCGCGTGCTGGTGCAGACCTGGCAGCCGGAAAACCCGGTGATGCAGGCGCTCGCCTCGGGTAACCGGCAGGCGTTCCTCGAGGCCGAGCGGGAAGGCCGCCGGGCGGCTGGCATGCCGCCCTACGGCCGGCTGGCGGCGCTGGTGCTGGCCTCGCGCGACCCGGCGGCGGTGGAGGCGGCGGCCCGCGCGCTCGCCCGCGCC
>JAJEIH010000101.1 GCA_022827685.1 Alphaproteobacteria bacterium
CGCCGCGAAAGGCCGCGCCGTCGCGGAGGCCGGGACGCCCGAAGACGCGCTCGACGGCGGCACGCTGCTGTTGGCGCGCAGCCTCGACCCGGCGACGGGCGCGCTCCGCGACATCGCCGCGCTTGCCGGGCGGGCCCGCGAGGCCGGCGCGCTCGCCGCCTTCGACCTCTCGGAGACCGCGGGCGTCATGCCGGCCGCGCTGGAGCGCTCGGGCGTGGAGGCGGCGGTCGGGCGGGGCTGCGGCTTCCTCTGCGGCGGACCCGGCGCGCCCGCCTGGGTCCATGCGGCCGGCGCGTTCGCCGGCGTCCTGGATGCGTTGCCCGCGCCGTCCGCGCTCGCGCTCGCGGCGCTCGACGGCGCGCTCGACAGGTTCGCGGGCGCCGATATCGAGGCGCTCGGCTGGAAGGCGCGCACGCTCGCGGCGGTGTTCCTGGGCGCGCTCGGCGAACGGGACCCGCTCGCGCCCACCTCCCGCGGCGCGCATGTCGTGCTGGAGCGCGCGCATGCCGGGGCGCTGGCCGAGGCGCTCGCGGCGGACGGTCTCCATGCGCGCGTCCCGGCGCCCGGCCGGATTTCCTTCGCGCTCTCCCCGCTCATGCTCAGCCATGTCGATGCCTGGGACGCGGGCGAGGCGGTGAAGGCGCGGCAGTAGGGCTCCCGCGCCGCCGGCGGCGTTGCGGCTGCGCGGACCTCCCGGCGGATGTCATGAGATGTCATGTTGTGTAGCAACTCAGACCTTCTTACTTTGAGTTGCTACACCTGACATGAAGTTAGATATGTTCCCGTTTCTTCGGTGAAGATATAGGAGCTTATGATGCCTGTCAACTAGATGATGCTGGATAGCTGGCATAGATGACTTTTCCCTGTTGGCGAACGAAAAGTTGCAATTAGGTGTGAGTATCATGGCGACGATGTCCCATGCCACTGCTCGAAATGGTCTGGGATAGTAGATATCGCTATACGAACCTGCTTTGGCTTGCATTCGATATGATATCATATATGCTTTGGCGCACGAAGCATGGTGATATCTGTCATAGGGTTGAAAGCAGAATATTTTGGGCCAATTGGCCCAACTCATCTATGTACCCTGGGACCGCCCCGGGGCGCCGGACGGGGGTATGACGATGGCAATCAGGCCTGTGGGGGAAAAAAGAAAGCGGCGATGCCTCATGGCGACCGATGCCGAGTGGGCGCGCATCGGCGAGGACGCCAGGGCGGCCGGGCTGACGATCTCCGACTACATCAACCGCTCGCTCGAGACCGCGCCGGCAGGGTCCGCTGAGGACGGTCTGCCCCCGTCCGTGCTGCGGCGTCTGGCGCAGGCGGTGCTGGTTCTGGAGCGGCTGGAATGGCTGCGTCTGGAGCAGCTGGGGGTCGAGGAGGCCGGCGTGCTGCGACGGAGGCTCCTTGCGGAGGCGGACGCCTGGCTCGACGCCGAGACCGTGATGGAATGACGGAGGCCGGGACATGAAGCTCTCGAAGCAGCATTGCATCTACTGTCCTGCCGAGACATGGGAGCGGATCCGGCGGCGGGCGAAGAAGGCGAAGATGTCGATTTCGCGCTTCGGCTATCTGTGCTGCTTGCGCAAGGCGGGGGAGGCGCCGGAGCGCACGCTGGCAACGGGGCATGAGCTCTTGCTGACCCGGACGGAGCAGGACCGCCTGCTTGGCGATGCGCAGGCGCTGCAGGACGCTGTGCGGCTGGTCGTGGACGCGCCTGGGGGCGGTACGGCGGCGGTGCGGTTCGAGGAGGCGCTGCGGTTCCGGCTGCTGTGCGATCGGGATGCAGAGGCATGAGGAAAGCCGGCAAGGCGCGCGCACCGGGCAAGAAGGGCGTGACGCACACGGTCTGCTATATCGACGAGCACTGGCAGGCGATTGTCGCGGGGGCGGCGCGGGCGGGCAAGTCGGTGTCTTCCTGGTGGGTTTCGTGTGTGTTGCACGAGGACCCGTTTGCGAAGGGGCCGGGCCCGCAGCCGCTGGTCCTGAACGCGGAAAAGCAGCGCGCCCTTGCGGATACCATGGCGGAATTGGCCGAGGGTCTGGATGCGGACGGCGTGGCGTCCGTGCAGGCGGACATTCGCGCGCTGGTGGAGGAGCCGCTGCAGAGGATGGTGCAGGAGGGTCGGCGGGCGCGGGCGATGGAGTTGCTGCGGGAGGTTTTCGACGAGGAGCGCGCAGCGGTGCTGGCGGCCGCGTTCATCCCCGTCATGCCCGACACGAAGGCGGCGCCGGACAAGCCCGCGAAGCCTGCGTCCGGATCGGGTGACGACTCTCCGCCGCCCCAGTCCGACCTGTTCGGACCCTGAGCGGTTCTGTGCGGCATAACTTGGCCGCGGGTCAGGCGGCCGGGTTTCCGTCATGCGGGCGTCGGTCGTTGCCTGAGTGTCTCTCATCAATCGACGCGCCGCCCGCCGCCTTGCTTGGTCGCGTACCGTACCAGGATCCCACGAACACAACCTCGGTGTTGCCCCTTGATTCGGCGCGTCCGCCGAAAGTGCCGGCGGCGAGCTGGGGAGCGCCGTTGTCCTGCCTGTTCGAGAACCGGCCGCCCCATGACCCCTCAGTCCGCACAAAGGTCAGATCGGGGTGGGGGTGCGACCTTGCGCAGTTATGTTAAATTGAAACGTCTGTCTGAAAACTCGTCGGCGCAATCGATCATGCTTTCCTGTCACGTTCTGAACTACTCGTGGGTGCGAGCCGTTGCCATGGCCGTCGCCTCCGCATTTCTTCTCGCTGCCTGTGAGAGGCCGCCAAGCATGACCGTCAGAGAAGGTGCAGATCCGTTCCATGTCGATAAGGACGTCGTGTTCCGCACCACCTACTATTTCCGGGTCTTCGACTACTGCGTGGCGAAGAGGCTGAAGAGACAAGACGGATTCGATCACGTTGTCGTGCCCATGACGGATTCTCTGTATCGGTTTCGCATGACGGGAAAGGCGAAAAGTCAGATCTCCAAGGTCAAGTTCGAGTCCGGGACCCTGATGGCGTGGGAGATCGACCCGTTCGGTGCCAGGGTCGAGTACGACCCCGCTTCCAGCCGCACTCGCGTCATATCCCCGCGAGAGGTCGCCGCGGACGCGCGTCGAGCGGCGCTCAAGCGGGACATATACGAGATGTTGGGTATGATCCGACGCCTCCAGGACAACAATGGAAATAAGGCGGAGGAAGCCGGCGGCGCGAATGCAGGAAACGATGGGCCGCAGTCACAGATCGAGAGGCTGAGGGACAGCGCCCGGATCACTTTGGCGACCGAACTGCGAGGCAAACTCGAACGCTTCGCACGACTCGACAGCGGCCCGACCGACGGTGATGCCAACTACGCCAAGCCGGTGCCAGTGGCGCGACCGCTGAGCGACGTGGAGCGAGTCAAGCTATTGAAGGGCGAGGTCGAGAAGGTTGTCGCCGCGACGATACCGACCGCGTCACCGCAAGTCGTACGAAAAATTGTCGCCAAGGGCTTCGGAACCGGCCCCAAGACGCTGGACGTATCCGATCCCTCACGGCCGGGGTTCGTGGAACGCGCGACGGTGATCACCCTGACCAATGCTGCCAATCTGGACGCTTCTGTACTGGGAAACCAAGCTCACTCGACACTTTCGGAGTTTTGGCCAAACGGCAGGAGTGCCGTAAGGGCAGAGATTGAGAAAAGCATGAGGACCGTGCATACGCGGCTGGCCTGGAGCGAGCAGTACCTGCGACCGCTGCTGACGGCCGCCAGTCCGACGCAATCCATCCAGTGCCCCGACGAGGCGCCCGTTCGCCGCGGCTTCCAGGTGCTCGGTCCGGAAGGCTGGCGAACCTTCGACCAAGACGAGCGTCTATTGCTGGCTATGTCGTCGAGTGCTCGCCCACTAACATCGACCCTCAAGGAGCTCTCCAATCGAGTGCTGAACGCACGCGGTAATCCTTCCGCGGAGTTGCTTCCGATCGTTCTGGAGCAAAAGCGATTGTCCGAAGCCGAACGCGAGCTCGAGACCAAGCGCACAAAGACCGGTGAAACTCCGAAGTCTCTCGCCGACTCGGTGTGCAAGAGACTTCTCAAGGGTGAGGATGAGAACGGGGGCGCGTGCGATGACACGTAACGAAGCCTCTGGGCCCTTAGCGTTCAGCATCCTCGCGCTGCTAGCCGTGACACTGTTCGCGGGTTGCACGTCGATTTCCTCTCCGGCAACCCTACGGGTCGAGGTCGAAGTCTACAAGGGGCCATTGTCCAAGGAGGCTTCGGTGCAACTCGCGGAACTGAAAGGAATCATTCTCGATTCCGACCGAGCTATGAAAATTCTGCGCGGCAACATGAATTTTTCTCGACTCTTGATAGAGTGCGACAGATTAAAGGAAGAAAATCCAGAAAATCAAAGGAATTCGAATAGGAAAATAGTAGACAATGCGTCAGTAGGTGACTCAACCATCGGTGCAACATTCATGTTCACGTTCGACTCAAAGGGAGAGAAAAGAGATCAGAATGCTTGGCAAGCATGCAACTCGTTGAGACAGTTGTTTCATGACATAAAGGAGGGCGTTAAACAGTGCGCTCTATTGAATGATATCTTTACGGAAGAACCTATCGACCTGATAAATAAATGCGGATTCCATACTACAAAGAAGAAGGTTGGTGTCGATTTGAACATTTGCATGAATCAACTAAGCCGGATTTCCACTTACGGATCCTTTCTCAAACGGCGCGCAGCATACTGGGCAGCGGAACATGTCGGAACGAACCCTCGCAGCAAGCGGCTTCGTATAGAAACAGCGAACTTCGCGCAATTCGCGGCCGAGTATGGAAACCAGATCACCTCCCGTGCGGATGCACTTCTGAAACAGGCTGCCGGCGCAAAGGGAATTGCGATTGCACGGGACCAGCTACCAAACAGCATTTATCTTCGTGATAGCGAACCGACCGCTTACCTGAATTTATATAGCTGGAACGAGGCGGCGGTATCGGGCGGGAAGGAACGCGACCGCAAGGCAACACCGGCCGAACGAATTCGAATGTTTGAGCATCTTGTTGCCGACAACTACTGGTCTCACATCAACACCGTGTTTGCGGCCGGCCAGGGCGACGTGTCAATGGCTCTCGTGAAGGACGATGTCGGCAACTGGAACTTGAAGAGCTTCGATAATGATCCGACTGATTTGTTGCAAGCCTACAAGAAGATAGGACTCGCAGCGCTCGGGGCGATAACAGAGCTTACGAGCAACGCTTCTGGACTTCCGAATGCAAAGAACGCGCTCAACTTAGCAAATCAGATCGCGGTCGGATCAACCAGCGGGGGCCGTGCCGAGGAAACGGAAGAGTTATTGGCCGGATTGCGCCGGGAGACTGCCCGCATGATCCAGGAGGTCGGACAGGAGCAAAGGCGGCGCAAGATTGATCTCGAAGAGTCTATCGCGGAGATTAACACAAAAATTACTAGCAAGGACGACACCAAATCAGGCCTGAAGTGGAAGTATGAAACCGCAAAAGGGAATCTTAAAACTAAGATCGAATCTATCACGAGTCTCCAAGCTGAAATCGCGGCCAGGAAGGACAGCGTCGACCTGCTGGATACAAAAATTACGAAGCTGGCCGAACAAAGAGAAGTGCTGGCGGCGCGCCGAAAGGCATTGCTGTCTTCGGTTAACGATAATGCCGCCGGAGCGGCAAGCGATTCTGTACCATCGGGCGCGGATCCCGCCGAAGTAGCGGTGCTGGACCTTCAAATCAACGACTTGGATGATCGGATAACGGCGGGAACGCATGCCCTTTCGGAACACCTGAAGCAGCAGTCGATGGATCTCGAGATGCTCGAGCACGAAAGGGGGCAGCAGACCGACCTAGAACGCGCGACGGACGAGGCAAAGCAAGCACTGGATGCCGCAATGGCGGCGCGGGCTGCTGACGAGGTTAGGAAGAGCGACTTGGTCGAGGCTACTGCCGCCCGAATCCGGCAACTCCTCGACCTGCACAGCGCGGTTGTCGCCCGGATGGCAAATTCGGTGGCGGAAGCGGCCGGTACGCAAGTGCCGGCCGCGATGTTACTTCCCGGATTATCTGGCCGTTGATTTTCTGAACTGATCTATAATTTCTGGCTAGAATGGATAGAGTCGGGATTGTTATTGCCGGACAGCGCGAATGCTACGGCGCAAAATGCGAGCGCGTCGAAGATCGTCTTCATGGCTGTTGCTCTACTACCAATCTCAATTAATCCTTATTCAAGCAATTGTCTTCCAATTCGCGAATCAATGCAAGGGCTGCCCGTCCGTACCGTTGCCATGCCTTCATGACGGCTCTGGTGGATAGTTTGCCACCTGTCTTTTCTGCGACTGTTTTCAGTTCGGTCATATTCTTGGCGCTGGCATCGAATTCCAATTTCACGTCATCATCTATTGCGTCCATGCACTCGGACGTCTTGTGCGCCGTCGCGTTCATCGCAACAAGCGTCATGGCGGCAACTACAAACAGTTTTTTCATCCGGCTTCAGCCTTCCTGGTGTCTGTCAGTCGGCAGACAGTCGGATGATAAAACCGAAAACGACGATAGCGGCGGTCCAGAGCCCGACTTGCCAGCGCAGATTGTCCTTGTCACGCTTCGCGGCTTCGGCATCGCGCTTCACATTGGCTTCGGCGATGGTTTTTGCCAAGAGGGCAATGTCGGTTTTGTATTCCGCCTGCATGATATGGTCTTCATGCGCTCCTCAAGGCGGGCGATCTGTCCAGACAGCGCATGCGGCGTTGGCCCGTCCATCATAGCGTAGGCATCGCACGGGCAGCTTCCGGCCGCAAGAGAATGTGCCGGGGAGCCATACCGATGCTTTCGTTTTGCGTGTATCGGGCAACCGTTTGAATATTCTTCCAGCGTCCCTGCCGCATGACGGCGGCGGCGGGTACGCCGTTGCGGGTCATGCGCATGGTAATGCCGATGCGTCGGGAGTTTCCGGGGCCGAGCTCGGCGGCTATGTCCTTCCACCTGAGGTCGGCGGGGCTGGGCGCGCAGACGTCGCGGAGCGCGTCCTGGAGGCATGCTGCGGTGATGGCCACTTTCACGCCCTCACCGCCGTTCCCCATCGTCGCCGGAGATCGCCGGCGATATCGCGCATGATGCGCGCGGCCTGGCGTTCGATGCCGTTGCGGCGGTCGTCGAACTCGGGCGCCTCCATGCGGAACAGGCGCCCGATGCGGCGCATGGGGGCGTGGGTTGCGGCCTTGCCCTTGCGGTATTCCTCGTCGTCGGAGCCCATGACCTCGATCACATAGCGCGCAAGGTCGCGGTCGGAGGCATCGCGGCGCGGCGTTTCGGGCGGCGCGACGGTGACGATGAAATCCGGCCGGCATGGTTTGGGCGCGGTGCGGAAGTCGGTCAGCGGCTTTTCGAGCTCCATGCGGACGGGGCCGCCGAGCGCCTGCCGGAGGGCGGGGTCGCTTTCCATGTCGCGGAGGAGGCGGGCGAGCGTGTCGAAGGCGCGCCGCTCGGCTCCGGAGTCCACGGGAACCGGGCGGGCGGACGAGAAGACCGGGCGGGCGCATGCCGTCACGCATGCCAGGGGCCCGCCCTTCCCGGTGCGCATGACGATGGCGAGGAATACCCAGGGTCCGGCTATGCGGGTCTCACCGATCCTGAGGCTCGCCACGCCGGAGGGGACGGAGAGGCGGCCCTCGCGGGGGTGGTCGGGGTTGATTACGGTGTCGGACAGGCTGAGGGCAGCGCCGCAGAGCATGGCGAAAGGGTGCCGGCCTTCGGGCCAGCCGGGCTCCCTCTCCTCAAGCCGCCTTGCAACGGCTCCGCCGCGCCAGCTTTCGGGGCCGGCGAACACCAGGCCGGAAGCGGGCCTGCCGTCGGGGGTGAAGAACCGCTCCGCCGCATGGCGGATTTCCGGGAGCCAGTCCTGAGGCGAGGAGAAGCCCTCGACGGCGCCCAGCCGGTTCAGCCGGGCGGTCTGCATCAGCAGGCGCAGCATGGCCGGGACCCTGCGATGGCGCGGCGGGGCCGCCACGCCCCCGCGCATCGCGGTCATGACCGGCCGCATCGGGCCGTCATCGTCATCTTCACCGTCATCATCGCCGGTCGCGCTGTCGGCCGGCGGGAAGGGATCGAACCGGTCGTCATGCAGCGGCGCGGGCGCATGGCGCCGGGTCCGGCCTTCGCCCTCTTTCCCGACAAGGCCGAAGACGCAGCCTTCCGCATGCGGCAGCCGCGACTTCGGCAGGTTGACCAGGGAATAGCGCTGCGGCCCGTCCTTGCGCGGCACGATGACGGGCCGCCTGCCGCCTTCCTCGTGGCGGCAGTCGCAGAGGAACCAGAGATCGCGGGCGCGCGCGGCGCCGACCGTGCGCAGATAGAGGGCCCGCTCTTCCGGCCCGGCCTCGCGGCCCTTCACCGCCCGGAGCGCCGCCTCCTCTTCCGGCTCCAGCATGCGGTCCCACTCGATAGCCGCACCCGCATGCCTGACAAGGTCCAGAACCATCGCCGCCCTCCGCGCCGCTAGGGACGTATCGTCTCGTAGCGCGTGCGCTTGAGTTCCTGCTTGAGTTCGAGCAGGCGTTTCCTTTGCCGAACGAGTCGCCTTGCCTCGACCCTTGCCCGGTCCCGGCGCGCCTCCTCGTCCCCGGCAAGAGCGCGCCAGCAGCCCCGCCCGGTGAGCCGTCCGAGCGCAAGGCTCCGCGCCCCGGGCGGCCCGCCATCCGAGCGCCACGAGACCTCGACCCGGCACCGGTCCTCGACGGCCGTCTCCGCCGCCGCCCTGGCGAGCAGCCTTCCCTCGAACTGCACCACCTCCGGCAGGATGTCGCCCTGCCGCTCCTCCATGCCGAACCGCCCGCCCCGGATGAACTCCGCCCAGCGGACGATGTCGCCCGTGACGAGGTCCCGCCTGGCGTCGAGCGGGAAGCCGTCCGCTGCCTGCGCGCGCTGCCGGTCGACCTCCATGCCCCTCAGCCGCTCATCGCTCCAGTCCGCAACCAGCACGCCGCGGCCCGACAGCTCTTCCAGAGGGATTGTCTCGTCCTTTCCCGCGACTTCATGGCCGGGCGGCGAACCGAGCCAGCGGAGCGTCACGCTGTCCTTCGGATGCAGGCCCCCGCTCCAGCCGGACATGACGACGACGGCCTCGTTCTCCGGTCCCTCGGCCCGGCGCCGGAAGCGCAGCCGGTCGCCCACCGCCAGCGGCCTTTCGTTCCACCAGCGACTGCGGAACGCGCATTTCACGTCGGGATCGGCCAGGCGGGCCGTCTCGGCGCGCGTCATCTCCCGGATGCGCCGGTAATCCTCTTCCGGGGCCCGGGAGCGTTCGAGCGCCCGCGCCTCGGCCGCGCCGACAGCGGCGCGGGTCTCCGGGCGGCTTCGCCAGTGGCCGCGCTCATGCAGTTCGCTGTCGTCGAGCGCGGCGCGGGCCTCCTCCGCGAAGACCCGGTTGTCCTCGCGCCAGCCGGAGGCGCCCGCCAGCAGCGAGACGGGAACGCCGTCGCGCCGGGCGTAGCGCTCCAGCCCCCGGCCCCGCCGGTCCAGCGCGCGGATGTCCGCCAGCAGCGCGGCGGCCCTCGCCCATTCGGCGGCGCGGTCGGCATGTTCGTCGAGCGCGGCCAGCAGCCGGCGCCGGGCCGCCGCCTCCAGCGCCGGCTCCTTCTCCAGCTCCTCCGCCTCGCCGATGGCCGCGCCGTAACCGGCATCGTGGAACGCCAGCACGCCGCGCGCTTCGGCCCCGGCGCGGGTTTCGGCGAGCCTGTCCCTCACCCGGGCGAAGCGGTCGAGCGGTCCGTGCCTCTCCAGAAGCTTCATGCCGCCCTCGACGCCGCGCCGCGAGCGCGGCATCCGGCCGAGATGCGGGCCGTAGCGCTTTCCGTCCTCCAGGACCGCCCGCCCGGCCTCCCGCAAGCCGGCGGCGCGCCCGGAGAGCGGCCCGTATTCCGGCAGGTCCGCCATGGAGAAATCGGGGTCCTCCGCCTCCCGCCTGCGCGCCGCCATCCGCTCCAGGCCGTCCCATTGCCGCCCGTGCTCTTCGACATCGGCGAGCAAATCCCGGATGGCGGCGCGCGCCTCGCGGCAGTCGCGGTCGTAATCCAGTATGCGCCCCGCCAGCGCGGCCGCCGCCTCCGGCAGGTCCGCGCGTTCGGCGAACGCCGCCGCCTGCGCCGCGAAATCCGGCCATTCCCTCAGATAGAAGGGCGGACGGGGCCGAAGCGACGGCGGCCGGCCAAGGGCCAGGCTGCGGATCCGGAGGCGCGCGGCCGCCAGCGCCGCCCAGGCCTCGTCGCGGGCGCGCAGCGCCCCCAGCCGGTCGAGGGCGGCCGCGATTTCGGCGGCCTCGTCTCCGGGCCGGCCGGGATGCGGCCCCCGGAGCGCGGGGTCGTCCTGCAGGTTCCGCCAGCGCCCGGTCGCCGCCTCGACGCGCCCGGCCCATGCCCGCCATGCCGCCAGCGCGGTCGGCGGCTCCGTGCCGGCATCTGCCTCCAGGCGCCCGTGCTCCTCGACAAGCCCGGCCGTCTCCTCGCGAAGCGCGGCGATCTCCGCCCGGCGCGTCTCGAACGCTTCGGCCCCGGCAAGGACCTGCGCCACGGCCTCCCGGATGCGCTGCGGCGCGAACTCTTGCGGCGCGAGCGCGCGCGCCAGCTCCAGCAACTCGCCCTCCGCATGGAGCGGGACCGTGCCGGCGGCTTCCGCCCGTTCGCCGGCCTCCCCGTAGAGGGCCTCGAACCGGAGCACGGCCTCGTCGAGCGCCGCCACCGCCTCCAGACGTTCGAGATGCGCTTCGATCTGCGGCCCCGCCTCGCCTGCGCGCGCGCCGGTATCGTCGATCAGCGCCCCGCCGTTCGCCGCGAGGCGTTCCGACATCGCCCGCCATGCGGGATAGCCGTCAAGGGCCGCAACCGGGCGGTCACCGGTCTCTGCCTCGCCCTCCAGGGCCTCCCTCGCCCCGGCATGTGTTTGCAGCAGGCGCAGGAACTCCGCCGCGCCGCCATCGCCCTCGCGGCAGAGGCG
The DNA here is from genome assembly GCA_022827685.1 of Alphaproteobacteria bacterium. Classification (GTDB taxonomy): domain Bacteria; phylum Pseudomonadota; class Alphaproteobacteria; order Bin95; family Bin95; genus Bin95. The sequence continues at coordinate 10,955 of JAJEIH010000101.1, forward strand.
GTCATAGGCAAGCAGCCCGTCGACGACCTCCCGGATCGGCGCGGGAAGGGCGGGATAATGCGCCGCCAGCCGCCGCGTGCGGTCGACAAGGCCGTCATAGCCCGCGACGCGGAAGAGGATCGTCCCCTCCCTGCGGGCCGTCTCCTCCAGTTCCGTCCACTCCTCGCGCGGCGTCCAGGCCGGCAGCTTGTCCGGGATCCGGACGGCGTCGAGGTCCGGGCCGATCTCCTCGCCCACCGCCTCCAGCGCCGTCGCGCGCTCGCCCGTATGCGCCTCCAGCGCCTCCACCAGCTCCTCCCGGTTGTCGGTCAGCACAACCGCGCTGTCGCGCGCCCGGCTGATCTCGACATAGAAGGTCGCCTGGTCCGTCAGCGCCCCGTGGCCCGAGTCCAGCACCGCAATGACATGGTCCGCCGTGCTGCCCTGCGCCCCATGCGCGGTCGTGCTCCAGGCATGGTCGATATGACGGAGCTGGGGATCGTCATGCCGGAGGGAAAGCTTGCGCCCGTCGTCGAGAAGGAACCGCACCCGGGTCGGGGTGATCGCCTCGACCTTTGCCCGCTCCCCGTTCGCCAGTTCCCGCGCCCCGTCGTTGCGGGTCCATCTTATCCGGTCGCCCGCCATGATCTCGATGGGCTGCGTCTCGTAGACCTCCAGGCGGTAGCGGATATAGCCCCGGCCCGGCGCGACGCGGCGCGGACGGCCGTCCGGGTGCATCAGCAGCACGCGGCCCTCCTCGACCCCGGTCACCGTCAGCGCGTCGTCCCGCTTCACCCGGTAGTTCACAAGGTCCTGGTGGAACACCACGACATCGCCTTCGCGGTAGTTGCGCGCCTCGCCCTTCTCGGTCCGCGTCATGCCGAGCCCGACCAGCCGGTCGATCCGCAGCGCCTTGCCCCGCAGCACGCCCTCCGCCGCCAGCGCCTCGCGCACCGTCCCGTTGACCTCCGCCCTCATCTCGTGCGTCGGCGCCACCAGCAATGTCCGCGCGCGCGTCTCCGGGTCGAGCGCCAGCCATGCCTCCGCCGCCTTCCGCCCGAGCTCGTCCCAGGCGGCCTCATGCACGCTCGACCCCAGCAGGCCCACCGCCTCGCCGGGCTCGCCCTCCAGCACCGCCTCCACCGCCGCCCTGAGCGCCGGATTGCGCTGGCGCAGGATCTCGTCCATCACCGCCGTCGTCATGCCCGCCTGCTGCAACTGCCGGAAGGGCTGGCCCGCCTCCACCGCCCGCAGCTGGCTCCGGTCGCCCACAAGCGCAAGGCGCGCCACCCCGAGACCGTCCGCAACCCGCATCAGGCTCTTCATCCGGTCGGTCGAGACCATCGACGCCTCGTCCAGCACCAGCACCGCGCCGGCAAACATCTCCCTCAGCCGCGCGACGCCAGGCTGGCCGCCTGCCCCAGCCTGCCCCGGGCTTGATCCGGGGGACTCCGATCCGGGAGCCTGCCCCGGACCCGATCCGGGGTCCTCCACGGCGCGGCAGCGGGTGAGGAACCATTGCAGCGTCCGCGCGGGCATGTCGGTCTCGCGCGCCAGCACCCGCGCCGCCGCCGCCGACGGCGCCAGGCCCAGCACGAACCGCCCGCCGGCAAGCGCGCGCATGTGCGAGAGCATCGCCGTCTTGCCGGTCCCCGCGCGGCCCTGCACGCCGACGATGCGGTCCTCCGACAGCAGGATCGTCCGGACCGCCTCCTCCTGTCCTTCCGTCAGGCCCCGGTCCGCCAGATGCGCCGCCACATCTTCCTCCCGGGCGAGCGGCGCGCCCCTGCCCCTGCCGGCCTTCATCGCCGCGATGACCGCGCGCTCCGCCTTCAGCGCCCGGTCGGTGACATAGGCCCGGTCCGCGCGCTTCAGGGTCGCCTCGACCAGATGCGCATCCCTGACAAGCGTGTCGATGGCCGCGCGCACCGCCCCGATGGAATGGCGCCCCGGCGCATGGCCGAGCGCCAGTTCCTCGAGGTCCGCCGCCGCGAATACCGACCGGCGCTCCTCGAGGTGGCGCATCGCATGCCAGACCCAACTTCAACAGTGCCGTTTAAAAGTATTCGATAGAACAGTGGGTTATGCCGGCGGCGCCGGTTGTATGCACTACATTTTCGAAGGATTGGGGGTCAGGCGTGGTGTTCGCGCGCATTGGGCGGCAGCGCGATACCG
>JAJEIH010000021.1 GCA_022827685.1 Alphaproteobacteria bacterium
GATCAGCCAGGGAAAACGGGGATCGAGCCGTGCGCTGCGACGTCGGACGGACGGTCCCGATGACTGGCCTGCTGTAGGGAGATCACTCCGACTACACGGCGGGCACGACAACCCGCCGCGGAACGCGGCTCAGTTCAATGCAAATTCTAACAACATAAGCGTGACATAAATACAATCCGGATATTCGGCATGAGCGCCTTGACATGCTCATAACTAACTGCTATTACACTGTTTCTTACGAGGAAGAGCATCGCTGTATCAGGTGCCTATATGGCAAAAAGCTGCCTTTAATTTGGCACACCACCCCGTAGCCGCTCCGGCCGCTGGCGGGGCCGGTCTGGCCGAAGCCGCTGATCCGGACCATGACCAGCCCCGGATTGGCGGCGCTCAACGCCTCGTAGCCGAGCCCCCAGCGCTCCATGGTGCCGGGGCGGAAGTTCTCGACCAGGATGTCCGCGCCCTCCGAGAGGCGGCGGACAAGGTCCCGGCCGGCTTCGGTCCTGAGATCGATGGAAGCCAGCCGCTTGCCCCGCAGGATCGAGGCCGCATAGAGGGAGCGGCCGTCCTTTCGCCGTCCCATCGAGCGCACCGCATCGCCGTCGGCCTGCTCCACCTTGATGACGTCGGCGCCGAAATCGGCGAACAGGCGCGCGCAGAAGGGAGCCGCCACGGTCGAGCCGAGCTCGATGACCCGCAGCCCCTGCAACGGCCCGGATGCGGAAGCCTCTCCGGTCGTGTCGTTCATCGCGTTCCCCGCCTCATTGCGAATCCGTTCGCGGCCGGCCGCCGGCCCCCCGCAGCGTCCCGCAGCCGGGCCAGCTTGGAAAGCGCCGGGCAATCGGCTTCAATCCCGCCGCCCTCATCCGGGCGGAGAGACGCCGCGCCATGCAACCGCAAAACCTGCTTTTCATCATGTCCGACGAGCATAGCGCCAATGCCATGGGGGTTGCGGGCCATCCGGTCGTGAAGACGCCGAACCTGGACGCGCTGGCGGCGCGCGGCACGCTCTTTTCCAGCGCCTACACGCCCTCGCCGATCTGCGTGCCGGCCAGGGCCGCTTTCGCCACTGGGCGCCATGTCCACCAGATCGGCGCCTGGGACAACGGCCACCCCTATGACGGCAGCGTGCCCGGCTGGGGCCATGCGCTGCAGGCAGCGGGCCGCCCGGTGCTCTCCATAGGCAAGCTGCATTACCGCGACGAGGCGGACCCGACCGGCTTCGACACCCAGATCCGCCCGCTGCATGTCGTGGACGGCAAGGGCGACGTGTATGGCGCGATCAAGGACCCCATGCCGGTGCGCTTCGGCGGGGCGAAGTTCTCGCGCGAGATCGGCCCCGGCGAGAGCGGCTACACCCGCTACGACCGCGCGATCGCGGACGAGGCGGTGCGCTGGCTGGGCGAAGAGGCCCCGGCGGCGGAGGCCCCGTGGATGCTGTTCGTCTCCTTCGTCTGCCCGCATTTCCCGCTGATCGCGCCCGAGCCCTTCTTCGCCCTCTACGACCCGGCGGACATGGCCCTGCCGAGGGACTACCGCCTTCGCCCGCGCCATCCCTGGATAGAGGCCTATGCCGAGGCGCAGCCCTATGACAGCTTCTTCAACGACGAGGCGCGGCGGGTCGCCGTCGCCTCCTATTACGGCCTCTGCTCCTTCCTCGACGACAATATCGGCCGCGTGCTGGCCGCACTGGAGGAAGCCGGGCTCGCGGAGGCAACGCGCGTCATCTACACCAGCGACCACGGCGAGAACCTCGGCGTGCGCGGGCTCTGGGGCAAGTCCAACATGTATGAGGAGGCGGTCCGCGTGCCGCTCATCGCCGCCGGGCCGGGCGTGCCGGCGGGGCGGGTCTCGCAAACGCCGGCCTCGCTGCTGGACTGCCACCCGGCGATTCTGGAATGCGCGGGCCTCGAACCCGACCCCGCGCTTCCCGGCCGCTCGCTCTGGACGCTCGGCGACGAACCGGAGCGCGCCGTGTTCAGCGAATACCACGCGGCCGGGGCCGCCTCCGGCTGCTTCATGCTGCGGCAGGGCCGGTGGAAGCTGATCCGCTATACCGGCTTCGAACCGGAGCTGTTCGACCTCGGGGCCGACCCCCAGGAACGCCAAAACCTGGCCGCCCGCGAGCCGAAGACGGTCGCCCACCTCACCGCGGCGATGCGCGAGGTCTGCGACCCGGACGAGGTCCACCGGCGCGCGCGGGCGAGCCAGAATGCGCTCGTCGAGGCCCATGGCGGCCGCATGGCCGTGATGCGCGCCGGCGCCTTCTCCGGCACCCCCGCCCCCGGCGACAAGCCCGTTTTCACGGCGTGAGCGGCTGGCCCGCCGCTTGCCCCGGAGCGTTGCGGTTCCTATAGTCGGAGGCATGACCGGGGCCATCGCCTTCGACACCCACCGCTTCGTCAAACGCCTGACGGAAGGCGGCTTCACCGAGAAGCAGGCCGAGACCCTGGCCGAAGAGCATGTCGCCCTGCTCAACACCAACCTGGCGACCAAAGCCGACATCGCAGCGGCGCAGACCGACCTCGCGGCAGTCGAGGCCGGGCTCAAGGCGGACATCGAGGCGGTCAGGGCGGACGTCGCAAAGGTCGAAGCCGGGCTCAAGGCCGAGATCGCGAAGGTCGAGGCCGGGCTCAAGGCCGACCTCGCGGCAGTCGAGGCCGGGCTCAAGGCCGAGATCGCGAAGGTCGAGGGCGGTGTGGAGACGCTTCGGCTGGAGACCGAGGCCCGGATCGCGAAGGCCGAGACCGAACTCAAGGGCGAGATCGCGAGGGTCGAGAACGGGCTCAGGGCCGAGATCGCCGCGGTCAAGGCCGACCTGCTGAAATGGATGTTCGGCGCGATGATCGCCCAGGGCGGGCTGATCGTCGCCCTCGTCAAGCTGCTGTAGCCAGTCCTTGCCGCGCCGGCCCCTTCCCCGACGCTGCCGGCGGCCCGTCGCGAAGCCGCCGGCGAACGGTCCGACCGGCGCGGACAGGCCATGATCGTCATCGACTCGATCACCCATGTCGAACCCGGCCATCGCGGGCGCGTCGTGCTGGCGGGCAGCCATGGCGGGGCCTATTGCGCGGGCGTGGCGGCGAAGGCGGGCCTGCGCGCTGTCATGCTGAACGATGCCGGCTTCGGGCTCGACCGGGCGGGCACCGGCGCGCTCGCCCTGCTGGACACGATCGGCATGGGCGCGGCCGCCATCGACCATATGAGCGCGCGCATCGGCGACGGCGCCGACATGGCCCGGCGGGGCGTCCTCTCCGCCGTCAACGAGGCCGCCGCCCGCACCGGATGCCGCATCGGCATGGGCGCGGCGGAAGCCGGCGCATTGCTTGCCGAAGCGCCGGAGCCCTCAGGCGTCCTGCCGCCGCTGGAAGAGGCCCGGGTGGAACTCGCGCCGGGCGTGGTCGGGCTCGACTCGCTCTCGCTGCTGCAAGCCTCGGACGGCGACAAGGTGGTCGTTTCCGGAAGCCACGGCGCGCTGCTGCCCGCCAATCCGGGCTATGTCATCCACCATGTCGTGCGCGCCGTCGTCTGCCACGACGCCGGCATGGGCTGCGACGGAGCGGGAATCGGCCGGCTGGAGCCCTGCGCCGGCATGGGCGTGCCGGCCGCGGCCGTTGCGGGCGCGACCGCGCGCATCGGCGACGCCCGCTCGCTCTGGAACACCGGGCGGCTTTCCGCCGCCAACAGCCTGGCGCGCGCCGCGGGCGCCGCGCCCGGCATGACCCTCCCCGAATTCGCGGAGCTCTTCGCATGACCGACCGGCGCAACGACCCGACGCGGCGGATGAACGGCGGCCGCGCCGTCGCCGAAATGCTGAACGCCTATGGCGGCGCGCCGATCTGGGGCATGGCGGGCTTCCAGCTCCTGCCCTTCTATGACGGGGTGCGCGCGCTCGGCATGACCCACACGCTCATCAACGACGAGCGCTGCGGGGCCTTCGCCGCGGACGCCTGGGCGCGCGTGACCGGGCGGCCGGGCGTGGTCGATGCGACGCTCGGGCCCGGCGCCACCAACCTGCTGACAGCGCTCGTGGAGTCGCTGAACGCCGGCGTACCGATGATCGCCGTGGTGGGCGACGCCAACCGGGCCCATGCCTGGAAGAACATGACCCAGGAAACCCGCCAGATCGAGATGCTGGCGCCGGCGGTGAAGGAGGTGATCCGCGTCGAGGTCGGCGAGCGCATCCCGGAGCATGTGCGCCGCGCCTTCGCGGTCGCGACCGGCGGGCGGCCCGGCCCCGTTATCCTCGACGTGCCGGAGGACATCGCGCATGGCGAGTTCGATTTCAGCGAGGAAGCGCTCTATGTGGACGAGGCGTGCAAGCGCATCCCCTCGCTCCGCGCCCGCCCGGATGCGGCGGCGGTCGAGCGCGCGGCGGCCATCCTCGACCGCGCCGAACGCCCGCTGCTGCTCGCCGGCGGCGGCATCCACCTTTCCGAAGCCTGGGAGGCGCTCAGGCGTTTCGCCGAGACGCATGGCGTGCCGGTCGCGCACACCATGTCCGGCAAGGGCGCCATCGCCTGCACGCATCCCCTGTCGATGGGCCTGTTCGGGCGCTACGACCGCATCGCCAACGGGCTGATCGGGGAGGCGGACGCGCTGATCGCGGTCGGCTGCAAGCTCGGCGAGATCGCGACCAGGCGCTACACGCTGCCGCCCGCGCATATCCCGCTCATCCACCTGGAGATCGAGGCGGGCGAGATCGGCCGCGCCGTGCGCACCCAAACCGGCCTCTGGGGCGACGCCCAGGCCGGCCTCGACGACCTGGCGGCGGCCTGCGACGCGCGCATCGACCGCAGCGCCTGGACCGGCGAGGCCGCCCGCCGCCACGCCGCCTGGCGCGAAGAGGCCCGCGCCCGCTACGAGAGCGCCGAGGTCCCGGTCAACATGGCGCGGCTGGTCCACGCCATCCGCAGAGCACTCCCCGACGACGGCATCCTGGTGGCCGACGGCGGCTTCGCCGGCCACTGGACGGGGCTGCTTTACGATACGCGGCAGGCGGGGCGCACCTATATCGCCGACCGCGGCTTCGCCTCCATCGGCTACGGCCTGCCGGGCGGCATGGGCGCGGCGCTGGCCGCGGGCGACCGGCCGGTGGTGGCGCTCTCCGGCGACGGCGGTTTCAACATGACGCTCGGCGAGATCGAGACCGCGCGCCGCCTCGGCCTCGGCCTCACGGTCGCCGTGGTGAACAACGCCGCGTCGGGCTACGTGAAGGCGCTCCAGCACGCCATGTACGGAGGCCGCTACCAGTCCTCCGACCTCTCGGAGACCAACTATGCGGACGCGGCCCGCGCGCTCGGCTGCCACGGCCTGCGCGTCGAGGACCCGGCCGACCTCGACGCCGCCTTCGCCGAGGCCGTCGCCGAGCAGGGCCGCCCGAGCGTCGTCGATGTCGTCGTCACCCGCGACCCGGCGCAAATGCTCCCCGGCATGGACAACCGCACCGCCCCGAAAATCCAGCAGGGCGACCGGATTGCGTGAGGGTGGCGCTTCCCTGTGGACGCGCGCCGGCTTCCGGTGCAGGGTATAACGGCTGAATTCCAGGCCACAAGTGGCACTACATGAGTATGCTCAAGAGCATAGCAATTGCCGGATTCAAAAGCTTCGGCGCAGAAGTCGAGGTGCCGCTCGGCCCGCTCAATGTGTTGATCGGGGCGAACGGGTCTGGCAAGTCAAATTTCCTTGATGCGTTTTCGTTCCTTCAAGCCTACAGTCGCGGTGGCGTTAATGCTCATGTAGAACGGTCTGGAGGCGCAGATAAAACATTGCATTTCGGCACCCGGTACACAGAGGTTGCGGACATACGAATCGATTTTTCCAACGGGGAACAGTGCCGTTTACGGTTACACCCCATTGTTTCCGATAGGATTGGAACTAGTTTCAGCTATGCAACCGGCTTCACAAAATTAAGTGCCGACAAAAGCAAAAAAGATAGAGCCATAGAAGACAAATATAGAGAGCGGCTTACGTCATGGCGGCAATATCATTTTCATGACACCAGTTTTCATTCTCCGATGAAGAAAACATCTAAGCTGCATGATAACCGCTTCCTCAGGGAGGATGGCTCAAATCTCGCAGCCTTTCTTTATCTCCTGCGTGAGAGGCATGAAGCCTCCTACCGGCTGACTCGGAACACGATTCGTCAGGTTGCACCGTTCTTCGATGACTTCGCCCTGGAGCCGCTGAAGCTCAATCCCGATTCCATCTTGCTCGAATGGCAGCACAGGAATTCAGACGCTTATTTCGACGCCGCCTCCCTCTCCGATGGAACCTTGCGGTTCATGGCGCTGACGGCCCTGCTTCTCCAGCCGGCGGAGCTTCGGCCCGGCATTGTCCTTCTCGACGAGCCGGAACTGGGTCTGCACCCCTACGCCATCGCCATGCTCGCCGCCATGCTGCGTTCCGCGTCAAAGGAAACGCAGATCGTAGTAGCCACACAGTCTCCGGGCTTGCTGGACCATTTGGAACCGGAGGACATTCTGGTTGCAGAGCGCGTCGGCGGAGAGACGCGGCTCAACCGGCTGGAGGCGGAGCCGCTGCGGGAGTGGCTGGAGGACTACAGCCTCGGCCAGTTGTGGGAGAAGAATCACTTCGGCGGCCGCCCGGCACCCGAAGGCGCGGACAGCGAATGACATGACGCGGTTGCTCGTTCTCGTCGAAGGCGAGACGGAGGAGACTTTCGTCAACGCAGTGCTGGCTCCCCATCTCCGCAATTTCGGCTACACCAACATCGGCGCGAGATTGTTGGGAAACGCGCGACAGCGCTTCCGGCGCGGCGGAATTCGCGGCTGGTCCTCTGCCTGCAGGGACCTCGAACGTCATCTGCGACAAGACCGGGCGGCAGCGGTGGCGCTGATGGCGGACTACTACGCGCTGCCGCAGAGCGGACCGCGAGCGTGACCGGGAAGGGCTGCGTCGGCAGGCGCGGTCCCGGTCGAAACCGCGCTGCAGGACCGTATCGCAGACCAGATGGGCAGCGGTTTCGACCGGGGCCGGTTCCTGCCGTTGGTGATGATGCATGAATTCGAGGCCATGCTGTTCAGCGACTGCGTGGCGTTCGGAACAGCAATAGGGCGTCCCGACTTGATTCCCGACTTTCAGGCAATCCGGGACGGCTTCGAGAACCCCGAGGATATCGACGACTCGCCGGAAACCGCGCCTTCCAAGCGCATTGAGGCATTGTTCCCGGCCTATCAGAAAGTGTTGATGGGCAGCCTCGCCGCACTGGAAATCGGGCTGGAGCGCATCCGCGCCGAGTGCCCGCATTTCCGGGGCTGGCTGGAGCGGCTGGAAGCGCGCGCCCGCAATACGCCTTGAGCCCGGTTTCCGTCGGGGCCGCAAACGGTCTAGGCTGAAGCTTACCGGGGAAAGAGAGGGACAGCCGGATGGCCGGGGGTTGCGGGGATTATTGGCAGGAGACGGGCGTGGCGGGGGTGCCGGTGCGCTATTGCCGCTGCGGCACGGGCAGCCCGGTGCTGATCCTGCACCACGATATCGGCTGTCCTGACCGCGCGGACTTCGCGGAGGCGCTTTCGGGCTCCCGCGATGTGCTGATGCCGGTCCATCCGGGCTTCGGCCTCGGCAGCGAGCGGGCGGAGTGGATGCGCAGCGTGCGCGACCTGGCGGTGCTCTATCGCGGCCTGCTGGCGAAACTCGGCATCGGGCGCGCGACGCTGGTCGGGCTCGGCTTCGGCGGCTGGGTGGCGGCGGAGATGGCGAGCATGGCGCCCGCCGATGTTGACCGGCTGGTGCTGGTCGGCGCCATGGGACTCCAGCCGCGCGAGGGCTTCATCCTCGACCAGGCGCTGGTCGGCTATATCGACTATGCCGAGGCCTTCTTCAAGGACCCCGCCGCCTTTGACGCGGTCTATGGGCGCGAGCCCACGAACGACCAGCTCGAGGCCTGGGACATCTGCCGCGAAATGTGCTTCCGCATCGCCTGGAAGCCCTACATGTACAGCCAGACGCTGGCGCCGCTGCTCGGCAGCGTCACCGCGCCGGCGCTGGTCGTGCACGGGGCGGACGACGGGGTGGTGCCGGCGGACTGCGCGGCGCAATATGCCGCCGCCCTGCCCAATGCCCGCCTGGAAACCGTCGCGGATTGCGGCCACGCCGTCGCGCTGGAGCGCCCGGAGGCGCTGGCGCGGCTCGTTCAGGACTTCATCGGGGAGTAACGGCCGATGCACCTCATGTATTTCACCGAGCAGCCCATGTCCACTTACCCGGCGGACAAGGGGCTGGAGTTCGGCGCGACGGCGCTGATGTTCTCCAACCGCTATTTCGACCCGGTGGACGGCAGCCGCCTCTACAACGAGTTCCTGGAGCAATATCTCTACGCCGAGGAAGTCGGCATAGACGGCATCATGCTGAACGAGCACCACAATGCGCCGTTCTGCATGCAGGCCAAGGCCAACATCTTCGCGGCGATCCTGGCGGGCATGACCGAGAAGGTGAAGATCGTCATGCTCGGCAACCCGCTGCCGCTGTCGGAGAATCCGGTCCGGCTCGCCGAAGAGCTGGCCATGATCGACATGATTTCCAAGGGCCGCCTGGTCTCCGGCTTTGTGCGCGGCGGCGGCCAGGAGCAGCTCGCCGCCGGCGTCAACCCGGCCTACAACCGCGAGCGCTTCGAGGAGGCGCACGACCTGATCGTCCGCGCCTGGACCGAGACCGGCCCCTTCCGCTTCGAGGGCCGGCACTACCAGAACCGCGTGGTGAACCCCTGGGCGGTGCCGCTGCAGAAGCCCTATCCGCGCGTCTGGGTGCCGGGCGTCATCAGCCGCGAGACCATCGTGTGGGCGGCCGAGCAGCGCTATCCCTATATCGCGCTCAACACCTCCATCGCCGACACCAAGAAGATCTGGCAGACCTATGACGATGTGGCGCTCGAGGCCGGCTACGAGGCCGGGCCGGAGAACCGGGGCTACCTGATCCAAGTGCATGTTTCGGACAATGAGGAAAAGGCCATCGAGAACGCGCGCCAGTTCCGCTGGATGCAGGGCGAGTTCACGGGCCTGGCACACCCCGTCTGGTCCACGCCGTCCGGCTATTCCTCGCCGCGCAACCGCCGCGCCTTCGTGGAGTTCGCCGCCGGCCGGCGGGCCAATCCGCGCGGCCAGACGAGCTTCGAGCAGCAGATGGAGGATTTGCGCATTATCGCCGGCACGCCGGACACGGTGGTGCCGAAGCTGCGCCGCATCCTGGAGGAGACCCGGCCCGGCATCCTCGCGCTCTGGGGCAATGACGGGACGGTCAGCCAGGAAGATTCGATGACCTGCATCAGGATGATCGGCACGGAGGTCTTCCCGGCGATCCGCGAGATCGCGAAGGAGCTCGACCTCAAGAGCCCCTTCGAGGCCGAGGCCCCGGTCTCGATCAGATACTCCACGGACCTGAAGGCCCCGGCTGCCGCTGCGGAGTAGGCTCTCCCGCCCTTCTCAGGGCCGTTCGATAACCGCCTCGGAGAAGCCGCGCATGTTGGCGAGCGCCTCGTCGCGCTCCATGGCGCCGAAGGCGATCTGGCAGAGCAGGTGGCCGACGCCGGCGTCGCGGAGCGCGGCGACCTGCTCGCGCACACGGGCGGAGGAGCCGAAGATGGAGCCGGTTTCCATCGCCTGCGTCACCGCCTCGCCGTCCGGGACCGAGGGGTCGCTCATCGCGTTGAGCATGGCCGGGTCGATCTCGAAATCCGGCGGGTTGAGCGTGGCGCGCAGATGCATGATATGGGCGCGGGCCGCCACCAGATGCGCATATAGCCGGTCTTCCGCCTCGGCGTCCGAGTCCGCCACATAGACATTGCGCCAGACCGCGGCGTCCGCCAGCAGCCGGGCCTGCATGTCCGGCGGGTGGCCGCCGGCCTCCAGCCCCTCGGCATAGAGCGCCCAGCGCGCCGGGACGGCCTCCAGCGGCAGGCGCGTCGTCAGCAGCGGCAGCCCGGCCTCGCCGCATTCCCGGAAGGAGGCGGGCGAGATCGCCGAGCGCCAGAGCGGCGGGCCCGGCCGCTGCACCGGCCGCGGGCGGATTGCCGGTATCTCGAAGTCGTGGAACGCGCCCTTGTGGCGGAACGGCGCCTCGGTCCAGACCCGCTCCAGGATGGAGACGGTCTCGGCCATCCGCGCGCGGGAATCGCCGCTGCGCAGGCCGTAGCCGACGAACTCGTACTCGTTATAGACCGTGCCCTTGCCGACGCCGATGTCGATGCGCCCGCCGGAGAGGTTGTCGAGCAGGGAGAGCTGCGTCGCAAGCCGCACCGGGTGGTGGAACGGCGCCTGCACCACGGCGAAGCCGATGCGCATCCGCGTCGTGCGCATGGCGAGCGCGGCGGCGAAGGTGAGCGCGTCGCAATAGACGCTCTCGCCGGTGAAGTAGTGCTCCGTCAGCCAGACATCGGAGAAGCCCGCCGCTTCCGCCGCCTCCGCAAGCGCGATCTGGTCGGCAATGCGCTCGCGGTCCGCCTCCGGCGCCGGCGAGGCCGAGAGCGTCAGCCAGCCGAACTTCACCCTGCCGTCACTTTCGCTGTCGCCCTTGCCCGGAAGATTCCGCCGCTGTCAGGCGGCGGGGCGGCGGCCGGCAATCGCCTCGCGGAGGCCGTCGAGCAGGCCCTCGAGCCGCGCCTGCCCGTGTTCGACCGCCCGCAGCCGGTCTTCGACCACGTCTATGCGGGCGCCGAGGCTCCTGTTGATCTCGTCGATGCGCCTGTTGGTCTCGTCGATGCGCGCGCCAAGGCTTTTGTTGACCTCGTCGATGCGCGCGCCGAGGCTCTTGTTGGTCTCGTCGATGCGCTTGTTGACCTCGTCGATGCGCGCGCCAAGGCTCTTGTTGACCTCGTCGATGCGCGCGCCGAGGCTCTTGTTGGTCTCGTCGATGCGCGCGCCGAGATTTTTGCTGACCTCGTCGATGCGCGCGCCGAGACGCTCCTCGAGCCGCGCGTGGCTGCGCAGCAGCAGCGCCGCGACGGCGATGAGGATGGCGGGCGTGAGCCAGGCGGACAGTTCCAGCGGCATGGACGGCCTTTCCTTCGGCGCGGAGTGTGCCCCCAACGGAGCGCGCCGGCAAGAGGCCGCCTGTGCCCGCGCGCCTTTGCATTTCGCCGCCGGCTGGATTATGGCAGGGGCTTCCGCCGCGCGGAACGCGGCGAACTGTACGGAGGGCGGCGTTGTGCGCCGCTGCCGCGCGGAACGCGGCGAATTACACGAAGGGCGGCGTTCCGCGCCGCCGCCGCGCGAAACGCGGCGAACTGTACGGAGGGCGGCGTCATGCGCCGCCGCGAGGGAACGGGAGGGGGCGCTTCCCCATGAATGCGACCAACATGCGCAAGGTGCTCTGCGTGCAGGGCATGCCGAAGGCCGGGCTCGACCTGTTCGCGGCCCGTGACGATATCGAGGTCGAGATCGTCCATGAGGGCCCGGATTTCGACCTCCGGGCGCATCTGGGCGATATCCACGGGATCACGCTGTTCGGCACGCGCTACACGCGCGAGTTGATCGACGCCACGCCCAATCTGGAAGTCTGCTCGCGCTTCGGCGTCGGCTTCGATTCCGTCGATGTGCCGGCGCTCACCGACCGCGGCGTGCCGCTCATGGTCGCCGGCACCGCCAATTCGGTCACCGTGGCCGAGCACGCCATGTTCATGATGCTCGACCTCGCCAAGATGGCGCGCCAGTACCATGCCGGCGTGGCGGCCGGGAATTTCGGCGTGCGCAACGAGTATTCGGCCCTCGACCTCTTCGAGAAGCGGCTGCTGTCGGTCGGCTTCGGGCGCATCGGCTCGCGCACGGTGAAGCGCGCCGTCGCCTTCGAGATGGACGTGCAGGTGTACGACCCCTATGCGGACCCGGCGGCCGTGCATGCGGCGGGCGCGGCGCTCGTGGACGACCTCGACGCGGCGTTGGCGGAGGCGGATTTCGTCACCATCCACTGCCCGCGCAACGAGGAGACCTACGGCCTGATCGGCGCGGACCGGCTCGCGCGCATGAAGCCCACCGCCATCATCGTCACCACGGCGCGCGGCGGCATCGTGAACGAGGCCGCGCTGATCGAGGCGCTGCGGAACCGGACCATCCTGGCGGCCGGCATCGACGTGTTCGACCCGGAGCCGCCGCTTCCCGGCAACCCGCTCTTCACCATGGACAATGTGCTGCTCTCGCCGCACTCGGCGGGCGTGACCCGCGAATCGATGGACCGCATGGCGATGGTCACCTGCCAGAACGTGATCGACGTCTTCGACGGCAGGCCCGTCCCCGCCCATGTGGTCAACAAGGAAGTCCTCGGCTAAGGAACGCAAGGAACATGCGCAAGAACAACGTCCTCGAAACCTGGAAGGCCGGCGGCGCGGTCGTCAATGGCTGGCTCGCCATCCCGAACGGCTACTCGGCCGAGGTCATGGCCGGCTGCGGCTGGGACAGCGTCACCATCGACCTCCAGCACGGCATGGTCGATTACACCGCCGCCGTGCCCATGCTGCAGGGGATCTCGCTTTCCGACGCCACGCCCATGGCGCGGGTGCCGTGGCTGGAGCCCGGCATCATCCAGAAGCTTCTGGACGCCGGCAGCTACGGCATCATCTGCCCGATGATCAACACCCGCGCGGAATGCGAACTGCTCGTCGCCTGCTGCAACTACGCGCCCAAGGGCTCGCGCAGCTTCGGGCCGATCCGCGCCGTCATGTATGCCGGCGCGGACTATGGCGAGCACGCCAATGACACGGTGCTCGCCATCGCCATGATCGAGACGCAGCAGGCGATCGACAATCTGGACGACATCCTGTCCACGCCGGGGCTGGACGGCATCTATGTCGGCCCCTCGGACCTCTCGCTCTCGCTCGGCCACGCCCCGCAGCTCGACACCGAGGTGCCGGAGGTGGTGGCGGCCATCGACACCATCCTCGCCGGGGCGAAGAAGCACGGCGTGCCGGCCGGCCTGCATTGCGGCTCGCCCGAATATGCCGCGCGGATGTTCGAGAAGGGCTTCCAGCTCGCGACCATCGCCAATGACAGCCGGCTGATGGCCCAGGGCGCCATGGCCGCGGTCGCAGCCCTCAAGGGCAAGATGGCCGACAGCAACATCTCCGGCAGCCCCTACTGATACCGGAGTGCGCAGTACGGGACTCGTGTTGAGGGCTTTCGATTTCTCTCCCCTCCCGCTCGGCGGGAGGGGTTGGAGGAGGGCCTCTCGGCGGGACAGGTCCTTGCCGGGCTTCGCCCGCCGCTTCCGCTGACGCGAAAGCGGGCCCCCACCCGGCCTCCCCCGCAAGCGCTACCGGATTCACACATTCCCATCGGGAGGCGTTGCATTGAATGTCCCCCCTCTGTCGCCCCGGCCCCCGAGCCGGGGCCCAGCCTCGGTTTTCGCAGCGTCATCAGCGTTTGAGCCTCCTCTCCACCGGCTGCGGCATCGTCGCGAGCCATGGATGGACCCCGGCTCGGGGGCCGGGGTGACCCCCG